>JBCBZM010000086.1:0-13265 GCA_039815345.1 Planctomycetota bacterium | reverse complement strand
TGACCGAAGTCGCCGAAAAGTCCACCGGCGCCGCCAACGCCGCCCGAGACGCGGGCGAACAGGCCGGCAGCGGCGGCGAGGTCGTCGAGAACACCATCCACGAGATGAACGCCATCTCCACTCAGGTCAACGACGCCTCCACAGCGATCGGCGAACTGGGCAAGCGAGGCGAAGAGATCGGCGAGATCATCGCGGTCATCAACGACATCGCCGACCAGACCAACCTCCTCGCGCTCAACGCCGCGATCGAAGCGGCCCGAGCGGGCGAGCACGGACGCGGGTTCGCGGTCGTCGCCGACGAGGTCCGCAAACTGGCCGAGCGGACCACCACCGCGACCGACGAGGTCGCCGCAAGCATCCGCGCGATTCAGGACGGCACCCAGGCCGCCGTGGACGGGATCCAGTCCAGCACCGAACGCGTCGGAGCGGGCGTCGAGATGGCGTCCACCGCCGGCGAGGCTCTCGGCCGGATCGTCGGCGCGTCGCACGGCCTGCTTGGTCAGGTCGAGAGCATCGCGGCCGCCGCCAAGCAGCAGTCCGCGGCCAGCGACGAGATCGCCCGCTCGCTCGAGCAGATCAACGCCGTGACCGCCGAGTCGAGCGAAGGCGCCAATCAGGCCGCTCAGGCCGCGACGGACCTGTCGCAGCAGTCCGAGCGACTGCAGGGCCTGATCAACCGCTTCAAGCTCGACTGAGCCGAGGCGGATGACAACTGAACACACAGCACAACGCCCGGGCATCACGCTCGGGCGTTGTTTGTTGCAGGCTCACTCGGCCGGGACAGCCTCCACTCTGTCGACCAACGCCGTACGGAAGAACGCCGCAATGGGCTCAGTGAAACGAGGGTCGAGCCAGACCGGGTCGTTGTGACGGACCCCCGGCAGTTCGACAAACTCGGCATCGACGCCCGCGGCCTTCGCGGCTTCGTACACCGCCCGGCCGTGGGCGATCGGGACGATGCGGTCGGCATCGCCGTGGATGACGAGCAAAGGCCGAGTGCCGAGCGCCGCGGCGCTGTCGGCCGGGTCGAGCCCGCTGCGAACGAGCAAGCCGCCCAACACCGGCGCATGCCGGTTAGCGATCGTTTTCCAGCCGTCGAAGCCTGCGTGCGCCACCACCGCGTGCACGGAGGGCTCCTCCACCGACGCGGCGAGCCCCAGCCCCGAGCCGAGGCTGAACCCGATGACACCGATCCGTTCGCCGTCCACATCAGGCCGGGCGCGCGCGTAGGCGATCGCGGCCCGGGCGTCGGTCACAAGATCCTCGCGCGTCTCGCCTGAGGTCTCCTGCGATCGGCCGTAGTCCCGGTAATCGAACGCGAGCACGTGGAACCCGTGCTGCGCGAGCCATGTCGCGCTGGGCGCATGGTCGGGCAGCGCGCCGGCGTTGCCGTGCGTCTGCACGATGCACGGTCGGACTTCGCCCGGCGCCGCATCGAACGCGCGCACGAACCAGCCATGCAAGCGCACGCCGTCGGGCGTCGTGAACTCAACGTCTTCATGACCCGCGGGCGTCGCGAACGCCGCCCGGCTCGGCCACATAAACAGCCACTCGTCGGCGTTGACACGCACGGCCGCGCCGAGCCCAATCAGCCCCACAAGCAACGCCGCCCACACGATCAACCGCCGACGCCAACGTTTGCGACGGGCCGGTTGAGCCGATTGGGCCGGGCGAGCCGGTCGAGCCGGTCGGGCCGGTCGGTCATGGGAGGCGTCGTGCGTTGCAGCGGGCATGGCATGTCGTTGGGATTCGCTAACGGGCGATGTCGATTGCACGGGTCTCGCGCAGCACCGTCACGCGCACCTCGCCCGGGAACGTCATCTCGTCGCTCACACGCTTGGCGATGTCGTGCGCGATCAAGTACGCCTCGTCGTCGCCCACGCGTGCGGCATCGACCATCACGCGCACCTCGCGGCCGGCCTGAATCGCGTGCGCCTCGACCACGCCCTGATGCCCGAGCGCGATGTCTTGCAGCTCGTTCAGGCGTTGCACGTAGCGTTCCATCGACTCGCGGCGTGCGCCGGGGCGAGCGCTCGAAACCGCGTCGGCGGCCATCACGATCGGCGTATAGAAGCTGGTCGAGGGGATGTCGCCGTGGTGCCCGCCGATGGCGTTGAGGACGATGTCCTTCTCGCCGAACTGCTTGGCGAAGTCCATGCCGATCTTGGGGTGCCCGCCTTCCATCTCGTGGTCCATCGCCTTGCCGATGTCGTGGAGGAACCCGCAGCGTTTGGCGAGCTTGCCATCGAGCCCGAGCTGCTCGGCGATGATCTGGCAGAAGTACGCGACCTCGATCGAGTGACGCAGCACGTTCTGCCCGTAGCTGGTCCGGTAGTGCAGCTTGCCCATCGCCTCGGAGACCTTGCCGTGCACGCCGCGGAGGCCGACCTCAAGCACCGCCTCCTTGCCGTGCTTGACGACCTGCTCGCCGATCTCCTTGCGCACCCGCTCGACGACCTCTTCGATGCGCGTCGGGTGGAGCCGGCCGTCGGCGATCAGACGCTCGAGCGCCTCCACCGCGATCGCCTGGCGCACCTTGTCGAAGCACGAGATCACGATCACGCCGGGCGTGTCGTCCACGATCACATCCACGCCGGTCGCTTTCTCGAGCGCCCGGATGTTCCGGCCCTCGCGGCCGATGATTCGGCCCTTCATGTCGTCCGACGGGATCGCCACGGATCGCACCGTCGACTCGCTGGTGGTCTCCGTCGCGAACCGCTGGATCGCCTGGAGTGTGACCTCGCGGGCCTTGTCCTTGGCTTCTTCCTCGGCCTTCTCGATCACGCGCCGAGCGATCTTGGCCGCGTCGTGCCGGGATTCTTCTTCGAGCAGCCGCAGAACCTCGCCGGTTGCCTCTTCCTTGGACATCTCGGCGACGTGCAGCAGCTTGGTCTTGCGCTCCTCGGCCAGTTCGTCGAGTTCTTCCTGCCGCTGCGTCGCGCGGTCGAGTTTGTCCTGGAGCTTCTCGGCTTTACGGGTGTTGTCTTCTTCCTTGCGTCCGAGCGTCTCTTCACGCCGTTGGAACGCGTCCTCGCGTTTGGCAAGCCGCCGCTCGGTCTCGCGGATCTCCGACCGGGCTGCCTCGGCCTCTTTGTCCAGCCGCTCCTTGCGCTCCAGCGCCGCCTGCTCGGCGTCGAGCTTGATCTTCTGAGCTTCGGTCTCGGCGTCTTTCTTGGCCCGATCGAGCAGCGTCTGGGCTTCGGCTTTGGCGGCGGAGAGCGTGCGCGCGCCCAACGCCCGGCTCAGGAGAACCCCGAGCCCGGCGCCGACCAGCAATCCCCCTACCCCGATGAGTCCCGCCAACCCGCCGCTGATCTCTGCGATCAGCCACGTAGATGTTGTCATTCCAGTTCCCGCGCCCGGGCGGGCGTCTGCGCAAGGCTTCCGAGCCGACCGGAGTCGGCTGGAGCATCCCGCTGGACGGCCCTGCAGGGCCTTTGATCAGCGGAACACCCTTAATCAGGTGTCCCGCGGTGTATTCGTCCGTCCGATGGGCGCCTTCAATGCCAGACGCCGCCGCGCGTGCGACCTCAGGGACTATACCGACCCTGCTTACCAAAAACGTCGATGTTCCATCCAGACCGCCCCGCGCGGACGGCGTGCGAGCACACGATCACAAAGCTGCTGACCCCGGAGAGCCTCCCGGGCCGATAGAGTCTCCGCCTCTCGGGCCACATCCCGAACGATGAGTTTCTCGTCCAGATCGATCCCGCCTCGGAGAACCAGCGGTGCACCAACACGACCTTCCGACCACCAAAGCCAACACCCGACCCCGGCGGTCGCTCACCCTTCTGGGCTCGCTGGCCGCCTGCCTGCTCGCGTTCGGCTCGACGGGCTGCACACCCGCCTCGGACTTCGGCGTCACGATCGAGGGCCCGGGTCTGATGGTGGGCTCGCCCGTCGGTGTCGATATCCGCAACAGCTCGGGCAACATCTTCGTCCGGGCCGACGCCTCCCTGATCGAGCCCGTCGTCCGAGCCACCCTCCGTTCGATGAACGCGATGACCGATCCCCGGCCCGCGACCAAGGACGACGGTGTGCTCGTCGTCGCGCGGGGCGAAGACGCGGCGGGCCGATACACGCTCCGTGTCGAGGCGGACACGGACCCCGACGTCACCGGCCGCGTACAAGTCGATCTCGATGTACGCGTGCCTTCCATCGAGGGCCTGCGTATCCAGAACAACGGCGGCTGGGTGAGAGCGTGGGGCGTGGGCGGATCGGCGCAGATCGACAACGGCGCCGCCAACGGCGTCGAAGCGAGCTTCATCGAACTCCGCACCGATCGCCCGCTCAACGGCCCGGTCGATCTGCGCACCTCGAACGGGCACATCTACCTGACGATGGGCCCCAACTCGCAGGGCCGATTCGATATCGAGGTCGCGCCGGGCCAGCGGTACAAGGTCGATCACCGCCTGGGAACCATGACGAACATCGTGCCCGAGACGAACGCATGGGCCGCCACGTTCAACGATGGCACGTTCCCGATCCGTCTGCGCCCGGCAACGGGTGACGCGTTCGTGCGGATCTACGAGCGGCCGATGGCGTTCACGCCGTTCGGCGTCTTCACACCCTGACACGCCAGTTCGGAAGTTTGTTTCGCCAGTCCCGCTTTTAACCCGCGTCGCGGGAGCCGCCATCGATCAGGCGGGTCACGTATGCGCTGAGCTGCGAGACGATGAAGTCCCGGTGCTCTGGGTGGAACGCGAACTCGAACGCGCAGCCGGCGTACCGGTTCTGGGCGCTGTCCATGTGCGTGTGCGCGACGCGGGCGGTCATGCCGATCGGCTCGGGGATCGTGGGCTGGAGCGCCACACGGATCCAGAGCAGACGCGACCGGTCGAGCGCCGACGCGCCCTCCGGCGGGACGAGCAAGCCCAGCCCGCCGCCGCTGACGTTCATCAGTTGAGCCGTGAACTTCGGCCCGACTTCCGGCAGGATCAGCCGGTCGTCCTCGGCCGGCTTGCCCGTCATGACCTGCACCTTGTTGGCACGCTCGGCCGGGATGACGGTCGTCGGATCGAGCAGCGGCCAGCACTCGACCCGGGGCAGGCTGACCTCGGCCGTGGATACACGCAGAAAGTTGCGACGCGTGCAGCGTTCAACATGCTCGGGCATGCGGAGCACGAGCGCCCGCCCGGCGTTCTCTTCGCCGACGATCTCGGTCTTGAACATCCACCGGTTCTGGCCGATCGCCATCACGACGACGACCTCGGCGCCGACGCCGAACTTCATGGCGCCGCCGGCGAGCGAAGGCCGGTCCACGATGATCGCGTCGTCTCGTAGATCGATGAGCCGAACACGCCAGAGCAGGTCCGACCCCGGCTCGGCGTCGTCGCCGTCGGGACGGGCGACACTGAGCTCGAGCCCCCCGTTGCGTTCGAGTACCTGCTGGAGACAATCGCGCCAGCGCAGCGTTCTTGATCGGTTCGCGGGCACGATGCACTCCTCGTTCCCGATCGCCAGCGCACAGGCTGCGTGCCGGCGGCGTCATCGGGCCGAGAGGCATCGACGCGACCGAGAGGCGGCTTCACTCACGCCGCGCCTCACCGGCGAGCGGCGCTCGAATCGGACGTTGCAACCCTGTCGCCCGACGCAGGCTTTGACCAGTTGCAACCGAGTCGGCGGTTATCGGCCCGAATCCGGCTTGCCCGCGATCGACTCGATCCGCCGCCAGGCCTCCGCTTCCGCGGCCGGCGTCGGCGGCCGGCCGGCGAACTTGCCGTCGTAGATCACACGAGACACCGATCGGGCATGTTCGGCGACGACGGGCGCGTCGATCGCGTGCGCGAAGCGGGCGATCGGCGCGCCGGGGGGCTTCTCGTACCCCGCCGCCCGCAGTGCTCGCAGCAGCGCGGCGTGCAAGCGGTCGTGCACCGCCGCGCCGCCATCGTGCCCCGGTCGCCACCGCCTGCCAAGGCGGGACACACCAAACATCGCCAGCCAGCCGACACCCACCGTGGCGCCGAACGCGAGCGCCGCGTTGATCACCGCCGAAAGCAGCAAAGCCGGCCCCTGTCGATCCACGCGGCGGGCGAGCCGCTGAGCGCTCCGGGCCAGACCCGTTTCCTCGATGCGTTGCGCCCCGAACAGCCTCGTCCGCAGATCCTCGTCGAAGCCCACCACGCTCGTGATCCAGGCATACTCGACCGCGTCGAACATACGGCCGATCTGGGCCATCCAGTTGCTGGAAGGATCGTGGATGCGTTCCAGATCGGCTTCCGGCGTTGCGTCGAACGTCTTCCAGATACCGGGCGCGACCTCGGCCTCGACCCACGCGTGCGCGTTGCTCTCGCGCACCACGTAGTGCAGCGTGGTCTCGTTGAACTCTGTCGCGATGTACCCCGTCACGACCCGAGCGCTGATGCCGAGCGATCGGCACAGAGCCACCAGCCCAGAAGCGAAGTACTCGCAGTGCCCGCTCTGCTCATCGAGCAAGAACCACTCGATCGGATCCCGCTCCCGGGGCGTGGCGTTGGGCGCCAGCGTGTACACGAAGTTGCGACGCAGTTCAGCCGAGAGCGCGACGATCGCACGCTCGACAGGGCCGTTGGAGTCGTACCGCGCATCGAGCGGGGCGGCCGCGATCTCATCGGCCGCTTCCGTCACCTGCGCGACCTCCAAACCGAAATCCTCGACGACGCGTTCGGCCATCTCCCGCACGCGCGGCAGGCCGAGCGGCGTCCGCGTGCGATCCTCACGCGGGCCGGTTGAACGCTGCGTCACTTCTTCCGACGACCAGACGGTGTACGAGAACTTGCCGCCCCGGCCACGGCGCCGCAGCGAGTGGGTCTTCGACGCGTCCGCGATGAGCGTGTCCGTTCGCGGAAACTCGATCCGGACCGGACTCCAAACCGAGAACAGGTAGCTCACCCCGTTGGGAGCGGCGCGGATCGTGATGTCCTGAATGATCGAGGCGTCTTTCGGGGTCCCCAGCGTGTAGCCCCGGCCGGGCCGCATGGGGAAGGGCGACGTCGGCGTCGGGGAGGCCTGCCACGTCCCGGTTCGCTGGTCGTACTGATCCAGCACGGCGCCCCGGAGGTAGTAGCGTTCCATCGCGCCGCCCCGCCGCTCGCCGCGGACGTCACGGACTTCGAGGTCGAGCACAATCGTCGGCGAATCGGAGATAACGCCGCCCGCGCCCAGTTGCACGCGGTCATCGAATCCCGTGACCTGCCCGCCCGCCGCGGCCGATCGAAGCTCACCAAAGATGCCGTCGCCCAATCCGCGCGGCGCCACGACGAACACGACCATGCTCACGACGACGACCGCCGGCAGCGTGAGCGCCAGCACGCCTCGCATGGAACGCGCGATCACCGGGGAGGGCTCTGCCGAACGTACAGATGTCTCTTCGAGAATCCCCGTCCTGCGTTCCGCCGCGGCGAGTTGGAACCAGATTGTGCCGCAAGCAAGCGAGAACCCGAGCGCTACAAGGGCCAGGAACACGAGCAGCTCGTTGCTCGTGAGGACGGCGCCCAGTCCAAGAAACGCCGACAACATCAGCACCTGTGCCGCGTCTCGCGGCTTGGACCAGTCGAACAGCTTGCCCAACAGCAGCAGCGTGAGCAGCACGCTGAACCCATCGATGTCCAATCGAGCGCCCCCGACGCCCAGCGCGCGGCCCAGCGTCCACAGCACCGCGAGCACCGCAACGCCGTTGACCGCCCAAGGCGGCGCCGTCACCGAACGGTTCGTGCGGAGTAAGAACGCGCGAAGCCCGAGGCCGAGGGCAAAGAGCACCGACAACTCGATGTTCCGCGCCGCCAGGCAATAGGCGATCACCGCGAGCACCGCGGCCCGCAGCGTCCACCGGTCGAGCATGCGGATCGCACTCACGGCGTCACCTCCCGCCCGACGATGCGGTCGACCAGCCGACCCGCGGCCTGCCGCAGTGTCCGCCGTCGCTGTTCGGCGGGCGTCGAAGACCGTTGGAACACGGGGAGTTCCGCGCCCCGGGCGAGCCAAGCCGCGGGTTGACGGACATCGAAGCGTGCCGTCGGCCCGGCGCCGATTGAGACCACGTCCCGCGGGTCCACCGTGCCAAGGTCGGCGCCGCCGCCGCTGCCGGGGTGCGCCATTGCCAACGCCCGCAGCACGGCGCCCGAATGCCCCGAACCGCTCGACGGCGGCAGTCGCACGCCCCACGCCGGGATCCACAGCCCGGTCGATTCACCCCGCTCACCCGCCGACTCGGCAATCGAGCCCGCCAAAGCGAGCGCCAGCTCGACCTCATGAAGTTCGAGCCCTTGCGTTTCCACGCGGAGCCAGAGCGATCGTGTTTCCGGCTCAGAAAGCTGCCGCACACGCAGCTCACCCAGCCGGGCGGAAGGACGCCACGCGACCCGCCGCGGGCTGTCACCGGGCGTGTACTCGCGTACCGAAAACAGCTCATCGCCGGCCGACGCCGGGCGCGGGCTCACGCGACCGCCCTGCGCTCCTCGAAAGACCTTGCGGATCACATCCTCGCGGATCGGCACACGTGCCGGAAGCACCAGCAGCGTGCGCTGTCCCGTGAATCGCAGGGTCTTGCGAGCGAACCCGAACGGGAAGTTCGACGCGAGTTCGGCGCCGTCGATGGTCCATCGGCCGCGACGTCGCGGCACACCGCGGACCTCGAGCAGTTCGGTCGAGCCCGGGGGCAGCGACGCGATGCGGCCCGCGCAGCGCAACTCGGCGTCGTCCCCGCCGTCCGCGAAGCCCTCGAGCGCGAGCACCGGCGTGAGCCTTGCCAGATTCTGTACCCGGTAGCGGAGCGTGACGGGCTCGTGCGCGCGGGCGACGCCCACGGGCAACGGGCTGAGGCGGACGCGCATCATCGCCGAGCCGCTGATCACGCCCGACACGATGATCACCCCCACCATCAGCCCAAAGACCCAGAAGAGCAGGTTGTTCTGGCTGTTGATCGCGCCCACGGCGACAAAGAGCGTCGTCACCGCGAAAATCGCCCCCGGCAAGCGGAGCACCGACCGCCGATCAGTTGGAGCTTGAGTCGGCTGACGGGTCGGAATCGCCGCCATCACCGCTCGGGGCGTCGGACGCAGGGCGGGTTGGATCGGTGGATTCGCCATGATCTTGGGCAGGCGGTTCGGTCACGCCCTCAGAGTCTCCGGCCAAGGCCTCCGTCCGGTTCCCCTCACTCGGGGGCTCTTCGCTCGCGGGCGCCTCGGCGTCCGATGCCGCCGCGGCCAACGGTACGGGCGTCGCGCCGTCCTGCATCGGGGGCAGGTCCTTCAGGGACGACAAGCCGAACGTCTCCAAGAACGCCCGCGTTGTGCCGTACAGCATCGGCCGACCCAGTTCTTCGGCTCGCCCGGTGATCGTGACCAGCTTCCGCTCGATCAGCGACCGCAGGACTTCGCCGCAACCGACACCCCGGATGGCCTCCAACTCGGCTCGCGTGATGGGCTGCCTATAGGCGATGATCGCGAGGGTCTCGAGCGCAGCCTTGCTGAGCCGGGGGGACGGCCTCGCGCCGGCGACCGCAGCGACCACGCCCGCGGCGGCCGGCAGCGTCATCACCCGGTACCCGCCCGCGGTCGATTCGATACGGATGGCACGGCCGTCCTCGGCGTAAGACTCGTTCAGGGCCGCAATCGCCGCTTCCACACCGGCCGGATCGGTCTCGAAGCCAAGCCCCGACTCGTTCAACGCGTCGGTCAGCCTCGCGGCCGGCAAGGGCTTATCGATCGTCATCAGTGCCGCCTCGACCAGCGCCTCGATGCCGTAGCCGCCGGGCAGGCCGAGCGGCGGCGTCGCCTCGGCGTCCGGCTTGGGTTCGACAGTCTGGCCTTCGGGGTTCGCCATAAGGCCATCCTACCGCGCCGCCCGACCTCAGACATCACTCCTGCTCCAGCCACACGGCCTAACCTGCGCTCCATGCGGCTCCATGAACCCCTGCCCTCTCGACAGCACACGTACGAAGGCCTCCCGGCGCTCACGGAGGCAACCCTGCACGCCCGTCGAGAACGCGTCTTCCTGATCTTCGCCGGGCTCTTTCTCGGCACGCTGGCGATGCTCAATATCCTCGGTATCAGCCGATTTATCACGCTGTTTGAGATCGACTTTGATCGATCGGTCCCCGGCGCCACCGTGTTCGCCGTCGCGTTGGGCGTCCTGCCGTATCCGATCACGTTCCTCTGCACCGACTTCATCAGCGAACTCTACGGCCGAAAGCGGGCCAACTGGGTCGTCTTCGTCGGGCTCATCCTCAACCTCTGGGTCATGTTCATCCTCTGGCTCGGCGGCGTGCTGCCGGGCACCGAGGCGACTGAGTTTTTCGAGATCCGCCGGCTCGCCTTCGGCGCCGTCACCGCGTCGATGATCGCCTACCTGGTCGCCCAGTTCGTGGATGTGCAGGTCTTCCACTTCTGGAAGAATCTCACGCGCGGCAAGCACCTCTGGCTGCGGAACAACGGCTCGACCGTCATCAGCCAACTCGTGGACACCACCGCGGTCATCCTGATCACGCACTTCTACGCGGGCGCGCTCGGCATCGAAGACGGCGACCCGGTCTGGACGACGCTGCTCGTCTTCATCGCGACCGGCTACGTCTTCAAGCTCACAGCGGCTCTGGTGGACACGCTGCCGTTCTACTTCGGCGCGTACCGCCTCGCCAAGTTCCTGAGGCTGCCGCCGCCCCACCACAACGAGCACGGGTAACGGGTCTCTGGATGTCGCAGGCTGAGCCTCTCAGAACGAGAGGCGAATGGGCGCGGAGGGATTCGAACCCCCGTAGGCTAAGCCAGCAGATTTACAGTCTGCCCCGTTTGTCCACTTCGGTACACGCCCGTCGGACCGTCTCAGGCCCGGCGACAAAGCTAGGCCGATTCCTCGCCCGCGGCAAGCGGAAGGGTGTTTCTGGGTGTGATCGTGGCGGCCGCGACGCCATACTTCCAGCCTCCATACCCTCGGGCATGCCCCGGCGTGGCTTCACACTCATCGAACTGCTCGTCTCCATCGCCGTAATCGCGCTGCTGGTCGGGCTGATCCTGCCCGCGCTCGGCTCGGCCCGCGCCGTTGCAGGGGATGCCGTCTGCCGGAGCAATCTCCGGCAAGTCACGATCATCTCGACTCTCTATGCCGAGGACCACAGCGGCTCGACGCCCGCTCTGGGCGTCCCCTGGGGCCGAGAGCCGTTCTGGGCGCTCGTCGTTCAAGCGGCGGCGTCCGACAACGGCGCCGCGTCGTACCGGGAATCCTCGGTCCTCGTCTGCCCCGCCGCCGTGCGACTCTTTGGCTCGGGCATGACCCGGACCTACGCGGTCAACGTGACCGGGCACGCCGGCGAGCCGGGCGACCGCTCGAACTTCGACGACGAACAGGCCCACGTGCGGTTCTGGGCGATCGTCCGACCGTCTTCCACGCCCTGGTACGTGGATTCGGACCCCGCGCCGATCACCGGCAACGCCCCGCCGCCCACGCGAACCCTCGCGACGCTGGACTTCCGCAACGCAGAGCACGTCGCCGAACGGCTCGGCCGCCGACACGGGCGGGCCTCGGAGGCATTCCACGTCGCCCGCTTCGACGGCTCGGTGGGGTCTGCCGAAGACATCGAACCGCACTGGCTTGACCCGCTGCCCTGAGAACGCACTGCTAAGCACCCATCCGTGCCGAGCGCACGAAGACAGGAGTTCCGAACATGCCAATCCGATCCGTACTGACGACGCTCGTTCTGGCCGGGGGATGCGCTCTGGCAGGCAGCAATGCGCGCGCCCTGCCCGAGGCCGATCGGAACAACGGCGGGATCACGCTGCCGCCCGGTTTCGGCGCGGTGGTGTTCGCCGAGGAGCTCGGCCGGGGTCGGCATGCGGTAGTGCGGGACAACGGGGACGTGTACGTGATGATGCGTCGCGCCGACGGAGGCGCCGTGCGCGCGCTCCGCGACACCGACGGCGACGGCAAGGCCGACCGCATCGAAGCGTTCGGCGAGCACCCTGGAACCGGCATCGAGATCCACAACGGCTGGCTGTATCTAGGCGCCGACGATCGCGTGCTGCGGTACAAGCTGCCCGAGGGCGACGCGCTCGTGCCCACGGGCGAGCCCGAAACGATCGTGATCGGCTTCTCGGCCGCGTTCGGGCACGCCGCCAAGCCGTTGACCTTCGACGCCGAGGGACGGCTGTACGTCAACGTCGGCGCGCCATCCAACGCGTGCCAGGAACAGCAACGCGCGCCCGGGTCGCCCGGCAAGGACCCGTGCCCGCAGCTCGAGTCTTCCGGCGGCATCTGGCGGTACGACGCCGACAAGCCGGGACAGGCCCACCCCGAAGACGGTCACCGCTACGCGACCGGGCTTCGGCACTGCGTCGCGCTGACTGCACACCCCGACACCAAAGAGCTGTTCGTCGTCGTCCACGGGCGGGATCAACTCGACACGCTGTTTCCCGAGCACTACACCGCCGAGCAGAACGCCGAGCTGCCGGGCGAAGAGTTCCACAGACTCGAAGACGGGTTCAACGGCGGCTGGCCTTACAGCTACTGGAACCCGCTGGAAGACCGTCGGGTCATCTCACCCGAGTACGGCGGCGACGGCGACAAAGAGCCCGAAGCGGGCAAGTACCACGACCCGATCCAGTCGTTCCCCGCCCACTGGGCGCCGAACGACGTCATCTTCTACACCGGCGAGCAGTTCCCCGAGCGGTACCGCGGCGGCGCGTTTGTCGCGTTCCACGGCTCCTGGAACCGGGCGCCCATGCCGCAGGAAGGCTTCAACGTCACGTTCACCCCGTTCGAAGGCGGCGACGTGGCGGGCGACTTTGAGGTCTTCGCCGACGGGTTCAAGGGCGCCGAGAGCATCCGCTCCCCACGGCAGGCACGCAGCCGACCGACCGGGCTCGCCGTCGGTCCGGACGGGCACCTGTACATCGTTGATTCGGTGAAAGGCAACGTTTGGCGCGTCTTCTACGAGGGTGAAGGCTGATGCCGGACGGCCGGCGATTCCCTCTTTTGCTGTGCGTCGCTTCCGGCCTTGCGGCCGGAGCTCTGCTGCTCGGCTGCAGTGAATCGGGTGACGCCGGTGCGTATCAGCCCTCTCGGACGACGATCCTTGCGGGCGAACGGCTCTACACCGAGTCTTGTCTGGTCTGCCATCAGCACGACGGCCAAGGCGTGCCCGGGTTCCAGCCGCCGCTGGTGGGCTCGTCGCTGCTCGCTGGGGACTCAAGGCCGTTGATCGAGTACATGCTGCTCGGCTCGCAGGTGGCGCCCAGACCGGCCTCGCTGAACGGCGAGGACTACATGGGTGTGATGCCCCCGTACGCCAATCTCAC
>JBCBZM010000042.1:0-21504 GCA_039815345.1 Planctomycetota bacterium | reverse complement strand
CGCGGCGGTGGGCCTCCAGCGCCTCGCGGTAGTACGGCTCGGCTTCGGTGAACTTGCCCTTGGCTCGGAGCAAAAAGCCCATGTGGCTGATGGAGCCGAGCGTGTCCCGGTGCTCGTCGCCCAGCACGCGGCGGTACCCCTCCAACGCCTCGCGGTAGTACGGCTCGGCTTCGGTGAACTTGCCCTTGGCTCGGAGCAAAAAGCCCATGTTGCTGATGGAGCCGAGCGTGTCCCGGTGCTCATCGCCCAGCACGCGGCGATACCCCTCCAACGCCGCGCGTTGCGGCTCCTCGGCGGCCTCGAGCAAGCCCGCGTCACGGAGCACGATCGCGAGCGTTTGCTGCAGTTGGGCCCGAACGAGGGGCTGGTCCTCGAACTGTCGGTCGATCGCGTCGAGCGCAGGAACGAAGACGTTGGCTTCGAGCGAACCGAGCGCCAGTCCCGTGAAGTCCACGCCGCTGAGCGAGGCGTCGAGGGCCTCGGCCTGCGCGGCCGCCTCGTCCTCCGGCAGCCCGCCGCGTTCGAGCCTGTCGGCGTACAGATCGACCAGCGTGTTGCGCAGGTCGAGTCCCATCTTAGCCGCATCGATCGCGCCGAGTTGCTCGGCTTGGAAGTCGGCGACGATCTGAAGCTGCTCGGCGCGCTCCTTGGCCTCGGCTTCGGCTGCTGCGGCCCGCTCGGCCTCCGCCGAGGCGAGGCGCTCGGATTCCTCCAGCCACCCGTAGACCTCGCGGGTGAATCCCGCGAGGCGCGGGATGGAGTCGGAGCCCTCGACATCCACGAAGAACCGGCGTTCCCCGTTTTCCTCACTCAAGGCGATGTCGAGCCCGGCGCGGTCCATCCGATCGCGGAGCACCGGGTCGTCCCACCCGTCGCGGAGAGACTCGCGCACCAGATCGACCAGGGCGTCCTTCGCCTGACGTTGCCCATCCAGGGCTCGCGACCACCCGACCGAGGCGACGACCGCGCCGGTGACCGCGACCGCGACCACGGCGCCCGTCGCCAGCACGCCCGAGCGATTGCGTCGGACAAACTTGCGCAGCCGATACGACGCGCTCGGAGGACCGGCAGCAACCGGCTCGTCGCTTAGAAACCGGCGCAGGTCTTCGGCCAGCGCGTTGGCCGTGTCGTACCGCCGTTCGCGGTCCTTCTCCAGGCACTTCATGCACACCCAGTCGAGATCGCGACGCAGGACGCCCGAGAGCGATCGGACTTCGGTATTGCGCGAGGCGGCGACGGACTCGGCCTCGGCCGCGGTGCTCAGCCGTGTGCTGGGCTTGGGCGGATCGACCTCTCGGATGATCCGCTGGATCTCGGCCAGCGCCGCCTGGCGGAGCGACTCGCTGTCGAACGGCCGCACGCCGGTGAGCAGTTCGTAGAGCAGGACGCCGAGGCTGTAGACATCGCTGCGCGTGTCGATGTCGGCGCCGGACATTTCGGCCTGCTCGGGGCTCATGTACTCGGGCGTGCCGATCATCTGCCCCTGGCCGGTGAAGATGGTCGCCTCGGTGAGGCGCTGGTGCAGAGCTTTCGCGACGCCGAAGTCGATGACTTTGGGCGTGGCCTTGCCGCTCTCGTACTCGACGAGGATGTTGCTGGGCTTGAGGTCGCGGTGGACGACGCCCTTGTGGTGCGCGTGCTGGATCGCCTCGCAGACGCGGATGAACAGCTCGATCCGGGCGCGGACGCCGAGCCGCTGGCGGTCGCAGTGGGTAGTGATGGGCTCGCCCTTGACGAGTTCCATCGCGAAGTAAGGCCGACCCTCGTCGGTGACGCCGCCGTCGTAGATCTTGGCGACGCACGGATGGTCCATGAGCGCGAGCGCCTGCCGCTCGGCCTCGAAGCGGGAGACCACGGCTTTGGAGTCCATGCCCGGCTTGATGACCTTCAGCGCGACCTGGCGCCGGACGGGCTCGGCCTGCTCGGCGCGGTAGACGACGCCGAACCCACCCTCGCCGAGCGGCTCGAGGATGCGGTAACGGCCGACGCGAGCCGGGGCGTCGTCCAGCGACGGACGGCCGTCGTGGGGGTCGTGCGGCAGGTCGTCGGTGGTGGGCGGTTCATAATCCGGCACGACAGTTCCTCCGGCTCTCGTGGCCGGAGGATACGCGGAGAGGGGCGAACGGCCTCCTCACGTGTCGGTGGGCCCTCTGGTTGCCGCGGCCATCGCCGCGATGTCCGCGGGATGTCCCTGTGCGATGTCTCGTGCTTCCGGAGCGCTTTGCGCGGTCTTTGAAGCCCGGCGCTCAGCCGGGCACGGGTTTGCGATCGGCGGTCTGGCAATGGCCTTGCGGCACGCTCGCTGCGTCCGCCGTGCCCGCGATCGGCGTGCCGCGGATCGGCGTGCCAACGGGCAGGGGGGCAGGGGGCTAATCCGGTCGTCGTTGCAAGTTCTGCCAGAAATGCTTGATTGGGTTTCGATAGGGTTTATATTGTAGGAATGTGTTTGGTATCCGGGGCTGAAACCGCTTCTCTTCGACAGTCTCAAGCGCATTCCTTGCAAGCACTTCGGTCGATGATGGCCGTCCGGGCAGGGCTTGAGCGTCATGTGACGACGGCCGAGTGTTTATCTGGCGCGGCGCTGTGTCTCGCTTCGGGTCTGCATGAGTGGTTTCATGACGGCGGCGCCGAGAGCCCCCCGTGCGGTGTGTTCGCGGGTGTCGCGGCGTCGGCTCACAAGGCGAAGGGCTTCGTGTGGGTGGGCCAGGCTTGCTGGCCTTACCCCCACGCGCTGCGCTCGCGCGGCACGACCGATCATCGACTGATGGCACGATCGCTGTTTGTGAAGGCTCTGCACCGCGCCGAACGCGTGTGGGCGATCGAGGTCGCGCTGCGTTGCGTTGGGGTCGGGCTCGTCATCGGGGATGGGCGCGGACTGACGATGGCCGAGTCGCGGCGTTTGCAACTGGCGGCGTCTGCATTCGGCGGTGCGGCGCTGCTCGTGCGCTCGGAGTCAGAACTGAAATCACTGTCGGCGGCTCGGACGCGGTGGCGGGTGTCGCCGCGGGTGGAGGCGGACCACGCACAGGCATGGACGGTCGAACTGCTGCGCTGCAAAGGACTGCGGCCCACGATTGAAGGCGCACGGCGGTGGGTCGTGCGACGAGACCATGCAACGGGAGAGATCGGTGAGTGGCAGGCGTGCGATGGCGCTGTGGCTGCCGAGGTGGTCGAGCGACCGGCTTCGCCGGGCGGATCGGCTTCGGCGGACGGATCGGTCCGGGCGGCGGGATCACGGATCGCCTGACGATCGGCGGGCGGTGCTGATCGTCGCGGACGAGCGTCAGCGGCGGGTCGTGGTGCGGTGCTGTGAGCGTGCGCACGCCGGGGGTGTGCGTACAGGGATGCCGCTGGCCGAGGCGCGGGCGCTGTTCGATGGCGCCGGCGTGCGCATCGAGGCGCACGCGCCGAAGCGTGATCAGGCGGCGCTGCGATCGCTGGCGGTGTGGGCGCATCGCTTTTCGCCCACGGTCGCGGTCGATGAGCCGGATGGATTGTTGCTCGATGTATCGGGTTGTGGCGCTGTCTTTGGGGGGGAGGAATCGTTGATCGAGCAGGCGTGCGCGGGGCTGCATCGGCTCGGTTTCCGGGCCCGTGCCGCGATCGCTCCGACGTATGGAGGCGCCTGGGCGGTGGCTCGATACGGCTGTGAGGCCGGGCGAGTGGCGCCGCACGAGGAGCTCACGGCCGTACTCGGGCCGCTGCCCGTCGCGTCTCTTCGTCTTTCAGCCGAAGCGGTTGCCGGTCTCGGGGAAGTGGGTGTCGAGCGCGTCGGGCACCTGATCGAGTTGCCTCGATCGTCTTTGCCGCGACGGTTTAGCGGGGAGGTGTTGCTGCAACTCGATCGGGCGCTCGGGCGGGCGATCGAGACGATCGATCCGGTGCGACCGACGCCGCCGATCGCGGTCGAGCGTTTGTTCGGCGGGCCCACGACACGGACGGATGCGATCGAACGCACTGTGCGCGAGTTGCTCGCAGAGATGAGCGATCGGCTCGGCGAGCGCGAGAGCGGGGCGCGGTCGGTCGAGGTGTCGTTGCTGCGATCGGATCTGGCGCCGGAGCGGCTGACGCTGATGCTCGGGCGACCTTGCCGTGATGCGAAGCGGTTGTGGACGCTGCTGCGTCCGCAGTTGGAGACGGCGCACCTGGGCTTCGGTGTGGAGGGCGTGCGGGTCCATGTTCGCCAGGCGGCACGCCTGCGGCATGAGCAGACACGTCACGAGCAGGCACAGCGGTCCGAGAGCGATGTCTCGGCGAGTGAGGCCGAGCGGGCGATGACCGAGTTGCTGGACACATTGTCGAACCGGTTGGGCGCCGATCGGGTGCTGCGGGCTCGGGCGCGGGCATCGCACCTGCCGGAGAGAGCGTTCGAGAGGCGCCCGGCGTTCGAGACCGATACAGAGGCAGGCACTAAGGCCGCTGGAATCACGGCACGCGATCGTCCCACGGTGTTGTTCGATCGTCCGGTTCCGACGGAGGTTGTGGCGCTGACGCCTGATGGGCCGGTGCACCGTGTGCGATGGGGCGGGCGCGAGCGGAGTGTGATCGCGTGCCGAGGCCCGGAACGGATCGAACCCGAATGGTGGCGCCGGCACGGCTCGGCACGGGATTACTTCGCGGTTCAGGCCGAGGACGGGCTGTGGTTGTGGCTCGCCCGTGCGCACGCGAGCGGGCGTTGGTATGTGCATGGCGTCTGGGCGTAGGTGATGCCCGGTCAGCCGCCACCCAAGCCGAGGGCCCACCCTGCGCACACGTGCGGCAACGTGGCTGCGCGAAGGCCGTCGGCGATTGGATACGCCGAGTTGTCTGTCACGAGCAACTTCACGTTTCTGACCGGGGCGAGTCATCCCGAGGAGTTGGTCGAGCGGGCCGCGGCGCTTGGGCATCGGGCGGCGGCCATCACCGACACGAACACGCTGGCGGGTGTGGTGCGCGCGCATGTGGCGGCCAAGCGTGTGGGCGTTCCGCTTGTGGTGGGTT
Source organism: Planctomycetota bacterium (assembly GCA_039815345.1). Lineage (GTDB taxonomy): Bacteria > Planctomycetota > Phycisphaerae > Phycisphaerales > UBA1924 > JBCBZM01. Next base: position 16,524 of record JBCBZM010000042.1, on the reverse strand, counting down.
GTCGGCTGGCGCTATCCGATGGGCCGGGCGTGTGCGTCTACCCGACGGATCGTGCGGCGTATGCGCGGTTGTGCCGGCTGCTGACGCTCGGCAAGCGGCGGGCGCCGAAGGGGGAGTGCCATCTGGGAATGAACGATCTGATCGGGCACGCCGAGGGATTGCTCGCGGTGGTCGAGCCGCCGGAGACGCCCGGCGACGGCTTCGTGCGGGCACTGGATTGCCTGCGGGATGTGTTTGATGACGATCGTCTCTCGCTCGCGGGGGCGATGCTGTATCGCGGCGATGACGCCGAGCGGATGGATCGGCTGGTCGATTTGGGTTTGTCGTGTGGCGTGCCGCTCGTGGCAATCAATGGTGTCCTGTGCCACGAGCCGGGGCGGCGGGCGTTGCAGGACGTGCTGACGTGCATTCGGCACGGCTGCACGATCGAGCAGGCGGGCTTTCGGCTGGAGTCCAACGCCGAGCGGCATCTGAAGGCGCCCGAGGAGATGGCGCGGATCTTTGCGCGATGTCCGCGGATGATCGCGCGCAGCGTGGCGGTGGCCGAGCGGGCGTCGGTGTTCAGTCTGGACGAGCTGCGGTATGAGTATCCGGCCGAGCCTTGCCCACAAGGCATGTCGCCCACGGCGTACTTGGCGCAAGAGGTCTGGCTCGGCGCCGGGCGCCGGTACGGCGGGGATGTACCGGGCAAGACGCGCGCGTCGATCGCGTATGAGCTGCGTCTAATCGCAGAGCTCGGGTACGAGGCGTACTTCCTGACGTGCTATGACATCGTGACGTTCGCGCGATCACGGGGGATTCTGTGTCAGGGCAGGGGCGGCGCCGCCAACTCGGCGGTGTGCTACTGCCTAGGCATCACGGAGGTGGACCCAGCGACACACAGCCTGCTGTTCGAGCGGTTTATCAGCTGCGAGCGGAACGAGCCTCCCGACATTGACATCGATTTCGAGCATGAGCGGCGGGAGGAGGTGATCCAGTACCTCTACAGGAAGTACGGGCGTGAGCGGGCGGCGCTGACGGCGGAGGTCATCAGTTACCGCGGCCGGAGCGCGGTGCGCGATGTGGGCAAGGCGATGGGTCTGTCGGCCGACACGATCGATGCGCTGGCGAAGAATCTTGACGCCTGGGGCGGCACGACGGACGAAGCGCGTGTGCGTGAGGTGGGGCTCAATCCGCGCGATCCGACGCTCGGGCGGGTGATCGAGTTGACCGGCCAGCTCGTGGGCTTCCCGCGTCATCTTTCGCAACACGTCGGTGGGTTTGTCATTACGCGTGGCGAGCTGAGCGATCTGGTTCCGATCGAGAACGCCGCGATGGAGGACCGGACGGTCATCGAGTGGGACAAGGACGACATCGACGCGATGGGGATGCTGAAGGTCGATTGCCTCGGGCTCGGGATGCTGACGTGCATCCGTAAGGCGTTCGAACTGCTGGAGGGCGCGGGCGTGCAGGGATCGGATGGAGGGCCATTGACCATCGCTGATGTGATGGCGAAGGAGCGGCCCGACGACGACGTGTACGAGATGATCCAGCACGCGGACACGGTGGGGGTGTTCCAGATCGAGAGCCGGGCGCAGATGTCGATGCTGCCGCGGCTCAAGCCTCGTTGTTTTTATGACTTGGTGATCGAGGTGGCGATTGTGCGCCCGGGGCCGATTCAGGGCGGCATGGTGCATCCGTATCTGCGTCGGCGTGAGGGCGCCGAGGCGGTGACCTATCCGAACAAGGCGATCGAGGAAGTGCTGAGCCGCACACTCGGTGTGCCGTTGTTTCAGGAGCAGGCGATGCAACTGGCGATTGTCGCGGCGGGGTTCACGCCGGATCAGGCGGACGGGCTGCGGCGGTCGATGGCAGCGTGGAAGCGTAAGGGCAACGCGATCTATGAGTACGGCAAGCTGCTGGTTGATGGGATGCTGGCCAACGGGTACACGCACGAGTTCGCCGATCGATGCTTCGAGCAGATCAAAGGGTTCAGCGAGTACGGGTTTCCCGAATCGCACGCCGCGAGCTTCGCGATCCTGGTGTATGTGTCGTGCTGGCTGAAGCGGCGCCATCCCGCGGCCTTCGCGGCGGCGCTGATCAACAGCCAGCCGATGGGCTTTTATCAGCCGGCGCAGATCGTTCGAGATGCAAAGGAGCACGGTATTGAGATCCGCCCGATCGATGTGAACCGCAGCGGGTGGGACTGTGCGTTGGAAGATGGTGAGCGGGCGATCCGACTGGGGATGCGATTGGCCAAGGGGCTTGCCGAGGATGAGGCGCGGAAGATTGAGACGTGTGTTGGTGATCATGGATCGGTCCAGACGATCGAATCTCTCTGGCGACGGAGCGGCGCCGGCGTGCGGGCGCTGCGGTGTCTGGCGCAGGCCGACGCCTTCGGCTCGATGGGGCTGGATCGGCAGCGGGCGCTCTGGCAGGTCCGGCCGTTGCGGGATGATCCGATGCCGCTGTTCGAGGCCAGCGATTCGACGGACGAGGCGGGGCTCGATCGCCTGCCCACGATCCCGATGCCCGATCGCGTGCTGCACGATTACGGGTCGGTGGGGCTCTCGCTCAAGGCCCACCCGGTTTCGTTCATCCGCGAAACGCTCGACGCGCGGGGTGTGCTGCCTGCGTGTGAGCTGCGCGACGAGCGGGCGTGCCCGCAGGGGCGCGGCGTTGCTGTCGCGGGGCTCGTGCTCTGCCGTCAGCGCCCGAGTACGGCTTCAGGTGTCACGTTCATCACACTGGAGGACGAGACGGGTGTCGCCAACCTGATCGTCTGGCGCGATACTTTTGAGCGGTATCGCCGCGTGGCCCGGCTCAGCACGATCCTGCTCGCCCGCGGCACGATCGAGCGGCAGGGCGAGGTGGTGCACCTGCACGTCCGGCATCTTGAGAGCGTGGATGACGAGATGCCGAGCCTTGCCGCGGCTTCGCGTGACTTTCACTGAGCGCGCGTCACCGAAGCGCCGCCGCCGGGGCGGTGTGCGACGGATCGTGCGCGGGTGGGCCGCTCTTGCGAACCGGCGTGATGCGGGCGATGTATAAGAGAGCGCGGACGCAAGCTGCCGAGCGGCGAGGGGGCGTTCGCCATTTTGAACGCCGTTGTGGGGGCGATTCGTTTTGGGGGATATTGTCACGGGTCGATGCTGGCCGCGGTGATTCGGGGTCGGGTGGGCGTGTGCTGTGTCGGGTGCGAGCGAGGAGTTGTGATGCGAAGAGCGGCGATCATCGCGGCGTTGCGGACACCGATCGGGCGGTACGGCGGCGCGCTCGCGGGCGTGCGGCCGGATGACCTCGCGGCGCACGTGATCCGTGCGGTGGTGGACCGGGCGGGCATCGAGTCAGCGCTGATCGATGACGTGTACATGGGCGCCGCGAATCAGGCGGGTGAGGACAACCGCAACGTGGCGCGGATGGCGGCGTTGCTTGCGGGCTTGCCTGAGACGGTGCCGGGCGCGACGGTGAATCGGCTGTGCGCTTCGGGGCTGGAGGCAGTGAATATCGCGGCGCGGATGATCGAGGCAGGTTCGGGCGATGTGTTCGTCGCGGGGGGCGTGGAGTCGATGAGCCGGGCGCCGTACGTGCTGAGCAAGGCCGAGTCGGCCTACGGGCGCTCGCAGGAACTGCACGACACGTCGATCGGTTGGCGGTTCGTGAACCCGGCGCTGTCGAAGCTGCATCATCCGTACTCGATGGGCGAGACGGCCGAGAACGTGGCGCGTCGGCACGGGATCAGCCGAGAGGAGCAAGACCGGTTCGCGCTGCGCAGCCAGCAGCGGTGGACGGCGGCGCACGAGCGCGGGGTGTTCGCAGATGAACTGATCTCGGTCGAGATCCCGCAACGCAAAGGGGCGGCGATCGTGGTGGAGACCGACGAGCACCCGCGGCCCGAGACAACACTGGAGCAACTCGGCAAGCTGCGGCCGGTGTTTGCCAAGGACGATCAGGGCACGGTGACGGCGGGGAACGCGTCGGGTGTGAACGACGGCGCGGCGGCATTGCTGCTGGTGGAGGCGGAGAAGGCGAAGTCGCTCGGGCTGACGCCGATCGGCTATGTGGGTGCGAGCGCGGCGGCGGGCGTGGATCCGGCATACATGGGCGTCGGGCCGGTCCCGGCGGTCCGCAAGGCGCTGGAGCGGGCGGGGCTTGGGCTGGTTGATATCGGTTTGGTGGAGCTGAACGAAGCGTTCGCCGCGCAGTCGATCGCGTGTGCGCGAGAGCTCGGGCTGGATGAGGCGACGCTGAACGTGAACGGCGGCGCGATCGCGATCGGACACCCGCTGGGGTGCAGCGGCGCGCGGTTGGCCGCGACACTGGTGCACGAGATGCGACGCCGCGATGTGGAGCGCGGGATGGCGTCGCTGTGCGTGGGCGTGGGTCAGGGGCTGGCGACCGTGTTCGAGCGGGCCTGACGGGCGGGCCTGACTCGTTACGACATGCTGGCTACGGCATGTTGGCGATGAGCTCGAAGCCGGAGCGGACGCCCTCGACCAGCGCATCGATCTCGGTTTCGGACATCGGCGTCGAGAGCGTCGCCGTGCAGGTGTTGATCATCACGAAGCCCTGATCGAACAGATGGTTGAGCAGGACCTTGAGGCGGGCGTTTTCTTCGGGTGAAGTAAAGGCCTCGCGGAAGTCTCGCGGCGGTCGTGGTTTCATGTGCACGCGGAACATCGAGCCGCAACCGGTGACGCAGGCGCTGGCGCCGGTCGATTCGGCGGCCTGGGTGATGCCGCGCGTCGCGCGTTCGGCGAGGGCGTTGAGGCGTTGGACCTCGCCTTCGTCGAACTTGCGCATCGCGGCGAGCCCGGCGGCGGTGCTGACGGGGTTGGCCGAGAAGGTGCCCGAGTGCGGGAAGAGGTAGCGGTCGCCGGCGGGGTTCATGACGTCCATGACATCGGCACGGCCGCCGATGGCGCCGACGGGGAAGCCGCCGCCGATCATCTTGCCGAGCGCGGTGAGGTCGGGCGTGACGCCGAAGCGTTCTTGCAGGCCGCCGTACTCCGATCGAAACGTCACGACCTCGTCGAGGACGAGCAGGACGCCGTGGCGTTCGGTCCAGTCTCGGATCGCGCGGACGAACTCGGGTTCGGCGGGGTTGAGGCCGACGCGGTGGGGCATGAGGTCGAGCATGACGCAGGCGAGGTCGTCGGCTTGTTCGTCGAGGATCGCGAGCGAGCGTTCGATGTCGTTGTAGGGGATGACGACGACGTCGTTGAGCGCGGAGGTGGGGGTGCCGTGGGCGAGGGGGACGCTGTTGGGGTGATCGAGGCTTCCCCAGGTGTTGGGGTTGGGCGCCTGGCTGATCTCGGCGTAGTCGTAGCCGCCGTGGTACGCGCCCTCGGCTTTTGCGACCTTGGGTCGGCCCGTGAAGGCGCGGGAGGCTTTGAGCGCGACCATGAGCGCTTCGGTGCCGGAGTTGACGAAGCGGAGTTTTTCGAACGAGGGGACGCGTTCGCAGAGGTACTCGGCGAAGACGACCTCGCTCTCGGTCGCCATCATGAAGGCGGTGCCACGGTCGAGCTGTTCGCGCACGGCTTCGTTGACCTCGGGGCAGGCGTGGCCGTGGATGAGCGAGGCCATGTTGTTCGAGAAGTCGATGCGCGATCGGCCTTCGAGGTCGGTGATGCGGCAGCCGCGGCCGAAGTCTGCGTAGGCGGGGTGGGGCGCGCGGAGGACGGTGTTCCGGCTGACGCCGCCGGGCAGGACGCGTTGGGCGCGCTCAAAGAGTTCTGCGGAGATGCCGGTGTGCGTGTTCATGTCAGTCGGTTTCTTTTAACGCGGGCAGGATCGGCGCCGCCGTGCGTTGCTGAACGGTGTCGAAGTCGACGCCGGGGCTGCATTCGACGAGCCTGAAGCCCTGGGGCGTGACGTCAATCACGGCGAGGTCGGTGTAGATGCGGTCGACGACGCCGAGGCCGGTGAGCGGGTAGGTGCAGGACTCGACGAGCTTGGGCTGGCCGGTCTTGGTGGTGTGCTGGGTGATGACGTAGACGTTCTTGACGCCAGCGACGAGGTCCATCGCGCCTCCGACAGCGGGAATGGCGCCGGGCTCGCCCGTCGACCAGTTGGCGAGGTCGCCGTTGTGGGCGATCTGGAGCGCGCCGAGGACGCTGAGATCGAGGTGTCCGCCTCGAATCATGGCGAAGCTGTCGGCGTGATGGAAGTAGGCGGCGCCCGGATTGGCGGTGACGTGTCGCTTGCCGGCGTTGATGAGTTCGGGGTCGCCTTGGCCTTCGGCGGGCGAGGGGCCCATGCCGAGCAGGCCGTTCTCGGTGTGATAGATCAACGTGCGGCCTTCGGGCACGAAACGAGCGACGAGCTCTGGGATGCCGATGCCGAGGTTGACGTAGGAACCATTGGCGATGTCGAGCGCGAGGCGTTGGGCCATCTGCTCGCGTGTGCGGCCGGTGACGGCTGTTTCGCTGGTCATGGGTAGGTCACCCCCGCGGCGATGAGCTCGGATTCATGCGCCGGCTGCGCGATCTCGACCACGCGTTTGATGAAGATGCCCGGCGTGACCACGGCTTCGGGGTCGAGTTCGCCGGGCTCGACCACGCGCTCGACCTGCACGATCGCGGTTCGGGCGGCCATGGCCATGGGCGGGCCGAAGTTGCGGGCGGTTTTGTTGTAGAGCACGTTGCCGTGGGCGTCGGCGGTGCGGCCTTTGATGAGGGCGAAGTCGGCTTGCAGGCCGCGCTCGAGGAGGTAACCGCGGCCTTCGAAGGTGCGCGACTCCTTGCCCTCGGCGAGCGGTGTGCCGAGGGCGGTGGGGGTGTAGAAGGCGGGGATGCCGGCGCCGCCTGCGCGGATGCGCTCGGCGAGGGTGCCCTGGGGGACGAGTTCCAGTTCGGTGAAGCCTTCGCGGTAGAGCTCTGGGAAGACGGTCGAGTTGGCGGTGCGCGGGAAGGAGCAGATGACCTTGGTGACGCGGCGTGCTTTGAGCAACGCCGCGAGGCCGACCTCGCCGCTGCCGGTGTTGTTGCTGACCACGGTGAGGTCTTGGGCGCCTTGGTCGATGAGCGCGTGGATAAGCTCGACCGGGCTGCCGGCCTCACCGAATCCACCGATCATGATCGTGGCGCCGTCGAAGACATCCGCGACCGCTTCGGCGGCGTTGGACACCCGCTTGTCGATCATCCGCAGCCGCCCATTTTCGGGAGCGAGTTGGTGAGCCGCTGGGGCGAGTCGCCCGACTTGGCGACGCGGGTGTAGTCGAACAGGCCGGCTTCGTCATAGAGGACGCGGTCTTCGTAGTCGTCGAACCAGAGGGCTTCGGGGTTGCGGCCGACGATGCAGACCTTGCCGCGATCCGGCGCCGAGCCGGCGTTGCGGAGGAGCTTGAAGATCACGACGCCGTTCTCGCTGCCTTTGAGCCCCGGGATGGGTTCGTTGGTGACGGCGCAGACCTCGGTCTTGCCTTTGTAGTGGGTGATGGAGAGGCGTGCGTGGGATTCGATGCCCGAGAGGCCGCGCTGCGCTTCGTTGAGGATCGCCCATGCGGATTCCATGGGAATGTTGAAGGCCTTGTAGGCGACGATGTCTCGGCCGCAGAAGAAGTAGTGGTTCTCGCCGCCGGCGCGTTTGAACTCACGCTGGAGGATGCGGAGCGCGGCGGGGTCGTCGTTGATGCCCTTGATGATCGGCGACTGGTTCTCGACGGTGATCCAGCTGCGCGAGGTGAGCCCGCGCATGGCGGCGCCGGTCGCGGGGATCCACTGCAAAAAGCCCTTATCGTCGCGGATGTACTCGCCTTCGGACGACTTGGCGAGGATCTCGTCGGGATGCTCGAAGTGCAGCATCATGTGCAGGCCGATCTGGGGGTAGTTCTCGTGGAAACGGTCGAGCATGGCGAAGAAAGTCTTGTCGAACCGCTGCGGGTAAAAGGCCATCTCCTTGGTGCCGATGCGGATGGACTCGACGCCGGCCTCGGCCAGCGCGGCGAGCCACGCGGCGATCTTGCCGTTGTTGAGGACCATGGGGTCACCGCCGGAGAGCAGGACCTCGCGGAGTTTCTCGCGGCCTGAGTCGGGGTGAACGCCGCCGTTGCGGGCGACGATCTCGTTGTGCTCGCGGATGTACGCGGTGATCTCGGGGATCTTGGCGAGGCCCTTCTTCTTGACCGTGCCGTCCTGCCGGGCGATTTCCTTGCGGGCGATCAGTTCTTCGCGGTAGCAGAATCGGCAGTGGGCCGAGCACGTCGAGACGACGTACAAGAGGCCCATCTCGTACTTGTGCAGCAGGCCCTCGACGGGGGCGTAGTCCATCTGGTTGCCGGGGTCCTCGGAGCCTTCGAGGTTGTCGGTTTCGTCGGGGCTCGCCTTGACGATGCGCTGGATGGAAGGGCTGGTCTTGGCGAGTTCGTAGTAGTGGCGTGTGATCTTGACGGGCATGCGCGACTCGACATCGCGGTCGGTGCCCTTGAGGACTTTGAGGCTGACGACCTCGTCTTTGTTGTAGAAGTGGAGCATGTCATCGGGCGCCTTCTCGTTGAAGAAGGGCGCCAGGCCGTTGATGATCTCGCGCTCGTAGCGTGTCTCTTCGACGCCGTCGAGGAACGCCTGCTCGCGTTCGGTGGGCTGGTAAGGTTGCGACTGAATCATGGGCCGGGCTCCGGGGAAAAGTTGAGACGAGCGGGTGTGAATCTGTAACAGAATGTACAATATGGGCGTTCGAATGCAACAGGATGCACGTTCGGAGACGCCGATTTGTCGATCCAGGATCTCATCGCCAGCGCCGGTGATCGGCTGACCCCGACCGAACGGCGGATCGCCGAAGAGGTGCTCAAAGACCCGACTCTGCTGGCGTTTGGGACGGTATCGGACCTTGCCGAGCGCGTGCAGACGAGTCGGCCGTCGATCGTGCGGTTCGCCGCCAAGCTGGGGTTCGGGGGGTACCCGGCGTTGCAGGCCTCGGCCCGCGACGGCGTGGCCCGGCGGCTGGCGACGCCCGGCGAGCGGATTCGTCGTGAGCCCGGCGCGTACGAGCACATCCACGCGGAGGTCGAGCGGGCGCTGCATCGGACGCTCGGCTCGCTGGATGAGGATCGTCTGAAACGGTTGGCGAAGCCGTTAGCCAACGCGCGGAGCGTGCTGGTGCTGTCGGGTGAGACTTCTCGGGCGGGCGCGGTGGTGCTGCACAGCGGGCTGGCGATGGTGCGCGACCACGTTCGGCTGGTGGATGAGCACGACTTAGCGCGGGAGCTCAGTGGCGCGGCGAAGGGCGATGTCGCGGTGGTGTTCGATTTCGCGCGGTATCGGCGTGCGGCCGTGACGTCCGCTCAGACGCTCTCGGCTTGCGGCGTGGACCTTGTCGCGATCACCGACGGGCCGCTCTCGCCGATCGCGGCAATGACGGAGTTGTGGTGCGAGTTGGAGGTGCCGGCGGTGGGGCCATTCGATAGCTCATTGCCGGCGGTTGCGGCAGCGGAGTTGCTGGTGCTGGAGGTGGTGGCGCAGCTCGGCGCCGCGGCGGAACGACGGATCCACCGGCTCGAACAGCTCTGGTCGGCGACCGAGACGTTCGTGGATGACGGCGAGTAATCCGGTCGCGCGGCTCGACCTCGGGCGGCGTGAGCAAGACATGCGCCGGACCACGTGACCCGGCGCATGCCCGAAGGGCGCCGCAGGTGCGGCGTTGGTCACGCTGGCGCACGCGACCGGCCGGAAATTACGGTGTGCGCGGTTCGGTGTCATCTACCCATCTGGGGGTTGTGGAACCGTTTAGTGAACAGCTTGTTGGAGACGACCCTCCATTTGGAGGGTTGTTCGGCGTTCGGATCGTTGATGTTGTTGAATGTTCGTTGGGTGTTTAGACTTTGCTTGAACGGTTGAGGCGCGCGTGTCTGACCCCACAGTCAAGATTCGATCTGTGCATCGATGGCACGCTGGGGAGTTCTCGTGTATCCGGTGTCCCGTTGGCGACTGGAGAGGGGCACAGGTGTCACGCAATCGCGGATTCACGCTGATCGAGTTGCTGGTGGTCATCGCGATCATCGCGCTGCTGATCGGTCTGCTGCTGCCCGCGCTCGGCCGGGCGCGAGACACGGGCCGGCTCGCGGTGTGCCAATCGAACCTGAAGTCTCGCGGCGTGGCATTGGCTTCGTTTGCGAATGACCACGACGGCGCGATCGCATCGTTCTGGTGGAAAGCGGGCCGGGTGTACAACCCTCGGTACGGCGCCGCGAGTTCCCGCCAGCAGGCGGCGGCCGATCAGGCGATGACTGTCATCGGTGACGTACTCGGCCAAGATCTCGACCGTGCGCCGCCGGGCGTGTTTCCGTTCCCGGCTGGCTACTACGCGTTGCTCGTGCCCTACGAAGACGCGGGCCCGTTCGGAAAGGCGACGGCCTGCCCGGCGAACGCGGTGCAGCAGCAATGGCTCAACGCGTTCCGCGAAGATCCGTCGGGTGAGGCGTACCTCGATCTGGCGAACCGCCCTCTGCCCGGTCTGCGCTTGGATGTCGTGAAGGCGAGCGGATTGAACACCTTCTACTTCATGGTGGAATCGGCGTACACGCAGGACCGCGGGCCGATGGTGAGCAACGGCCCGACGCACCTGTCGTGGAACGTCCCGGAAGACCGAGCGCTCGCCGTGCGCCGCGTGGACGAGGTGCGATACGCCTCCAACAAGGTCTGGATCTACGAGATGCAGCAGCTCCACGGCGATCGTGCGCGGTACTTCGCCTACCCGGACGCCAAAGCGATGGTCATGATGTTCGATGGGTCCGTTGCGTTGCGTCGGACGGGCGACTCGAACGAAGGATGGGATCCGAGCCGTCCGGGAGGCGGAGAGCCGATGCGGTACAAGTACACGCCCGAGGCGTCGTGGGAGCCCGCGGCCGACTTGCCCGGGGGCGACGAGGTGCTCGGGTGGTACCGCTACACCCGCAACGGCCTCGGCGGCGTGGACTATTGATTCGATACTGGCACGGGCTGCGCACCCACGAACCTGCCGTTGACGCATGCACATTTGAATCAGGGACAAAGGAGGCCGATGCACGAGCAGCCGCACAACCGAAACGCCTCGGACGCAAGCCGGCTTGACGCACGCGGGCTGGAAACGGGTGAAGACTTCGAGATCCAGCCGATCCAAGAGGCGACGCTGGACGGTCCGCTTAGCTCTGACGACGTGAAGGCGATGGTTTCGCTGATCGGCCGCGTCGCGGGGATGCGCGAGCCGTTAACGGAACGTCGCCGGGTATTGATGAGTGGGCTCGCGAAGCTGATCGATGCGGACACATGGCTCTGGACCACCTCGACGGGCTTTCGCACGGGCGATGTTCCGATGACCGTGGGATTCGACTACGGCGGATTCAACGAGCGATCCATGGCGTTGTTCGTTGAACACTCACAGGACACCGAGAACCAGCCGCTGCACAACCGCAAGATGATCCAGGAGATGCAGTCATGGAAGCACCTGACGCGGACGCGCCGAGATTGGGAGAGCGACGAAGAGTTGTACAACTCGCCGCAGTGGGAGTTGTACCGCAAGCCGATGGGCATCGATCATTTTATCTTCAGCTTGGTGCCGCTCGAGGACGGGTACGTGAGCGGCGTTGGCCTGCACCGCGGCGTCGGCCGCCCGGACTTTACGATCCGCGAGCGGCGCATCACGCACATCCTGATTTCGCAGGTGGACTGGATGCACCGCATCGATCTCCCCGAGGACGCCGGCCGGCACACCATGGAGCTCACGCCGCGGCTGCGGGTGGTGTTCTCGTTTCTTCTGCGCGGCTGGAACCGCAAGCGGATCGCCGAGCACATTGGGATCACGGCCAACACGGTGGCGGGCTATCAGAAGCAGGTGTACCGGCACTTCGGTGTGTCGACACAAGCCGAGCTGCTGGCGCAGTTTGTCACGGGCGACGGGGGTGACCTGCCGCCGATTGATGCGGTCTAAAACAACGGTGTCTATTCCCGGCGCGATTCCGGGACGCGCCCGTGCGAACGCTGTGGTTGTCCGATGTGCGCAGCAAAACAGCCGAGCGTCTGGAGACGTTCGGCTGTTTTTGTTGCTGTTGTACGCCCGGTATCAACGGCGGCGGCGCGTTCCGGCGGCCACGCCGGCGAGGGCGAGCCCCGCAAGGGCGCTCGGCGCGGGCACGACGGTGAGCGAGGCTTCGAAGATGAACGCGTTCTCTTGGCCGTTGGCTGTGGAGGTCACGTTGTCGTACTGGATGATGGGGCGAACGAACGCCGTGCCGGCCGGCGCCGTGCCGGTCATGGAGAAGGAGAGCCCGTCGCCGGTGGGGGAAAGGGAGATCGGGACGATGGTGTCGCCGAGCTTGGTCGAGTCGTCCGCGGCGAAGTACTCGAGGCCGAAGCGGTAGTCGGCGGCGATGTTGTCTTCGAGGCGCACATCGAGCAGGTCGAACTGATACTCGGCGCCCGCGCCGCCCGCGATGCCGGTCTGGAACACGCCGCCGAAGTTGCCGATGTTGTCGCTGAACAGGCTGGCGTGGCCGTTGGGGCCGAAGAAGTTGTTGAAGCCGGCGGCGCCGAACGCGCCCCAGCCGTCGCCGAAGTCACCGTTGAGGTCGATGTCCTCGAAGCCGGGGTTGAACAGAAGCTCTTGACCCATCACGGCTGTGGATGAGGTGGCGAGTGCGGCGAGCACGATTAGTGAGGCTTTAGCTTTCATGGTTCTCTCTCCAAACAGATAAGGCGGATGCGGATTCTCTCTTGCTGCTACGTCTTTATCTTCACTGTCTTCTCACGGGCGCGGACGGTCCCGCAAAGCCCGCGGCGCCGGTCAGGACGCCGCGGACGGAGTGCATCGTGTCGAGGTCGATCAGGGGCAGGGCTGCGACCATTCGGACAGGTAGCAGCTGAAGTCGGACAGGGTCACGCCGTCGCCGCCGTTGCCCGCGTCGCAGGTGCCGTCGGGCGTGATGTCGGCCCGCGGGTCGCTCTGCGACCAGAGGCTGAGGTAGAAGGCGAAGTCCGAGAGCGTGACGAGGCCGTCGGGAATGCCGTTGCCGGTGCCGTCGGTCGTGAAGTCGGCGAAGCACGTTTCGACGGTGGTCGGCGCGAGCACGGCGTTGTCGATGGTGGCGGCGCGCATCGGGCCTTCTGAGGCGACGAAGTCGAAGAAGAACACCGGGCGGACAAAGAACGTGCCCGCGGGCGACGTGGCCGTCATGTCGTAGGTGTTGTACCCGCCGCCGAGCATGGGCGTGACTTCGACGATGGTCGAATCGAGCAGCGTGGCATCGTCGGCGTCGTAGAACTCCAAGCCGAACTCGAAGCGGGCGTCCCAGAGGTCTTCGAAGGAGACGTCGGCGGAGAGGCTGTACTCCACGCCCGCCTCGCCCGGGATGCCGGCCTGGAATAGCGTGCCGAAGTTGAAGAACAGGTCGGCGAAGAAGACGGCGTGGCCCGGGTTGCCGTTCCCGAAGAAGTCGAGGAAGCCGACGTTGTCGAACGTGCCCCAGAAGTCGCCGAAGTTGCCGTCGCCGACCTGGTCCTCGAAGCCGGGGTTCTCGATCAGGTTGTCATCGACGCAGGTGAGCGACATGTTGTCGACCGTCGCGGCCCGCGAAGCGCCGCTGGACAGGACGTTGTCGAAGAAGATGATCGGCCGGACGTAGGCCGCGCCGGCGGGCGCCGTGCCGGTCACGCGGTATCGGCGGTAGCCCTCACCGAGCGGGCCATTCACCTGGACGATGGTCTCGTCGAGCTTGGTGTTGTCGTCGGCGGCGTAGAACTCGAGGCCGTAGCTGGTCGTGGCGTCCCACTCGGATTCGAACGAGACAGAGGTGTTCAGCTCATAGGTCTTGCCCGGCACGGCCGGGATGTTGCCCTGGAACAGGAAACCGATGTTGGCGGTGTTGTCGCCGAAGAGCGTGCCGTGGCCCGGGTTGCCGGCGTTGAAGAAGTCGAGGAAGTCCACGGCGCCAAAGGTGCCCCAGCCATCGCCGAAGTCGAGGTCTTCGTTGAGGTCGAGGAAGCCCGGGTTGGTGGCGATGTTGGTGTTGGCGTCGACGCGTTCGAGTCGCGCGTTATCGAAGACGGCGCCGCGATCCGGGCCGCCGGAGAGGACGTTGTCGAAGAGCACGACGGGACGGACAAACGCCGTGCCCGCGGGCGCGACGGCGGCGACGCGTGTCTGCTGCCCGTAGCCAGCGTCGAGGACTTCGGAGATCTCGACGAGACGTTCGCCCAGCTTGGTTGAATCGTCGTCGGCGTAGAACTCGAGTCCGACCTGAGTGCGGGCGTCCCACGCGGCTTCGAAGCTGGCGTCGAGCGTGAGCAGGTACTGCACGCCCGCTTCGGCCGGCACGCCGGCCTGGAAGAAGCCGCCGGTGTTGGCGACCATGTCGCCGAACAGCACGGCATGGCCGGGGTTGCCGTTGTTGAAGAAGTCGGCGAAGCCCGCGGCGCCGAACGTGCCCCAGTTGGCGCCGAAGTCGCCGGCGTTCAGCCAGTCCTCGAAGCCGCCGTTGTAGAGCAGGTTGCCCGGGTCGGCGACGCTGAGCGTGGCGTTATCCACGAGCGCGGCGCGTTGCGTGCCCGAAGAGAGCACGTTGTCGTACCGAACGACCGGGCGGACGAACGCGGAATCCGCCGGCGCGGTCGCGATGACGCGGTACTGCCGGTACCCGTCGCCCGCGGCGTCGAGCGGGATGATGATCTCGCTGACGCCCGTCTGCGTCAGGTCGTCGAGCTCGTAGAACTCGAGCCCGATGATAAGCTCGGCGTCGAAGTTGGCTTCGAGCGCGACGGAGACGACGAAGTCGTACGTGACACCCTCGGCCGCGGGCAGCCCGGTCTGGAACACGCCGCCCAGGTTGCCGGGCATATCGGCGAAGAGGACCGCGTGGCCCGGGGCCCCGGCGGCGAAGAAGTCGTCGAACCCGGCGGCGCCGAAGGCGGTCCAGCCGTCACCGAACGCGAGGTCGGTGTTGCTGTCCTCGAACGTTGGGTTTGTTGTCAGGTTGGGCGCCGCGTGGGCAACTCCGGCGGTCATGCCGAGCGCGAGCGCGCCGAGCAGGGCTGTACGAGCGGTGGAACGCATGGCTCTATCTCCGTCCTTCCTCGGGCTGACGCCCGCGGGATCTCTCTATCTCGGTCGCTGTGTGGGTCACTCTCTCGGTCGGGTCCTGGTCAGTCTCAGTCGATGCGTGATACGGACAGATCGTCGAACTTCACGGCGCCGTCACGCCGGGAGGCGTCGGGCTCGGGGTACATCAGCACGCGGAGGTTCACGGTCTCGCCGATCGGTCGGAACGGGAGCGTGAGGCGGCTCCAGTCCGAACCGGTCTCGATTTCCTCGACCTCCCACTCACGGGTCTCAAGCACGGCCGGGTTGGCGCCGGTGGTTTCGATGCGCAGTTCGATGCGGTCTGCGTTACGTTTGTTGGCCGGCACGGCGTCTGCGTTGACGTACACCGCGACCTCGTGCCGTTCGCCCGGCGTGAGCCCGGAGATCGATTGGAAGGCGCTGGACGAGCCGGCGCCGGAGACCTGCCAGTGGCGGTAGGCCATCAGGCTGGTCCCGGAGCGGACGGGTGTCCAGCCGGTTTCGCGCGTGACCTGTTGGCCGAGGAACGTCCAGTCCGAAGCGGACGATCCGCCGCCGGTCTCGAACGAGGCGTTCGCCGCGAGATTGGCGCCCGTAGGAATGGTGATCGCGTTCGGGATGATGGGCAGGGTGAGGAGTTGGAGGTCGCTGAACGAGACGGGCGAGGGGCTATCGAAGACGCCGCTGTTGCTGGCCAGCCCGACAAACACGCTGTTGGGCAAGGAGACGGGCGAGCCGATATTGACGACCTGCCACTGCCCGTCGGCGTCGGTGACGCGGACGATCCAAGAGTTGCCCTGGCGCCCGAGCGCCAGCCCGACGGGGAAGGCGCTGGTACCGACGAACGTCTGGTTGGTCTGGCCGCCCTGCGACGAGCGCCAGGCGACGAAGACTCGCCCGTCGCGGAACGCGTGGACCAACAGGTGCGGCGCGTCGGGGTCGAGCGAGGCGCGGGCCATAAGGCCGGCTTTGGGGAACTTGCGGAAGGTCTCGAAGCGGTCGATCGTGACGCTGGCGCCGAAGTTGCCATTGGCGACCTGGGTGAGGAAGCCGAACTCATCGCGGTTGCCGAAGATGTCGCGGCCCGGCGAGTGCATCGTGCCGGCGTTGGCGCCGTCGGCTTCGATGCCCGGCGTGATGTCGGCCCCGACCACCAGGGGCGCCCATCCGGGGAGCGTGTCCGTCGGGAGCACGGTCGGCAACTCGGGCGATGCGGGCAGCGTCGCGCTCGGCGCCGCGCCCGTGAGCACGTCGGCCAGTTCCTGATCCAACGCGAGCGGCATGGTCGCGAGCTCGGTTAGCCGGGCCTCGAGCGTGGACTTCGAGACGGTCGTCAGGTCGCCCAGCGACCAGGGCTGCGCGTTGGTGACGATCGGCCAGTTGTTGGGCCCTACGCCGCCGTTCGCGCTCATGAGCTTGTAGCACCAGACGTAGCAGCCCCACCCGCGCTGGGCGGACTCTTCGAAGTAGGCGCCCGCGAGGCCTGGGGCGCCGGCGCTGTTCCAGATCGGATTG
>JBCBZM010000145.1:0-3536 GCA_039815345.1 Planctomycetota bacterium | reverse complement strand
GTGGGAGCATCGGACGGTCGGTCTCGGTGTGTGTCTCGATTGGAGTGCTGGGCGCCGTGTTGGGCTGCCAGGTCCCCGATTCGGCGCGCGGGACGGACAGCTTGTTTGCGCTGTTTGCGCCGCCCACGCCTCAGCAGGCCGCGGCGTGGGCGACCGATGAGTACAACCCCGACCTCCAGTACCGCGGGACGATCCTGCTCGCCAACGCGTCGTTCGGCGGCGAGCCGCCGTACATCGAGATGTATCTCGATTACCTCAACCACACCGACAGCAACGTGCGCGCCGCCGCCGCGCGGGGCTTGGCCAACCACGGCGGGCCGGAGCACGCGCCGCTGCTGGCTGAGAAGCTGACGTTTACCGTCGAGCAGCGGCAGTTGCAGCACGTCGAGCCCGACCCGTTCGTGCGGCAGGAGTGCGCACGGGCCTTGCAGCGCCTGCACAATCCCGAGGCGGTCGAAGCGTTGCTCGGTGCGATGGTCGAGCCCAACCCGGCCGAGCAGGTCGTGGCGGCGGACGCCGACCCCGAGGTCCGTGCGGCCGCGGCGCACGCGCTGGGTCAGTACGCCGAGATCCGCGTGCTCGAGGCGCTGTTCAACACGGGTTTGTCGGACAGCTCGCTGGTGGTCAATCGCAACGCGCGCGCCTCCCTGCGAACGCTGACGGGCCAGGACTTTGGCTATGACCGCCGCGCGTGGCGCGAGTGGTTCGACGGCGCCGGGCGCGAGGCGCCGTTCGCGGCGCGGCGTGCGTACGTGTACCCGGTGTTCCAGCGTGACCCTTCGCTGATCGAGCGGCTGCCGTTCGTGCCGCCGCCGCCGAACGAGCCGGCTTCGACGCCCGTCGGGTTCAGCCCGGTGGAGTTGCTGAACTCCGGCGCCGTACCCGAGTGACGGGGCTCACGGCTTTCTCTTGACGAGTGCTCTCGGGGAAAGGACTCCCATGCGCGCCCTTCAATTTGAACCCGGCGGTCCGGCATTGGTGACCGACGCGCCCGAACCCGCGCCCGAGCCGGGTCAGGTTGTGGTCGAGCCGGCACGCCTGGCCGTCACCCACGCCGACACGCGCGTGGCCGAGGGCTTTCGCGGTGTTGGCGGCCGGTGGTTTGTCGGCAAGGTGGCCGCGACGGCGCCGGCGGACGCGTCTTGGGACGGCGTGCGGGTGGTGGCCTCGCCCGACATCGCCTGCGGCGTGTGCGACCTGTGCCGCGGCGGGCTCAGCAAGCACTGCCGCAACCGCAGCGTAATGGGCTCGATGGGGCGCGACGGGGCGCTCGCCGAGCGCGTGCTCGTGCCGGTGCGCAATCTGGCGCGCGCGCCCGAGGGCGTGGACGACGACCGTGCTGTGTTCGCTGAGCCGCTGGCCGCGGCCGTGCACGCGGGCCAGCTCGTGCGGATCGAGGGCAAGCCCTATGTCACGGTCATCGGCGACGGCGCGCCGGGGCTGATCGCGGCGCAGGTGCTCGCGGCGAAGAACGCATCGGTTCGCGTGCTCGGCGCCCGGCCGCACAAGTTCGGATTGGCCGAGAAGTGGGGCGTCAAGCACCGCGCCGCGTCGGAAGTCGGCCTCCGCGCCGATCAGGACGTGGTCGTCGAAACCACGGGCACGCCCGGCGGGCTGCGCTTGGCGCTCGGCCTGGCGCGCCCACGCGCCAAGGTGCTGCTGCTCGCCGGGCCAGATGTCCGGACGGATCGCGGCGGATTCTCGATGACCGACCTCGCGCCGGTGGTGGACGGCGAGCTCGAACTCATCGGCGCTCGAGGCGGCGTGATCTCCGACGGCGTCGCGGCGCTCTCGGAGGGATCGGTCGATGTGCTCTCGCTGATTTCCAAACGCATGCGCCTGGCCGACGGCCCGGCGATCTTCACGGCCGCCGCCGATGTGGACCAGATCGCCGTCGTGGTGGATATCTAGCGCTCGCAAGCCCCGCATCCCGAATCCCAAGAAACAGTCCCGGGGTGATCCCGCGCGTGAGCGGGCTTGCCGGGATGGAGGGTGTGTATGCGCTATCTGCTCGCGATCCTGCTCCCGCCGATCGCCGTGCTGAGTTGCGGCAAGCCGGTGCAGGCCTTGCTGAATCTGGTCTTGACGCTGTTGTTCTGGATTCCCGGAGCCGTGCACGCGCTGTTCGTGGTGCACGGGCTGCACGCGGACCGACGCACTCGCCGGATCATCGATTCGTTCGAGCGAAGCCGTGCGATGACGGCTTGATGACGACCCGTTGGCGCTCGTGATGGGCCATGTGGCGGCGCCGCGCGTGATGATCCGATAAAGTTCCGAGAGCGTTCGGTCGCCGCGACGGCGCCGTCGCTGTGAACCGCCCTTGCCAGTGGAGCCCCCTGTGACGCAAGACGACCTGAACACGCCGATCGCCGAATCGCAGTCCAACACGCTGGGTCTTGTTGGGTTCATCGTCTCGATCGTGGGTCTGATTACGGGCGGGTGCCTGGCGCCGATCGGTCTGGTGCTCTCGATCATCGCGGTCTTCAAGCAGCCGCGTGGCTTCGCGATCGCGGGCATCGTGATCTCGCTGGTCGGGCTGCTGCTGTTCGTGGTCATCCTGTTGCCGATCATCGGACTGATCCTGCTGGCCGGCGTGGCGATCGCCGCGGTGACCGAGGCGATCGACGACTTCACCGGCCCGCTCAACAACTACTACGACACCAACGGCGCCTACCCGGCGACGCTCGACGAGGTCGGCATTGATCTCTCGGTGCTCGACGAGGCCTACGGCGGCGGCTGGCAGTACAACCGGGCGCCCGACGGGCAGTCCTTCACGATCGTTGGCCCCGGCCCCGACGGCCAGTTGGATACCGAAGACGACTTCACCATCGCGGTAGATCGCACCCGCTACACGGGCACCGTGGGCGGACAGCAGGTGTTCGACGTCAACTTCGGCGGCGGCGACGGAGCGGAGAGTTCGGCGCCGCAAACGCCCGACACGCCCGCGCCGGATGCCGAACCCGACGCCGGCTGAGTCCGAGTTCTCTACCAGAGCGTGCGGACCCGGATGGTCTCCGGGATCGCGCGCAGGCGGGCGGCGATGTCCGTCGCGTCGATCGGGTCGACATCGAGCACGACGTAGCCGATGGCTTCGTCCGTGCGCAGGTATTCGCCCGCCACGTTCGCGCCCGCTTCGCTGATCGCCGCGTGCATCTTGCTCAGCACGCCCGGCACGTTGCGGTGGAAGTGCAGCAGCCGGTGCGGGCGGTGGGCCTTGGCGTCGCTTCCCAAGGCGGTCACCTTTGCCTGGCTGGGCAGTTCGACGTTCGGCGCGTTGACCGCGCCGGTGGTCGAGCCGTCGTTCATAAAGCGGATCAGCTTGCTCGCAACGTCCGCGGCGATGCCGGCCTGGGCCTCGGCGGTGGACCCGCCGATGTGCGGCGTCAGGATGACATTGGGACGATGCCGCACGGGCGACTCGAACGGATCGCCCGTGCCCGCGGGTTCATCGGGGAAGACATCGAGCGCGGCGCCGCCGAGCTGGCCCGAGTCGAGCGCCGCGGCGAGCGCGTCGAGGTCGACCACGCCACCGCGGG
>JBCBZM010000016.1:0-36935 GCA_039815345.1 Planctomycetota bacterium | reverse complement strand
GGGCCGCCTGATCGAGCGTCGGCCGACCTCGATCCGACCCATCCTGTGATTCTTGTTCAAGGCCGCCGGCGACCCCGGCGGCCTTTCTCGTGCGCTCCCCGAAGTCTCAAACGCGCAGCACCACGAGCGTCATGTCGTCGGCCTGCGGCGCGAGGCCGGCGAACTGGCGGAGCGTCCACATCACGTGCTCGATGATCTCGGCGGCCGACGCGCGCGGGTCATCCGCGACCGACGAGAGCACCGCCTTGACCAGCCGCTGCTTGCCGAACCGCTTCTGATCGAAGTTCCGCAGGTCGGTCACGCCGTCGGTGTACGCCAGGAAGACATCGCCCGCCTGCAAGTCGCACATCCCCCGGTGGTAGCGCTGCGACGGGTCGATCCCGACGACCATCCCGCCGAGCGCGAGTTCGTCGAGATCGGCCGACGTCGGCGGGCGGTGATCGGGGACGCGCAGGATCATCGGCGGCTCGTGCCCGGCCGAGCAGTACGTCAGCCGGCGCGAGTCCGGGTCGAGCACGCCGTACCACAGCGTGGCGAACTCGGACTCGAGCGTGTCGCGGCAGAGCGCGGTGTTCACGCGGCCGATGACCTCGTCGAGGTTGTAGAGGTCCTGCACGTGCGCGCGCAGTGTCGCGCGCACCGCGCTCATCAGAAGCGCCGCCGGCACGCCCTTGCCCACGACATCGCCGATCACCACGCCCAGGCTCTCGCCCACGCGGAACGCGTCGTAGAAATCGCCGCCCAGATCAAAGCTCGGCTGGTACCGCGCCGCGATGTCAACACCCAGGTCGGGCAGCGAAGCGGGCAGCATCCGGCGCTGCACCGCGCCCGCAACCTGGAGCTGCCGCTGCGCGCGCGACTCACGCTCCCGCGCCTGCATCAGCCGCGCCTGCTCGATCGCCGCGGCCGTTTGCTGGGCGATCGAACGCACCAGCCGGCGCTCTTCCGGCGTGAACACGCGCGGCGCCGACCCGTAGCAACGCAGCACGCCCAGCGACCGCCCGTACACCAGCAGCCCGGCGTTGATGACCGAACGCACGCCCTCGCTGGCGGCCCTTTCCGGGATCATGATGCGGTCGTCGTGCTCGACGTCCTCGCTGACCACGATCTCCCCGTCCGCGGCCCGCCGGTCAAACACACGGTCGCGCGACAACGGCTGCGGGCTCTCCAGCCACGATCGGCTCAGCCCGCGCGACGCGGAGAGCGTGAGACCGGTCTCGGACTCCGAAGCCAGCGCGCCGTTCGAGGACGCATCGGCCACGGCGTTGACATCGGGGAACAAGACGATCGAGCCCTTTTCGAGCTCGAGCACTTCGAGCGCCATGTCGAGCGCTTCGCGGATGATCGCGTCGATATCACCCGTGCGCGTGATCAGGCCGGTGAGTCTCAGGAGCGCTTCGACCTCGCGCACGCGGTGCCGCAACTCGAGCACGTTGTCGGCCAACTCGCCGACGGCGCGGGCGAGCCACGCGAGCGCCTCGGCGACACGGGCCTCGCGCTCGTTGTCATCCGTGTCGTGCGGCGCGCTGTGGTCGGGCGCGACCAACAGCGCGCCGATGCGCACGCCGCGGGTCGTCAGGTCGATCGACCGGGCGCCCTCGGGTTCGGGCGATTCAACGGCTTGCCAGGGCGTATCGCCCTCGGCCGGCACGATCAGCTTGCCTTGTTCGTCGCGCAGCTCGAGACGCACGCCGAGCGACGGCGCGATGGCCTCGCACAGCCGGGCGAGCGAACCGTCGGTCAGGAACATCGACAAGCGCGGCGGCCCCATCGGATCGCGGGGCGCGATCTCGCACGCTTCCATGCCGGGCGCATCGCCCCCCGGCGGATCGGTAGGCACGGGCTCGGCCGCCGCCGATTCGGTCATGGGCGCGGGACCTCGATCTCTAGGGCGCCCTCGCCCGCCGGCTCGATCTGGTCAGTTTGCTCAGCGCGTCCGGCATCGGGCGGCCGCACTTCGGCCATCGCCTCGGCCCGGGCGCCGATCAGCGGGCGCCAGATCTCGCCCAAGAACTCGGCCAGCGGGTCCGGCGGCTTGAGCTGCTGCACGCCCGCGACATCGACGAACCGGTCCGACCGCATCACGGCCAGGCCCTCTTCGAGCACCGACTCCGAACCGGCCTGGAATCCGACATAGGCCAGCAGCAAGGCCGACTCACGCTGCGCTTCCGGGCTGTCGCGCATGGTGTCGCGCAGCACCGGGACCAACGCGCTGAGGCGCTCGGACGAGGGCAGCAACGGCGCCGCGTAGATCACGCCCGCCATCTCGGGGTGCTCGCGGAGCAGCGCCCGCAGGTTCACGCCGGACGACAAGAACAATGCCGCGCCGAGTTGAGCGTGGATCCGGCCGATGCGGGCCGACACGTCGCCCGAGCGCGCGGCGAGCGCGCGCGTGAAGCGTTCCTCGGCGTCGAAGTAGCGGCCTTCGGCCAGCCGACGCTGCGCGACCGCCATGTGCTCGACGTAGACGTCGCGCACCGAGCCGGCGGGCGCGAGGTCGGTCACCCGCCCGCCCGCGTCGCGGATCAGGCGCATCGTTTCCGGGTCGAACCGGTACGTGACCGGCCCGCCGGCCGAGTCGCTGGCTTCGGCGTTCGGATTCGGCGGCAGCAAGCCATCGACGCCCAGGCGACCGAGCCCGGCCGACGGCGTACCGTTCTGGGCCTGCGCATCGGCCTCGGCCACGGCCAACGCCTCGGCGCGTTCGAGCTCGCCGAGTTGCTGCTGAAGCTCGGCCAGCCGCTGCTCCCATGGCTGCAACTGCGGCGCCGACGGATCGCCCGCGTTGGGGTTGGCCGGATCGAACGGCGCGGTCGGGTCGAACGGCCGATCGCCGGCCAGCGGATTTGTGGCATCGGCTTGATCGGCCGGATCGCCATCCAACGGGTTCTCGGCGAACGGCGACGAGGCCGGGCGCGACGAGGCCGGGCGCGACGAGGCGACGCGCAGCCGCTCAACGAGTTGATCGTGCGCCGACTCGGGCCGGGCCGCCGTCACGGGCTGCGTGACGGGTCGCTCGCCGGTGACGGGCGCGGAGATCCCGAAGCGGTTGTCGGATCGGGCGCTGAAGTCTTCGCGCTGCTGGATCTGCACGCCCGTGAGCCCCGAGGCGACGAGCCGTTGGCGTCCGCCGTCGGCGTAGGCGAGCAACTCGGGACGGAGCGTGCGCACGCTCTGGAACGCGGAGGTGGACCGCAGCGTGGCCAAACCCGTTGAGCCGGCGCCCGACTGGAACGCCGATCCCGGCTGCGCGCCGACGGACTGATCCGGCGCCGGCACGCCCGGGCGATCGGGCTGGAGCAGCGACTGGCCCGGCTCGACGAAACCGCTCGGCGCCGCCAACGAGCCGGGGCGATCGCCCAGTCGGCCCTGACGCAGCGCGGCGCCCGCCGGGTTGTAGGCCGGCGCCGCGAAGCCGCCGGCCGCCAGCGAACCCGCGGCGCCCACGCCGCCGGGGCGGTTGAAACTCAGCGACCCCGCCAAGCCCTGCGGCACGGACGACCCGGTGGTCAGCGCGAACTGGTACTGCAGCGCATCCGTGCCCCGGATGCCCTGACCCCCGAGCCCGCTGAACAGCGAGTCGCGGCGGAAGGCGAACGTGTCGTCCGAGCCGAGCGAGCCGCGGAACTCGAAGGGCGCGGTGTAGCCCACGTCCCCGCGGAAGCTGGCGCCGCCGGGCGCGTTGCCGGTCACGATCGCGTTCTGGAAACGCACGCGATCGGCCACCGTCGGTCGGGGCGGCGCGAGGAGCTGTGAGTTGGTGGTGTCCAGCGGGCTGTACAGCGGGCGATCGAGCGCACGCTGCGCCACGGCCGAAGCCGGCGCGCCGGCCAAGGCGGCCAAGAACACCGCGGCGCCAACGCGCGGGCCAACGCCACGGCGTCGATCCAGATTCGGAATCACGGGGATCAACAAGGGCATTGGGACGTCTCCCTACAAGACTGACTTCGCACAAACTGGCCGCACACAACAAGACGCGAAGACCGCGCCTCTACACCATGGTACGGACGACGGGGTACAGAAGATCGCGCAGCAAGGAAGACCGCACAGCCCCCCGGAAAGGGCCGTGCGGGTCCGAGAACTCTGGTTGACGGACCGTAATCCGTGCCTCCGAGACGGGGCGCCGAGCCGCGATCGCGAGCCAAAGGCCTCAGATCTGCAGCGACTCGGTTCGAGCCGGCGCCTGGAAGGCCGAGCGGGCCGGCTTATCGCAGACGGTCGAGTCGGTCACCAGGTAGAAGACCGAATCGCCCGACTTCCAGAAGTACACGCTCGCGGCGCCCTCGCAGACCGAACCCTCGGCGTGCGTCTCGGCCTCGCCCGATGCATAGGCCGACTCGGAATCGTCCGAATCAGACTGAGACTCCGAGCCCCGCACGGCCTTGTAGGTCACGCCCTCTTGCAGCCTCGGGGCTTCCGCGGCCTGGACGAACACGCTCACGCGCTGGCCGGCCCATTCGCTGCCCTCGGCGCCGACGAAGCTCAGATGAAACGCCGGGCCGCCCGGCACGCCGCAACCGCCGGCGCCCTCGAAATCAAACCCGGCGGCGACCAACTCGTTGATGTGCGAGAGATCGACCGTTCGGCCGGTCACGCCCTGCACGGCCTCGGGCAGCGCCTCGGTATCGGCGACCACGAACTTGCGGGCCGCGTGCGAAAGGTCCGAAACGCAGTGAACATGTTCTTCGCCCACGAACTGCACGGCCGTCACAAACGGGCCGTTCATAGGCGCCTCCGCGCCGGGGCGAACGATCAGGACGGTGGTCACCAGCAACGCCGCGGCCGCGGCCAGAGCGAGCACTCCGCCGCCGCCGCGCCAGAAGCTGCGGTCACGCGTCGCGGGGGCTCGTGTTTCGATGCGTTCGGCGATCTGGTCGGCATGCACGGCCGCCTTGACCCGCTCGGCCAGACCCGCCGGCGCCGAGACGGAGCCCATGACCTCCGCGGCCCGCAGGCCCAGGGCCCGGTCCGTTTCGATCCGGGCCGAGTCGGCCGGGTGGTCGGCCAGATGGGCGTCCAGCTGCTGCTGCTCGGCGTCGGTCAGCTCGCCATCGGCGGCCCGACGGAGCAGATCCGCGGTGTGGGCGATCTCCGGCCGAATGTGGTCGGCGCCGTTCTTGTTGCTGTTGTGGTCGTTGTTCGTCATCACTGCACACCCCGGACTGCAAGCGCTCGTCGGCACGAGCCCCACCCATCGGCACGCCCCCCCGGCGGGAGCGCCTCTGGCCGCGAACCGGCTCCAAGCCCGGTCACGGCCGATTCTTCTGTTGTCTGTCCGCCCGCCGAGCTGAAGGCCCCGCGTCCCCGGAACAGCGTTTCTGCACAAGAGGCAACCGTCTCGGCGGGCGTCTCATTCCCGCTCGGACGAAATCTTCACCCGTTTGTCACCCGCAGGCGACCCCCCAGCCGTCCTAATCCGCAACATTCCGCACAAAACCCGAATCGGGCCGACCTGACTGGCTGCCCTTCCTAGCCATCCTCGTTCTCATCGGCCGCCCGCACGCCGACCCTGTCCCTCCAGCCCTCATCGGCCTCCAGAGCCTCGGCCAGCAGTTTGCGGGCCCGGTGCAGCCGGCTCATGACGGTGCCGATCGGGGCCTCGATGATCGAGGCGATCTCCCGGTACTTGAGTCCTTCGACGCCCCACAGCAACAGCACCTCGCGGTACTCGGGCTTGAGGTCCTCGATCGCCTTGCGAAGGGTCCCGTCCACCTGCTCCCAGTCGAGGCTGGCCAGATCCCACGCGGGGGGCGCCTCGTCGGGCGGGGTTTCGTTGGAGGCCTCGGCGAAGAACTCACCCACGGCTGTGGGCGCGCGGGCCTCGCGTTTGATCTTGCTGTAGAAGACGTTGTGGGCGATCGCGAACAGGTACGCCCGCACGCCGCCGGTGCCCTCGGCCGATCGGTCCTCGAACCGCTCGACCGCCGCCGGCTTCAACGCCCGGACGTAGACGTCCTGCACCAGGTCCTCGGCCTGCTCGCTGTTGCGGGTCAGGTGGAACGCGATCCGGTAGACCGCGTCGAGGTGCCCGACCGCCTGGGCTTCAAACTCGGCTCGGTCCATGAGCGTTCCAATCCCCAATCCCCCGGCCGTTCGGCCTGTGACAGCAACCAAGAAGGATACCGGCGCCAACGCCCACGGGCAGCCGAAGCCCGCAAAGGCCCGTGCGCCCTCTAGACTCGGCCCATGCCCGCCGACGAATCGACCAATACGCCCCCCACCGATCCGTACTACGTCACCACGCCCATCTATTACGTCAACGACCGCCCGCACATCGGCCACTGCTACACCACCCTCGTCGCCGATGTCGCCGCACGCATGGCCAGGCTCGTCGGCGGGCCGGGCCGCGAGGTGCTCTTCCTGACCGGCACCGACGAGCACGCCGAGAAGGTCAGCAAGGCCGCCGAAGAGCGAGGCCTGTCGCCCATGGACTGGGCCACGCAGAACGCCGAGCGGTTCAAAGACGCCTTCCGCTTCATGAACTTCAGCCACGACGACTTCGTGCGCACAACCGAGCCGCGGCACAAGGACAAGGCCGCCGAGTACATCGAACGGCTGGTCCGGTCCGGCGATATCGAACTGGGCGACTACGAGGGCTGGTACGACCCCTCGCAAGAGGAGTACCTGACCGAAACCGTCGCCAAGGAGCACGACTTCAAAAGCCCCGTGACGGGCCGGGACCTCGAGAAGCGGACCGAGCAGAACTACTTCTTCCGCTTGGACAAGTACGAAGGCTGGCTGAAAGAACAGATCGAGACCGACGCCATCCGTGTCTTGCCCGAGGCCCGCAAGAACGAGGTGCTGGGCCGCATCAAGCAGGGCCTCCAACGCGTGCCCGTGTCGCGCAAGATCAAAGAGGGCGACGCCGACTGGGGCATCACCATGCCCGGCGATGACGAGCACCGCATCTACGTCTGGATCGAGGCGCTGTGCAACTACTTGACGGTTGTCGACAACGACGACCGTCAGCAGTTCTGGCCCGCGACGGTCCACTTCATGGCCAAGGACATTTTGTGGTTCCACGCGGTCATCTGGCCGGCGATGCTGAAGGCCCTTAAGAAGCCCGCGCCGAAGACCGTGTACGCGCACGCGTACTTCATCGCCGAGGGCAAGAAGATGTCCAAGAGCCTGGGGAACTTCATCGAGATCGATCAGTTGAAGGCGTACGCCGAGCGGTACAGCCTAGACGCGGTGCGGTGGTACCTAGCGACGCAGGGGCCGTTGGGCGCGACGGACTCTGACTTTGCGTACTCAAGGTTTGTGGAGGTTTACAACGCGGACCTGGCCAACAGCGTGGGCAACTCGACCTCGCGCGTCGCGAACATGATCGACAAATATCTGGGCGGCTCATGCGATCGCACGTGCAACGGCGAGTTTGGCTTGCCCGGCGGCAAAGCGCTGCCGCTCGCGCTGCGAGCGCTCGAATCGGCCGGCAAGCCGGCGAGAGACCCGTCGCGCACCTTCGACTTTGCAACGCTCTGTCGCGAGGCGGCCTCTGCGATGACGGACCTGCACGCGAACGCCGCGCTCGAACCGGCGCTGGCATCGGGACAGCGTCTTGTCGATGCAGTGGACGACTTCGTCAGCTTCACGGCGCCGTTCACACTGGCCAAGCAGCTCGACACCATCGAACACGCCGACAAAGCCCTGCAGACCATTCTCTACACCTGTGCCGAAACGCTCCGCATCGCCAGCCTGCTGCTCTACCCCGCGATGCCCGAGAAGATGGCCGACCTGTGGCGCCGATGGCACTGCGACCACCTCACCGATCCGAACGACTGCAACAGCCCGTTCAAGGCCCCTCTCGCCGAGCTCGCCCGCTTCGGCGACGGCGACTACAGCCTCAAGCCCGGCCAACAGATCGAAAAGGGCGACGCCCTCTTCATGCGTGCCGACGCGAAAGAAGCCGCGCCGGAAGCCCCATCGACCTGATGCTTTTCTTCAGTAGTCGTAGTTCGCCGCGGGGCTGTTGATCAGCAGCACCGTGCTCTCATCCGCGATCGGCCCGACCGTGTTGCCGGACGCGGCGCTGATGGCCGTGCCGTTGACGTGTGCGACGTTGCGGATGATCAGGTTGCCCGGGTTCACCGCCTCGATGCCGATGCCGTTGTTGACGACCTGGTTCTCTTCGATGCGGGCGCCCGTGCCGGCCGCGCGGATGCCCACGAAGCCGAGCGCCGCGGCGCACCGCGTGACGGCCGCGCGGTCCCCGGCCTCGATGCCCACGACGATCGAGTTCGTCGCCCAGCACCCCTCCGCCCGCGCGCCGGCGCCGAGACGAAACCCGAAGCGCTGGTTCACGGCGACACACTCCAGCGCCACCGCATCGGCGCCGAGTTCGATCCCGATCTGGTCCATGTCGAACGTCGAGCACCGCGTGACGAGCGCGTGCGAGCCGACGACGATGCCCCGGTCACCGCCGACCTGCACGCGGCAGCGATCGACCAGCGACCGCGGGCCCGCGACGATCGCGTCGCCGCCGGTATCGGTCACGTCGAGCGATGCCAGCCGCAGCGACACGTTGGCGCCCGCGACGCCCGAACCGGCGAACGACGAAATAGAGCCGTTGGCAACCGAGACCGCGCCTCCAGCGACGCCGTCGCCCGAGTCGACGATGCGGACCCCGTCCGCCGCACCGGCTTGGCCCCGGATAGCGAAGCCGCCGAGGTCGAGCCGCACGTCGCGGGCCTCGATGCGCACGCCGACGCGTCCCGCGGGGACGTCGAGATCACCGGCCAAGAAGTACGAACCGGGCTGCGCGATGACGTACACGGCGTTGAAGTCGCCGGGCGTGGTCGTCGGGCCGAGCGCGGTGCGCGGTTCGATCTCGGCCAGCGGCCGGGCGGTGGGCGCGATCGGGCCCGGCGGCGGCGCCAGCGGGCCGGCGCCGCACATCACACTGACACCACTCGGCGGGCTCCAGACGAGCCAGCACACCACAACACACCAGAATCTGCGCACGCGATCTCGCTCCCATCCGTCCGATCAAAGGCCTCGGGCCGCGCACCGCCTCCCCGGCCGCGACCCCCGCTGAGCCGCCACGATACCCGAAATCCGACGTCGCCCGACCGATTTCACGCGGAGTGAATCTGCACAAGATGGGTCCGAACACGCCTCGACCCATCGGGCCGGGGCTTGCCATGGCTCGCCAAGGCGGAAACACTTACTCATCGGGCGACGCGCGTTCGAGACCGCGAGCCGATCCGCCCAGCCGCACAGGGAATCACGTCATGCCGCACATCATCGCCGAACCCTGCATCGGAACCAAGGACACGAGCTGCGTCGACGTCTGCCCCGTGGACTGCATCCACCCGACCAAGGACGACCAGAAGTTCGAGCCGGCCGACCAGCTCTTCATCGATCCGGACACCTGCATCGACTGCGGCCTGTGCGTCGAGGAATGCCCCGTCAAGGCGATCTTCCCCGAAGAAGACCTCCCCGAAGAGTGGAACAACTACATCCAGCTCAACCTGGACTACTTCCAGCAATAAGCGCTCGAAGCGGCGACGGCCGAACACGCTCGAAGCCTCAAGCGAGTGCTTCCGGCTCGCAACACCGGGCACCGGCCAGGTCGCTGGCCAGCCCGACGATTTGGCCGGTCAGTCCGCGGGCTTGCATCCGACCCGAAAACGAAAAAACCCCGATCCCGCGCTCAGACTGCGTGGGCGGTCGCCGAAACACGACCGAGACAAAAAGTACTCCGAAAAATTCAAGCCGCGAGGGGTGCGGCGGCGCACGCCAGCGGGTATACCACCCGCCCATGAACGATTCCAACCATCCCCAATCCGCCGCCGGGCGCACACGCTTGCTGAGCTTGTGCGCGGTCCCACTGCTCGCCGCCATGCTGCCCTCGGCCGCGTTTGCCCAAGACGCCGAAGCCGAGGCCGCCGAGCCGCTGCCCGAGAAGCAGCCCTTCTTCCAGCTCGATCTCTGGGACGCCTACGCCGAGCTCGGTATCAACGGCTCCAGCGGCAATAACGAGCGGCTCAACCTGATCGCGATCGGGGGCATCGGCCGCGAGACGGTCTACATGGAGACCAACTTCGACGCCCTCTACACCTATGCCACCGACGAAGGCGATGAAACCGAGAACCGCTTCCTCGGCACCGCCGGCAACACCTGGCTCCTGCCCGAGAGCAAGTGGCGCTACTACGTCCGGGGGCTCTACGAGCTCGACGAGTTCCAGGACTGGGACTACCGCATCCGCCTCTCCGGCGGCGTCGGTTACGAACTGATCGACACCGACGACACACTCTTCGTCCTCCGCGCCGGCGCCGGTGTGCTGCGAGAGTTCGGCGGCGAAGAAGACGACTGGATCCCCGAGCTGAACTTCGGCTATGACTTCGAGCACAAGATCAACGACCGCGCCAGCATCGAATCGATCTTCGATTACTACCCCCGGGTCGATGACTTCGAAGAGTTCCGCATCGAGTTCAGCGCGGGCCTCAAGGTCGATATCACCGACGACGGCGGGCTCTACCTTTCCGCCGGCATCCTCGACCAGTACGACTCCGACCCGGGCGATGGCTTCGATCGTAATGACATCGACTATTACGTGACCCTCGGCGCCCAGTTCTAATCCGTTCGAGCAACGTCGGAGCTAGTCGCGTCCGAGTTCGCGCCATCGGCGGATGGCTTCGGGCTCGCGCGGGTACAGCGGACGGAGCAGCGACGGCGCGACGCCGGCTTCCCGTACCGAAGCGCGCAGGCAGCCCTCGGCGTCGAGCTTGGGCGGTCGGACCGCCATCGCGCGGGCGGCGGCCGCTTCGACGAACCCGGGCGGCGCGAAGGCGTCGATCCAGAGGACGCCCGGGGCGAAGTCGAGGGCATCCAGCCAGCCCGAGAGCTGCCCGGCGTTCGCGAGTCGGCCTCCATCGGCCGAAGCCGGGTCGGCGGGCGCCGGTCGGCCCGACGCGTCGAAGGCGTTGATCCAGGCCGTGTCGCGCTTGGAGGCGAGCGCGACAACAAAGCCCTCGCCGGGGTCACCGACATTCGCCGCCGCGACGCGGGCGCTGGGCACGGGCACGGCTTCCGCGTCCGCCGCCAGCGCGATCGCGGCGCCCGTGGCCACGGCGATGCGCGTGGACGTGTACCCGCCCGGCCCCACGCTGACCGCCACCCGCTCGATCGATCGGGGCGCGATCTCCAAGCACTCGGCCAGTCGGGCGACGGCGGGAGAGAGATCGGCGTCCGATCGACGGGACAAGGCGAGCCGTTCGACACCCAGAACTTCAACGCTCGATGGCTCACCCGCGACCCCGCGCCCGAACGCAACGCCCGCAACGGACGCCGACTCGGCCGCGACCTCTTGGCGCGGCGGATTGCTCAGCTCGATCGCCAGCGTGAGCCGCGCGACGCCCGGAGCGTTCGTCGGGGGCTCACTCATCGGGCTTCCAGTTGCGGGCGCTCTTCTTCTGACCGGTCTGCTTCTTGGCTTCGAGCCGGCGTTCCTTGGCCCCGCGACTCGGGCGCGTGGGCCGACGGACGGTCGGCTGCCTCGCGGCTTCGGTCACCATCGCGGCGAGCCGGGCGATGCACTCCGAGCGGTTCCGCCGGGCTTGCCGGTGCATGTCGCATGCAATGAGGATTTCATCGGCCTGCGTCCGCTTCGATCCGGCGAGGCGTCGCAGCCGGACCTTGGCCAGCGCGTCCAATGGAAGCACCGCGATGGGCACGCGCAGTTGGGCACGGGTCGCGCGCTTGTTGACGTTCTGACCGCCCGGTCCCGACGAACCGGAGAAGGTGATCTCGACGTCGGCGGCGCGCACGCGACGGCTGCGGCCCAAGGGGATCCACTCGGGGCCGGCTTCGTCGATCGGGCTGGGGCGCGGGTCGTCCATCCGAAATCTCTTCCACACGCTACGCTGCCGGGCAGTTGGAGTCCGCGCGGCGGGCTCTGGATCGATGGAACCGGAGGCGCCCGTTTCACTATGCCGAGCCCGCGTGCCCACCCCGCTGCGTTCCTGTTGGCGCCCGTGCTCGCACTCTCGGCGCCCGCCCTCGCCCAGCAGACCAACCCCGAGCAGAACGGCGGCTGGTACCGCTGGGAGGGCGGCCCGCCCAAGCTCTGGTCGCTGTCCGTCGAGCCCAAGTTCTTCTACGTGGCGCCCTCGGGCGACGTCAAACTGCCCGGTACACGCTCCAACGGAAACGACATCAGCCTGACCGATCTCAACGTCGATGACCCCGATATCGCCTTCTTCGGCGAGATCCACATCCGCAAGGACCGCTGGCGCGTCTCCGCCTCCGGATTCACGCTCAACGTCGAAGGCGACGCCTTCCTGGAACAGGACGAGACGTTCGGCGACGCCGTCGGCTTCGCCGGCGAAACCGTTCGCACCCGGCTGGACTTCACGACCTTCGAACTGCTCGGCTCGTACCGGTTCGCCGAGTACGCCGGCTCGCAGTCGTACGACGGCGTCTACAAGACCGTGGCGGGGCTCGAGGTGATCGGCGGCGTCCGCTACTACGACGTGGACCTCGAGATCGATGTCGACCTGGCAACGCGCGACACGATCTTCCTGCTGCCGTCCGAAGCCTCCGGCGATCGGATCTTCGTGCACCCTGTAGTGGGGATCCGTGGCGACGTGGAGTTCTACGAACAATGGGCGATCGAGGTCGAATCGACCGTCGGCGGCTTCTTCGCCGGTGATCACAGCTCGTACTCCTGGGACATCAAAGCCCAGTTCACATGGCGTCCGACCGAGCACATCGGCGCGTTTGTGGGGTACCGGCAGCTCGCGTTCCACCTCGAAGACGGGGATTCCCCGGGCAAGTTTGAATGGGACGGCGCGCTGGCGGGATTGTTCTTCGGCGCCCAGATCCGTTTCTGAACGCACGCCTGAATAGGTGATATCTTGTGACAGAAGTCGTTACACAGCGTTTGTGTCACGGCTTACGCGATGCACACCAACCGACAGAGGTCGGCCACGCCGCGTGTGCTAGAGGCCTGTCAACATTGAGAATGCGCGAACCCAGCAGAAGGAAGACGACCAACCGTTGACCTCATCCCGCATCCCGTGGATACTCATGCGAAGAGGTCTGACCCGCCTCATGTGGCATCGAATACACCTTGTACGGGGTGGTTCAATGCCTTGTTTGCCAGATTCTGTTTGCCGGGTACGGCGGTGAGAGAGGAACGACCCGCCGTGCTCGACCCAGACGAACGATCGTTCTTAGACGCCGGCCGACTCGGGGGGCTTCTCTTGAGGTGTCGGATCGGCTGCGACGTGCTTGCTTCACTCAGGGTCGGCCCGGGCGCGCACCCGGGCGTTGCTGCGGGGACGTTCGGCGTCCCCTGATCGAATCGTCGGCGAAAGCCGGCGCCGCCTCATCCGCCGCTGTCTGGGCCGAGACGCCCACCCAGCGCCACGCCAGCCCACCCCCGACCCGGCCGGCCGCCGGGCGCACCCCGGCAAGCATCGCACGCCGGCGGCGCCCGCCAAGGTCGCCCGGTCGAACGCCCAGAGTGAATGCACCATGCCCACCGTCACCAAGAAACACCTGATCGACACCATCGCCGAACGGACCGACCAGAAGCGCGTGGTTGTGAAGCAGACGGTGCAGGAGTTTCTGGATCTGATCATCGAGGAGCTGGAGAAGGGCAATCGGCTCGAGTTCCGCGACTTCGGAGTCTTCGAGACCAAGGCCCGCGCGGCCCGGACGGCTCAGAACCCGAAAACACTCCAGCCCGTGCAGGTGCCCGAGAAAACGACGGTGAAGTTCAAGGTCGGCCGACTGATGCGCGAGCGGGTGGAAGAGGCCGAGAAGAAGCCGATCGCCCCATCGAGCCATCAGTCGAACGCGCCCGAGCCGCGCACGCACGCGGCTCATGAGGCGAACGAAGCGGCGAACCCAACGGCACTCCAAACAGCCGACCCAACGCCGGCCCGGTCGCCGGAGATCCGGATCGTGACCGACGCGATGGGCTCACCCGATCGCGGCGGCGCCTCGATCAGCCATTGAACGGGTCTTCCCCCGGCTCTGATCGCATCCGGCTTTGATTCCGCGGGCGATCCCTCTCGCGGATTGATCGGGCGTCTCGATCCTCTAGGCTTGCCTCGGCATGCCCGGACGCGGTTCGAACATCAGCTCTCGACTCGGTTTCGACTCCGAGTGGACGGTCATCGCGATGGGCGCGTTCATCGGTGTCGCGACGGCGTTCGGCGCGATCGCGTTCGCGTTCTTGCTGCACGAGGTCGAGCACTTCGTGCACATGGAGAAACGCTCCGGCCCGCTGTGGTACTTGGTCGCGTTCCCGGTCGCAGGCGCCTTGGTCACGGCGCTGTTGGTGCATTTCTTTGCCAGCGAGGCCCGCGGGCACGGCGTGCCGCAGGTCATGAAGGCGATCATCCGCAAGGGCGGGGTGATCCCCGCGCGGATCGGGCTGGTGAAGGTCTTTGCGTCGATCACTACGGTGGGCACGGGCGGGTCGGCCGGCACCGAGGGCCCGATCGTGCAGATCGGCGCGACGCTCGGGTCGTGGTTCGGGCAGCGATTGAAGATCGATCGCGATCTGATGATGACGTTCGTGGGTTGCGGCGCCGCGGCCGGCATCGCGTCGATCTTCAACGCGCCGATCGCGGGTGTCTTCTTTGTGCTTGAGATCCTGCTGCGCGACTTCTCGCTCAAGCGCTTCACGCCGATCGTCGTCGCGAGCGTCTTCTCGACGGCGACGACGCAAGCGATAAGCGGTAAAAACGAGGCCATCTTCGCCGCGGGCGAGCTGATCGACGCCGGCTACCGGTTCACGCTGATCGAGATGCCCAGCTATCTGATTTTGGGCGCGGTCTGCGGCGGGGTAGCGGTGCTGTTCAACATCCTGCTGCACTTCGGCGAGGACGTGT
Source organism: Planctomycetota bacterium (assembly GCA_039815345.1). Lineage (GTDB taxonomy): Bacteria > Planctomycetota > Phycisphaerae > Phycisphaerales > UBA1924 > JBCBZM01. The sequence goes on along the minus strand of JBCBZM010000016.1, from coordinate 22,089 downwards.
ACGCCAAGCTGCCGCTGCACCCGATCGCCAAGCCGATGACCGGCGCGGCGCTCATGGGCGGACTCGGCATCGGCTGGGTGCTGCTGCTGTCATCGCTGGGCCCGGGCGGTGGTGACACACAGATCCCCGCGTTCTTCGGCAACGGATACGACACGATCCGCTGGCTGCTCTCGCCCGACGCGTACGCGTCGGGCGCGATGCTGGACGGCGTGCGGGGCGCGGTGCCGGCGATCTTCGGCTTGCTCGTGCTGCTCGTGCTGATGAAGGCGCTGGCCACGACGCTGACGCTCGGCTCGGGCGGCTCGGGCGGCGTGTTCGCTCCGAGCCTGTTCCTGGGGGCGGCGACGGGCGCGGCGTTCGGCGTCTTGCTCGAGGCGATGGGCCTCATGCCCGCCAACGGCTCGCCCGCGGCGTATGCGCTCGTTGGCATGGCGGCGGTCGTCGCCGGCTCGACCCACGCGCCACTGACCGCGATCCTGATCCTCTTCGAACTGACGCGCGACGAGTACGTGCTACTGCCGATCATGGTCGCCGCCGTGATCGCGACAGTGGTCGCCCAGCTCGTGCAGAAGGACTCGATCTACTCGTACAAGCTTCGGCGTGAAGGGATCAACGTCGGGCGCTCGCGCGATCTGACGATCATGCGTTCGTTGCAAGTCTCGTCGTGCGAGTTGGCGCCGATGCCGCCCGAGTCGGTCTACGCCTCGGACCCGCTCAGCAAGCTGATCACGCTGCACGCGCACCACCACGTGCCGGACTTTGTGGTTGTTGAGCAAGACGGGCGGTACCAGGGCATGGTGACGGGAACGGACGTGCGCTCGGCACTGATCGACCGCGAGGCCATCCCCCTGCTGCTGGTCGCCGAGCTGCTGCGGACGGACCTGCCGACCATCCGCCGCGACGAAACGCTGGACCTGGTGATGGACAAGTTCGCCAACCACGACGTGGCCGGCCTGTGCGTGGTCAGCCCGATCGACGACGAACTGCCGATCGGCATCATCACGCGGGCGAAGGTGATCCAGCGGTACCAGCGGGCGCTCGAGGAAAGCTGACGCGACGGAGCGGCGTCGATGGCGCATCCGGTGAAAGCCTGTCGATCAAGTTCCCAAGCATCCGACACTACCCCGGGCCGACAGCATGAATCAGGACCTCATCATCACGATCTTTGTGAGCTTCTGGGGCGTGGCCTCGATGGTGCTCAGCGCCTTTATCGTGCGCAGTCTGGTGAAATCGAACTGGAACGACCCGCTGAAGCCCTTCCCGCCGCGCGAACCGGCGGCCGAAGACGGGCCCGCCGATGCGCGCGGGTTTCAGTCGTTCAACGTCGGCATGCTCAACCTGGGCTGGTCGGTGCGCGTGGTCGCGGACCGCGCGTACCTGCACCTTTCGCCCGAGTGGCTCGGCAAGGTGCTGGGGCTCAAGAGCGCCTCGGTGCCGTGGACCGAGATCGGCCGCGGGCTTCCGGGCGGGTTGGCGATCGGGAAGCGCTCGGGCCTCAAGATCGGGAACACGGTCTTTGCCGGGCCGGCGTGGATCGACCGACATCGCGAAGATCTCGAAGCCATCAAGGCCGGCTGACCGGGCAAGCCCGGCTAACCGGGATCGGCACGCGGCCGCCGCCGTTCACTCTTCGAGTGTGGCCTTGCGACGCAGCACGTGGTGGTAGTGCTGCGCGAAGCGGTGCGACTCGTCGCGCACGCGTTGGCAGAGTTTCAAGCCCAGGTTATTGCGGCTCAGCCGGATCGGCTCGGCCCGGCGCTGCACGTAGATCAGCTCTTCCTTCTTCGCCAGCGAGATGACCATGGGCGGCTGGACGTCGAGGGTCTCGAAGGCTTCGAGCGCCGCGTGGAGTTGGCCGAGGCCGCCGTCGATGAGGACGACGTCGGGGTAGAGTTCTTGCCCCGCGCCCGCCTCGCGGTAGCGACGGCTGACCACCTCGCGGATGCTGTTGTAGTCGTCGTTCTCAGCGCTCTTGATGCGGTACCGCCGGTACTGGTCCTTGAACGGTTTGCCATCGATGAACGAGACCTTGGCGCCCACGGTCTCGTTGCCGGCGAGGTGGGCGATGTCGATGCCCTCGATGCAGCGGATCGGCTCGTCGAGGTCGAGCGTCTTCTGAAGACTGCGGGCGCCGGCGACGGGGTCGGCGTAGCTGAGCTCGGTCTCGGGCTGCCAGCCGTCGTGCCGATCGGCGCGCTCGTCGAGTTTCTCGATCGCGGTGATCTGGTCGCGCAACGCGGCGGCCTTCTCGAAGGCAAGGGCCTTGGACGCCTCGGCCATCTCCTCGCGCATCTCGCGGAGCATGGCGGAGCGCTTGGACCCGAGGAAGCGCACGAAGCGGTCGACGTCGCGGCCGTAGTCGTCGCGGTTGATCTTGTCGGCGCACGGCGCCGTGCACTGGCCGATGGAGTAGAGCAGGCAGGGACGGAAGTACCGGTTCTTAGGGTCGCCGTCGAGGATGTCGAGCTTGCACGTCCGGAACTTGAAGACGCGCTGCAGCACCTGGACGGCTTCGCGGAGGGCGCCGGCGTTGGTGAACGGGCCGAAGATCTTGGCGCCGCGCATCTCGGGGGCGACGTCGCCCCGGTCGTCGATGCCGGTGGGGTTGCGCGTGACGAAGACGCGGGGGAAGTCTTCTTTCTGGGTGACCACGAGGTAGGGGAAGGACTTCCCGTCGGTGAGGCGTTCGTTGTACTTCGGCTTGATGTCCTTGATGAGGCGGTTCTCAGTGAGCAGCGCCTCCCACTCGGTCTCACAGGTGATGGTCTCGAAGTCGTGGACGACGTCGAGCATGGGGGCCTTCTTGGCGCCGAGGTCGGCCGAGGGGACGAAGTAGCTGGACACGCGGTCGGGCAGCCGCGCGGCCTTGCCGACATAGAGCACCACGCCCTGGTGGTCCTTCATGAGATAGACGCCGGGGACCTCGGCCAGCGCGCGGGCCTTCTTGGAGAGCCGCCCGAGGCGTTCCTCTCGGGATTCCGACCTCCACGCGGGCGGCGCGTCCTTGGGCTGGTGCCCTTCGGAGTCGGTGGGCTGTGGGATGGGGTCGTCGGGCACGGGGGATGGTAGTCGTGCGTAAGCGGGGTTCGGATTCGGGGTGGGGGGCGGTAGGCTGGCCCAGTGATTCTCTTCACCGCATTCGGATTGGTGCTGACGTTGTTCGCGGCGCGGTGGCTACGACGCTTGGTGCTGGCGTGGCCCAAGAACGATCCCGGGCTCTGCGCTGCGTGTGGATACGAACTCTCGGGCCTGCTCGCCAACGACGACGCCCGGTGCCCGGAGTGCGGCGCTGAGGGCGACCGGCTTCGAAATGGGCTGGCGCCGCAACTAAGGAGACAGTTGGCGCGCGCGTACACGCGCGCGAGTATCGCCGTTGTACTCGTGCTGCTGTTCGGCATGATTACGGTTTCGTCGCTCGCGCCCTTTGGTGTCGTGCAGCGGCTGCCCGATATGACGCTTGCCCGGATGAACGGAACCTGGCTCGATCCGCTTGGTGTGACGTGGAACGAGTTGGATCGGCGCCGGTTGCGGCCGGAGGCGCGCGACTTGCTGACGTTCCGGGGCATCCGCTTGCTTGAATCTCGGCCCGAGTGTGCGCGCCGCTGCGCGTGGGCCACGAAGGCGATCAGCGTTGCGCAGCCGCAGGCGGGCGTTCTTTTGGCGGACGGAACGGCGTACACCTCCATCCGGTACACCCGCGCGGTCGTCGCGCAACTTGCCCACCGCGATGTGGTGATCGCGCCGCGGGCGCCGTCGGGTGACGGCGGGTCCCCGAGCCAATGGGTGCGGGCGTCGATGCTGGCCGCAGGGCAGAGCCGGCCGCGCAGGGTGTGGTACTCCCGTAGCTCCAGAGACTCGTGGGCCCCGCGTTGGCGGCGGCGTGAGGTACCGATTGGGCTCAGGCCGGCGCTGATCTTGGCGGAAGGACCCCCGCAGCTGTCGCCGCCGTTCGATCTCGACACGATGATCGCGGGCGGGCCGGCATGGTCGGCGAGCGTCCGGGCCTGGCTTCACTCCGACGATCTGGCGGTCGCGGCATTCGGATTCGAGGTGCTGCCGTCGATCGACTTTCCCGATGAATCGATCGAGTCACTGCTGATGGATGTTGGCCGCCGACATCCGCCATTGGGGGATGCGGTGGTGGATGCCTTTGCCCGACGGGTGCATTTCCCGGGCATCGCGACGGGGGCCTCGGAGGTGATGCGGTGGGCGGACGAGATCGGGTCAGTGTCGCCGTTGCTCCAGCATGCCGTGACAGACGCGGCGGTGCGCTCAATCATGGCCGTCGAACCGCAGCCGGCCGAGCTGGATGCTTTGCTGCGTTGGGCGCGGTCGCCCGATACGCCGGCAGCGCGGGCGATGGAGTTTGCCGAGGATCTGTGGCTGTGGTACTACCGTGTGCGCGACATGTGGGTCGCCGAGCGGGTCCGCGGCGAGCGCGTTGGATCGGCTCCTCAGTTTCGAGACTGGCTGGTCGATCAAGCGATCGATCTCGCGCGGAGTGCCGACGAACGGGATCACATGCTCGCGGTGCATATGCTGCGGTGTCGATTGACGCTCGGTCGGGATGAGGGTCGAATTGTCTCATCCCTGCGCCGCGGAGAGATCGCGTCATCGGTCAGACGCGTATGGCGGCAGATCCTGCTCGACAACACAAGCTCGGCGGACGTCGAACAGCTCCTGTCACCAACGGGGCCTTGGTTCCATGACCCTGTCACGGAACCGTTCGCGGATCGCTTCGGCGTGCTCGATGATGCGACGGCCCGCGCGTGGGCGCCGCACCTGCGTTCGCGGCTCGAACTCGCCAACGACGAAGAGCGTGAGCGGATCCTTCGTTGTCTCCGGCATCCCGCTCTGGGCGACCCGCCGGCCAACGACTGAAGTTTCCGCACAAACAGTCAAGCCCCGCCGCGCCCGGTCGGCACAATGCCCTCCATGCGACACGAGACCGCACTCGATCTACGGGCCCGCGTTCGCCGGGCGCTTCGGCTGGCGCAGGCGAGCGTGGCCGATGACGCCAGGGCGCCGGCGACGCCCGAGGAACTGGCGGCCGCGGCCAGCCTGAGCCGGTACCACTTCTCTCGGCTGTTCGCCGCCATGACCGGCGAGTCGCCCGCGGCGCTGGTGCGTCGGCTTCGACTCGAACGCGCGGCCGAGGAGTTGGCGCGTACGGATCAACAGATCGTGTGCATCGCGCTGCACGCCGGGTATGAGGCGCACGAGCCGTTCACCCGCGCGTTCACCAGGCACTTCGGCCGCTCGCCCAGCGCGTACCGCGCCGAGTACGCCGGCTCGGTGTCGATCGAGTTCCCGCCGGCGCCCTCACGCATTCATTTTGGCATCGATGATGCCATCAACCGCTTCGTCCCCCTGATGATGGAGACCAATCCCATGATGCAAGTCGAGATAAAGCAGACACCCGCGCGGCGCCTCGCGGCGATGCGGCACATCGGGTCGTACCACGACATCGGCCCCGTCTTCGAGCGGCTCTACGGCTGGGCCGCGGCCAGCGGGCCCTTGGGCGCCAACACGGAAGCCATCGGCGTGTACTACGACGACCCGCGCTCGCAAGCGGCCGACACGCTGCGGTCGGATGCCTGCATGACCTGCGGCCCGGCGTTCACGGGCGACGAAGCCGCGGGCGTGCGCGTGATCGAACTCGATGGCGGCGACTGTGCGGTCGGCGTCTTCAAGGGCCCGTACCAACGGCTCGACGAGGCGTACCAGTGGCTGTACTCGAACTGGCTGCCGACGGAGCTGCCGAAGCTCGGCCGAGAGCCCGCGGATCGGCCGGTGTACGAGGTGTATCTCAATGATCCGCAGAGCACGGCGCCGGAGGAGTTGCTCACGGCGATCCATGTGCCTTTGGCGTGATTACTCCGCCAGCGCCAGCGCGCAGAACGTTTCGATGCCGGTCGCGATCGCATCGTCGTTGAAATCGAACTGCGCCTGGTGCAGTTGCGGCACGGCGGCCGGGTCGGCGCCTTTGGGCAGCAAGCCCAACAGGAAGAAGCACGCCGGCACGTGCTGGCCGTAGTAGCTGAAGTCCTCGCCGCCCATGCCGGGCTCGGGGAAGAGCTGGACGCGGTCTTCGCCGAGGGTGGCACGGGCGATGTCGAAGAAGCGCTCGGTCGCGGCCTCGTCGTTGGTCGTGACGGGGTAGCCCTCGTGCCAGTCGATCTCGGCTCGGCAGCCAAGCGCGCGGGCGGCCGACTCGGCGACTTCGTAGAAACGTTCGCGCGCGAGGCGCCGGGTCTCGGCGCGCAGCGTGCGGATGGTGCCGGTCAGGCGCACGCTGTCGGGGATGACGTTGTTGGCGTTACCCGCGTGGATGGAGCCAACGGTGCAGACGACCGCGTCGACCGGGCTGACGCCGCGGCTGGCGATGGACTGGAGCGCCTGCACGACACCAGCGGCCGCGACGACGGGGTCCTTGGCGAGGTGCGGGTAGGCCGCGTGCCCACCGACGCCGCGGATCGTGACATCGAAGTCATCGACCGCGGCCAGCAAGGGCCCGGGGCGCGACGCAACCGTGCCGACAGGCACGTTGGGCCAGCCGTGCAAGCCAAAGATGCGCCCGACAGGGTTGCCGATGCCGCCGCCCTCGGCGCCGAGCAGCGCGCCCTCGTCGCACAAGCGCTTGCCACCGGCGCCGCCTTCTTCGGCGGGCTGGAACACGAACGTGACCGGGTTCGGACGGTGCTCGACCTGCGCGAGCGCGCGGGCCGTGCCGACGAGCATCGCGGTGTGCCCGTCGTGCCCGCAGGCGTGCATGACGCCCGGCGTCTCGCTGGCGTAGGGCGTGCCGGTGTCTTCGGTGATGGGCAGCGCGTCCATGTCGGCCCGCAGCGCGACAGACGGTGCGCCCTCGCGACCGGGAATCGTTGCGGGCAGATACCCCAGCACACCCGTGCCGCCGGCCATGCCGGCTTTGACCTCGACGCCCGCGGCTTCGAGTTCGCGCGCCACCACACCGGCGGTGCGCTGTTCCTCGTAGCTCAACTCGGGGTGCCGGTGCAGGTCGTGGCGCATGGTCGTGACCGGGCCGGCGAGGCCGGAGACGAGTTCGCGGAGATGGGCCGGTTGGGGCGGTGCGCTGGTCATGCGGCGATAGTAGGGGTGAGCCGCGAGCGGGCCCATCAGTCGAGCGCCGACGCCGCGACGCCCATCGCCTGAGGCATCGCGCGGGCGACCACGGGCAGGTCCACACGCCACGGCGTCGGCACGGCCAGTTCGGCGAACTCGGCCAGCACCTCGGCATCGACGGGGATGTTCCGCGAGTCGCTGCGCGCCATGATCCGCTCGGCCTCGCCCGAGAGCAGCCACGCGACGAACTCGACCGCCTCGGGGTTGTCGTCTTGACCGACCAGCGCCACGGTGTTCGGCAGCACGAGCGCGCCGAGCGAAGGCAGGTCGCCCGCGCGGGTATCCAACCCGGCGATGGTCTCGGCGTCGTCGATCGTTTCGTAGACGAGTGCGACCGGCCAGCCGTTGCGTTGCCCGGCCCACACGTCGTCGGTATCGGTCAGGCAGAGCGCGATCTCGCCTTGGGCGACGGCGCGCACGGCCGCGGCGTTGCCGTCGTACACGCGCAGCCGCGAACCCACCAGCCGCTCGAGCCACACACGCGTCGCCTCGGCGCCCACGGCGTGGGTGAGCGCGGCCACGTGCCCGCGCGTCGTGCCGAACTCGGGCCGGGCGATGCCGACGCGGCCTCGCCAATCGTCGTCCATCAGGTCACGCAGGCGCGTGGGGACGTCGGCTTCATCGACGAGTTCGGTGTTGTACGCGATCACACGCGCGCGCTCGGCGAGGCCGATCCAGCGGGCCTCGGGCCCGACGAGCGTCTCGGGCCAGCCCGCCGGCGCCCCGGGCGGGTACGAGCGAAACACGCCCGCATCATCGAGCCGGATCGTGCCGAACGGCTCGCTCGACCACCACACATCGGCCTGCGGGCTTTCGCGCTCGGCGAGCAACCGCTCCACGAGGCCGAAGGTCTTCGTCGCTTCGGTATCGCCCAGCACGTCTACGGCGATGCCCGTCTGCGCCTCGAAGGCCGCGACAACCTCGCGCAGCACGTAGTCATCGACACTGGAATACAGCGTGATGGTCGGGCGCGGATCGCGCTCGGCGCACGAAGCAAAGCAGAGCAAGAGGAACGATGCGACGGCGGCGAGACCGAGCCGTGCGCTCAACCCGCGTCCTCCGCGTCGGGCGCGGGCGGAGCGGCGGGCCTGTCCGCCGGATCGATCGCGTTCTCGCGGGCCTTGCGTTCGAGCGTGCCGAAGTAGCTCTTCACGGCGCCGTGCAGCTCGCGCGGCACCACGTTGGTCTCGATCGCGTCCGACGCCTCGACCCGCGCGGCGCTCACGGCTTCGGAGAACTCGGCGACCGATTCGCCGCGGACCTGATCGCCGTAGACCAGCCGGCTGGCGATGATCGGGCCGCCCACCGTCTTGACGTTTGCCTTCTCTTTTTCGAGCACGAAGTCGGCGGCCTGCTCGTCGGGCCCGGCGCCCTGGCCCTGACCCGGGCCGCCCGAACCGAGGCCCTGCGACTGCGACAGACCCTGCGAATAGCTACCCGGGCCTTCGCCGAGGCCGAGGCCCTGACCCTCGCCGGCCTGGCATTGGCCCCATTCCTGCTCGCCCATGCCCTGACCCATCTGCGTGAGCTGCTGCTGCACCTGATCCATCGCGGCGTCGAGCGACTGCATGTCTTGCTGGAGTGACTCGGCCTCGCTGAGCTCGTTGCCCATGCCGTCCATGCCTTCCATGCCCTCCTGGTTCATGCCCTGCTCGCTCTGGCCTTGGGCCATCTGCGACATGGCGCCGGCCATGTTGCTGAGCTGCTGGCTGGCCATCTGCTGGGCCTGCGCTTCCTTGACGAGCTGCTCCATCTGCTCGGGCGACATGTTCTGGAGCTGCTCGAGCGCCTGCTGGATCTGCTCGGGGTTCTGGGCGAGCTGCTCGGCCTTCTTGGCGTCCACGCCGGCCTTCTTGAGTTCCTCGGCGAGCTGCTGCTTGTCCTCGGCCAGCTTGTCGAGCTGCTTGGCCATGCCCTCGAACTGCCGCTTGAGCTGCCGCTGCTGCTGCTCGCTGAGCTCGCCCTGGGCGAGCTGCTCGGCGAGTTGTTCGAGGCGTTCCTTGGCGCCGGCGAAGTTGCCGCGGGCCATGGAGCGCGACATCTCATTGAGCGGGCCGGGGCCCGGCTGGCGCAGCTTGGCGAGGCGGTCCTTGAGCGCTTCGATCTGCTTGGCCTTCTCGCCGTCGGCCTCACGGGCCAAGCGATCGCCGAGGTTGGTCATCCGCTTGATCGCTGCTCGGCGGATCTCTTCGGGCTTTACCGGCTTCTTGAGGTCTTCGGCCGTGGGCGCTTCGATCTCGTCGCCTTCGCCTTCGGTCAGGCCCGCTTTGTCGAGCAGTTCCTCGATGCGTTCCTCGGCCGCGGCGACTTCCTGCTCCACGCGCTCGGCTTCCTCGATGGTCCGCTCACGCTCGGCGGCCTCGGCCTGGTTGCCCGATAGATCCAGCGCCGGCACCGCGAACCAGATCACCACCAACGCCATCGCCAGCGACATCGGCGCGGGCCAACGCCGGGGCGCCTCGATCGGAAGCGCGCTGCGGACCTTCACACCCGACGCGCGGGAGCCCGCCGTCTCGATGACCGCTCGCGACCAGGCCGATTCGTCCTTCTCTACAAAGAGCGCTGTCGAGAGCGACTCGTTGAGGTTCGCCTTCTCGTCTACCACGCGCGCCACCGCCGCCTCGCGCGGACGCGTCACCAGAGCGCCGATCAGCGCCGCGACGATCGCGCTCACGGCGGCGATCCAGACGACCTGCGTGTAATCCACCGCCAGACCGACAAGCCGATCGAGCAACCGAGCGACGATGACCGCCGCCAGCGCCGCCGACAGCGACCACGCGAGCCAGTTGAAGAAGCCCATGACCAACAGCCGTCCCGCCGCCTGGCGGAGCACACGCCGGATGTCCTGCATCGCTGATCGCTCCGATCACTAAGGCCCGCTCGGTGAGCCGTCGGCGCGGCGCCGGCGTCCCTGCTGACAGCGTATTCGTCGGAATCCCGCCGTCCTATGTTCCACTTACGGATGTGGTTTACCCACAGTTTGAACCACCGCGGTGCGGAAAGGCTTCGACGTGGGCCGCGAAATCCGTTTGCACACCTAACAGAATGCTGTTATGGCGTGCTCTCAGCGCGCATCCTGCCTGTTTGCTGTACGCCGCCCGTCAACAGAAGATCGCCGCGTGACCGAACCCCGCCCCTCAACCACGCCTCATGGCGCCGTCCCGCGGTGGCGCCTCGGCCTCGTCGATCCCGAGCCCGGCGGCTCGGCGTGGCGGCGCCAACGCACCGAAGACCCCGTCGGCTACCGGCTGCACCTCTGGGCGGCCTCGATCGGTCTGGCGATGCTCACGCTCCCGACCAGTGTCATGGAGTTCGCGCTCCTGCCCGTCGCGATCGTCTCGCTGATCCGGGCGCCGAGGCTGGTGCACGCTTGGGGCGCCCTGCTGCTCCAGCCGCACATGCTCGCGATCGGCGTCTGGCTGCTCGTCGGCGGCGTGTCGTACGTCTGGGCGCCCGACCGGTCGGCCTGGCTCGATGAGTTCGGCGTCGCGCGCTTCGCGTTGCTGCCGCTCCTGATCTGGCCCGTGCTCGCCGATCGAAAGGTGCTGCTGCGTGCGCTCCTGCTCGGGCTGCTGATCGGTGTCGGTGTGCAAGCCGCGCACCTCGCGGGCGTGCGATTCGGCATCGAAGCGATCGACTGGGGCCGAAAGCCCGGCCGGGTCTCGGGCTGGTGGGACCCCGTCGTCGGCGGCTCGCTGCTGACGGGCGGGCTCGGGCTGTGCGTCGGCTGGGCCATCACACGTCGGGGCCTGACTCGCGTGGGCATCGGCGCGTTTGTGCTGATCACACTCGCCGGCATCGCCCTCACCGGCACGCGCGGCGCCTGGCTGGCGTCGCTCGGCGTGCTGACCATCGGTGGTCTCTGGTTCGTGCTCGCGCCGAGCCACGCCGACACCAACGGGCGCGCGCGATGGCGGGGCTTGCTGCTCGTGGGCGTGGGCGCCGCGGTGCTGGGCGCCGGTGTCTGGCTGGCCGCCGGAGCGCGCATCGCCGATCGTGCGCGGGCCGGCTACGACGAAGTCGCGCAAGCGATCGAAGACCGAGACTTCCGCTCCGACACCGGCATGCGCCTGCTGCTCAACGCCTGGGCCTTCGAGGCGTTCACTCAGAAACCGATCGCGGGCGTCGGCGCGGGCGGCTATCGGAGTTGGTGCGCCGACCACGCCGAAGCCGAGGGCCTGGCGCCCGACCGCTACACGCTGCACGGCCACGCGCACAATGCGTACTTGCACGCGCTCGCAACGCGCGGGCTGATCGGCGCTGCCGGGCTCGGCGCGGGCTTGGCGTTTGTCTTGTTGGGCGCCGTGCGCGGGCCCACGCGCTGCGCACCGGTGGCGATGGCGCTCGTCGGGCTGGGGTGCGTGGGTGTGTTCGATTGTGTGCAGGTCAACCAGCAGACGGCCGCGATGCTGTTCGCGCTCGTGGCGTTGGCGCCGACATGGGTACCGAAAGACCCTGAAACATAGAGGTCTCTGAGTGACCCCTTGTTCTGGTTTTCCTTCGACGCTCAGTCGTCGCCGCCGAGGGTCTGGGGGCCGAAGTTGCCGGCCGTGCGTTCCATGTAGCCCTCGCCCTTGCGCTGGTATTTGGTGAATCCCAGCCGATCGAGGTTCTTGTCGCTCAGCGTGCTCTTGGCTTTCATCTCCGACCACTTGCCGGCGATGTTGGGCGCTGGGGCACACGGCGGACGGGGGCGCCGGTCTCGGGGTGCTTCTTGAGCGCGGGCTCGCGCATCGTCTGCACCCGCTCGAACCACTCGCCCGTGCCTTCGCCTTCGGAGTCCAGGATTTCATAGACATATGTGGGCATGGTCGTGTTCCTCGTCGGCCTGCAGCAACGCGCGGTTTAGCCGAATGTTTGGCCGGTGCCGACGTCCATCATTTTCCATCCGAGTTCGCGGCACATCCGGCTGAGCACGGGCCAGGCGATGTCCTGATCGGTCACGGTGATGAGCGCCTGCGTGAGGTTCTCCTGGCCTAGGGGGATCTCGACGACGATGCCCGGGCCGAAGAGCGGGAGTGTGCCCGTGCTGCGTTCGCCGCCGTCGGGCGCGGTGTTGAACGGTTCGAGCGCGCGCTGGAACGCGCCGGGCGAGCCCATCGAGCCCATGGCGCCGTCGTCGGCGGGGTTCATCAGCACGAGTTGGCGTTTGGGCATCGGCGGGCTTCTTTCGGTCGTCGTTCAGTCGTCTTCGCGCGAGTTCAACAACTCGGCCGCCGTATCGAGCAGCGTGGCCAGCGGGATCGGCTTCTGAAGATAGCGGTCCACGCCGATCTGCTCGGCGTACGCCTGGTGCCGCTTGCCCTCGTTGGCTGTCACCATAATCACGAACGGGCTGTCCTCGCGGCCCTTGATGCGTTCGAGCGCCAAGAAGCCCGAACGCCCCGGGAGCATCATGTCGAGCACGACCAGGTCGGGCTCTTCTTCCAGACAGGCTTCGACGGCCGAGTTCCCGTCGCCGACCATCATGATGTCGGCGCCCTCGGTCTCGAAGGCCGCCGCCATGGATTCGAGCACGTCGCGGTCGTCGTCCACAAGCAAAATGCGGGCGCCGTCGAGCACCGAGCGTCCGTCTGTCGTTGTGTCTGGCATGTCTCGGGCTCCTAGTGTGCTGATCGGTGCGGGCTTGCCGCCCGCGTTCTCTTCGCTGCTGCATTGTTGCGCGTCCGATGACGGGGCGCGGGGTATGCCGTACGGACGCCGTTCTTTCGTCTTGCTCGCGTCCGCCGCGTGCTTACGGCAGGCGGTCCACACCAAGTTCGGCGAGCAACGCCGTGTCTCGGTCCGACCGGTCCACGATCGCGTCCACGTCGGCCTGGGTCAGCCACGGCAGGGCCGCGAGTTTGTCCCGCAGGCCCGGCGGGAAGGGCTTGCCGGCCCGTTCGTGCCGCGGCCGGCTCTTCCATATTCGGTGCATCCACAGGTACTGATCCGGCGCCGACCGGACCATGGACTCGATCGCCCGGCGGTACCGGGCTGTGAGGTAGAACAGCGGATCGGGCTGCGATTCCCAGTCTTCGGGACGGATGACGTCGGGGATCTCGATGCGGTAGCGGAAGCCGCGATCGATCTCGCCCGATCCGGCTCCGATCCCAGAGCCAACACCCGCGGTGAAGCCGCCACGCACCGGCGCGTCGGCTTCGCCGGCGACGAGCCGCCGGGCCCATCCGCAGATCACCGTGGCCCGGGCTCGGATCGCGAGCAGCGCGATGGTCTTGTACGTGGACGCCAGCCGACCCATGAACGGCACGAACAGCCCGCGGTCGCCCGCGTTCTGATCGGCCACGAAGCCGACCGTGTCGCCCGCATCGATCACCTGCGGCAACTGCTCGGCGGCGCCGAACTTGTCCACCAGCGTCAGCCCGCGGCGGGCTCGCGTCCGGCGCAGCCACCGGTCCAACGGCGCCGAGTCGAGCGGGCGGTACAGCGCGTGCATCGGGAAGCCGATCATCGAGAGCGTGTAGCCCACGAGCTCCCAGTTCCCGCAGTGCCCCGTGATCAGAACCATCGGCCCATCGCTCTGCAAAGCGCGCATCGCCTCGGTGATGTTGTCGATCTCGACGTGGCGGACCCAGGCGTCGGGCGTGATCAGCCGCGGCGTGTGCGCGACCTCCACGGCGAGCTGAAAGAGATGCTCGTAGCTGCGCAGCGCATAGTCCGTGCAGCGGTCGCCGTCCCACTCGGGATGCACGAAGCCGATCGCCGTCGCGGCACGACGCAGCCGCTTGCGGTTGGCCTTGGAACCGGCGAACGCGCGGCCGATGTCGCGCGCGGCGGACAAAGACACCCTTGGCCCCGCCGCCAGCGGCAGGGTGAGCGCGGCGCGGACACCCAGGTAGCCGAGGCCGTGCGTCCACGCGGGCGCGCGGCGCTTCTTCTTGCCCGCCGGGCGGACGGCGTGCGATTCGATCGCGTGCGCCGCCGCGAGGTCGGGCGACGCGGGAGCCTGCGTCACGGCGAACTCCGGCTCGGCTCAGTAGCCACGCGTCGCGGAGACGCGCCGGCCCAGCAGGGTGTACAGGCGGTTCTCGTTGAGCAGGGGCACGCTGGTGGAGGAGGCCTGCGATTGCAGTGCCTCGTACCGCTGGCGCGCCTCGCTGAGACGGACGTACTGCTGGAGCACCTCGATCGGCGCGGAGGTCGGCGGCTGCGGCGGCAGCACGGGCGGACGGCCCAGCACCACGAAGTCCACGTCGCCCGTGAGCTCATCGCTCACCTCGCCGCCCCAGTCCTCGATCAGCGCCCGGATCTCGGCGGCTTCCTGCGGCGTGGCGCGGGCGTCGCGGTTCACGTCGAAGTTGCCGAAGACCACGAAGCGGTAGACCTTCGTCGGGTCGTAGATCGGATTGGCGAGCACATCGCCCGCCACGATCGGGTTGCCGGCGCGCTCGAAGAGCACGCGGCCCGTCGAAGACGTCTCGTCCACCGCGATCACTTCGATCGACGCCTTGCCCTGCGGGTAGGCGCCGGTCTCCGGATCGGGGCGGATGGCCGTGGGCTCGGCGTACACCGAGAACGACATGCCGAGAACCACCTTGTCCCGGCTGCCGCGGCTGATCGACACAGTCTGATCGCCGAGATTGACCGCGATGATTTCGCCGTCGACGAGCGCTTCCTCGGGCTGACCGCGGAAGATGTCCTGCTTGCGTTCGCCGCGGAGCGCCTGGACCTGATCCTGCAGGACCAGGTTCTCGCTTTCGAGACGGTCACGCTCCGAGCGGAGCTGCGATTCGCGCTCCGACGCGTCCTGCCGCTCGCTGGCGAGCGCCTGGATGTAATCGGTCTCGGCCCGGCCGACGCCCTCTCGGTAGATGCGGACCTCTTCTTCGTACCGGGCGATCTCGCTGTTGAGCGCGGCCACGGTCTCGTCGTGACGGGCGTTGAGCCCGCGGATCTTCTCGACTTCTTCGCCGAGATCAGACAGCGCTACGTCGCGGGTGGACTCAGCCTGCTCCTTGGCGCGGGTCAGGCGGTCGATCTCGCGGTCACGCTGGGACACAACCTCGAGCAACGGCGTCGCCGGGCCGGCGCCATCCACACCCGCCAGCTTGCCCTCGAGTTGGGCGAACGTTTCGCGGCGGAGACCGGTGACGCGGTCCATGGTGTTCTGGAGCTGGTCGCGCAGGTACGCCACGACGGATTGATTTTCATCACCCGCGGCGTCGGCGATGACGCGGATGTCGTCGCGCTCGCGCTCGTCGGCGCGGATGAACCGATCGACATCCGCCTGAGCGGCCTGGAAGTCGCGCTTGGCACGATTCATCTGGCCGTAGAACACGAGCGTCAGCACGAACAGCGTTAGCGTGAGCAGGCTGAGGATCGTGATGGTGACGCCGACGCCGACGCTTGCACTGGTTTTGGCGGCCATGGGATGGCTCCTGGGTAGGTCTGCTTCGGGGTCTGTCTGTGAGTCTGGTTCTGGGATCGGTCCGGCGCCGGGGCGCTGGGTTTCGAGGCCGGGGCATTGGTCCGATCGACAGCGCCGCCGGGCGCTGTGGTGGGTCCTCGGCTCCCCGGCTCGCCGTTGTGGGCGGCGACCGCGGCCCGCAAGTCTCGCGGCCCCGCCGCCGGGCGTCAACCGGGCGTCCTGTTTCCTCTCTCCGAACCTCCTCTCCGAGGATGGGCCCGAACGGATCCCTTCGATCGTGATGCACTCCCGGTTTGGCCGGTTTGCTCGCCGGCTTGGCCGCCGGCAGGGTCTGTTCCGCGCTCGGCTCATGGCGCCGGCAAGGCGTGTCGATAGGCTGTGAACAGCCGTTGGAACCCGCGTTGAGGGGCCTGAAGGGCCGACCACGCGAATCTCAGCGGTTCCGATGGGCCGACGAGTGACCGGTCCGCAACACCCTCCGAGCAGTCTGTTCGGGGAAGGAAGAGGGAAGCACGATGCCATTTGACCCACGCACGATCCGCGTCGCCACGCTGGCGATTCCGATGGCCCTTCTCCTCCCGGCGCCGCTGGGCCCGAGCGCCGCACAGGCCTCGGTCGTGTGGACAGCGGCCGACCTGACTGCCGAGCAGGCCGCCCAGGTCGATCTTGCCGGGCGGTACCTCGACCGGTTTGAGACCAACTTCAAGCTCGCTCAAGACTCGGCCGGCACGGGCACGCCCAAGGGCAGCAAGGCCCGGCTGGCCAAGATGCGGCTGGATCAGGCGACGGTGAACCTCGCCCCGGCCCGCGAAGCCCTCGCCGGCCTGCCCGCCGACGACCCGGCCGTGCAGGCGATGCAGGCCCGGCTGGACGGGCTCCAAGCCGAGGCCGACGCGCTGGCGAATCAGATCGCCGGCAAGAACACGCCCGCCCCGGCGCCCGCCGACACGCCCGCCGACGCCGACACCCCGGCGCCGCCCCCCACGCCGGCGCCCCCGGCCGACGACACCGTCCGTCTCGACTATCGCCAGGAAGAGGTCTTCCGCGCCGCCCGCTTCAACCTCAACGAGGTCGAGGGCAACCTGGCCGCCCTCGACGAGATGGTCGCCCGGTTCGAAGCGACCGAAGACAAGAACACGATCGATCACCGCGAGGTCGCGAGCGGCATCGCGACCCTCGAGAACGCCCAGCGCAAGTGGGGCTTCGCTCGCGACTCGCTCGTGAAGTTGCCCAAGAACGGCCGCGGCGTCGCCGAGCAGAACCTCCGCTTCAGCCAGTACGAGGCCCGCATGAGCGGCCACGCCTCCAAGCTCCGCCCGCTGAGCCAGTACATGGCGCAGCTCATCAACCCGGCCAGCTACCCGACCATGCAGGCCGACCTCGAGCGGATGCGCGACTTTGCGCGGATGTACTCCGACGGCATGGGCTTCGCCCAGAGTCCCGAAGCCGCCATCGCCGCGATGGAGGTGGGCGACCAGATGATGACCGAGCTCCAGACGTACGCGCAGACCTACCTGCCGCTGATGCAGCAGGCGACGGACGAGGGCCAGCGGCTCGAAGCCGTGGGCAACGGGCTGCTCAGCAAGTACGGCGAGTTCATGGCCGAGGCCGAGCAGCAGAAGACCGCGCTGCCCGAAGGCATCCGCGCCGACATGGCCGAGGCGGACCAGTACGCCAACGAAGCCGTCGCCGAGCAGAAGCCCGGCTTCTTCAACGGCGGCATCCCGCAGCGCATGGAGTGGGCGGAGACCAAGCTCAGCGTCTACGCAGCGGTCGACCCGGAGAACTACCCCGCGATGCGCGCCGAAGTCGACGCGTTCAAGGAGTCTCTCGCCCAGCGGGCCAAGTCGCTCGAACAACTCATCATCAACGAGAACGAGATGCCCGCCGACCGCTACGCGGGCGACGATCGCCAGCGCCTCAACGAGCGCGCGATCAACAAGTGGCGCGAGCTCGAACCCGACGCCGAGGTCCTCACTGTCCGCATCCCGCGCGAGCAGTGGAACCGCAGCGTCAAGTGGAGCTACTCCAACGGCACCTGGTACAAGACCGACACCTCGAAGCTCCAGGCGCAGGTCATCGTCAAGCACGACAACGAACTCGCCGTCGTCCGCCCGGTCAACCTGTACCTCAACCACCTCAACAGCGACGAGCTGACGGCGAACAACTTCGATTTGATCGACGACGAGGTCCCGCCGCACCGGTACCTGCTGCGGAGCAAGGTGAAGTAAGAGACCAGGGGCCGACCCGCTCTTCCTCCCTCTCCCCTTGGGGGAGAGGGCCGGGGTGAGGGGTTCTCCCCCCACTTCCCTCCGCTCCAAACACTCCAAACCGAGCGACCCAGCTAGCAACGAAGCGGGCAACGAAGCAGGCGGAGAAGCCGGAGACCCCTCACCTCAGTCCTCTCCGCCAAGGGGAGAGGAAGCAGGAAGGGTCCGAGTCCAGCGCGCCCTATACCCGCGGCTCGCTCTCTTCGAGCCTGGCGAGATCGTCGGCGTACCCCTCCCGCAGCGGCTCGACGACCTCCTTCACGAACCGCTCCACCTGCTCGACCGATCGCCCCACGTACTGCATCGGGTCGAGCAGGTCGCCGTCGGTGAGGCGGTCTTTGACAGAGTCGAAGGCCGGGTCGTTGCGCAGCCGCTCGATCAGGTCGTTGTCCAAGCCGTCGCGCTTCACGCGCAGGCCGGCTTCCTGCGCATGGACGCGGATCTTCTCGTGCAGGTCCTGCCGATCCCCGCCGGCCTTCACGGCCTCCATCAGGATGTTCTCCGTCGCCAAGAACGGCAGCTCGGCCATCAGGTTCTTCCGCACCATCGCCTCGTGCACCACCAACCCGCTGGCGACGTTGTGCATCAGGTCGAGCGCGCCATCAAGCGCAAGGAACGCCTCCGGCAGCGACAGGCGCCGGTTCGACGAATCATCGAGCGTGCGCTCCAGCCACTGCGTCGCGGCCGTGTCGTAGGCGTTGCCGACCAGGTTCATCACGAACCGCGTCAACCCGCAGATCCGCTCGCACCGCATCGGGTTCCGCTTGTACGGCATCGCCGACGACCCGATCTGCTTGTCCCCGAACGGCTCGTCGATCTCCTTGCGGTTGCTGAGCAGACGGATGTCGGTGGCGATCTTGTGGAGGACGGAGGCGATGGAGGCGAGACCTGAGAGAACCATTGTGTCGTGCAGTCGGGGATAGGTCTGGCCCACATACTCGAATGTGACCTCGCCAAACAAACTGCGCGAGTAGTCGGCCACATACTCCTCGGGTGACTGAGCGATCAACTCTTCCCTGCGTCGCTTCCACTTATCTACGAGCTTTGGGGACGCGCTGTCTCCTTGGCGAGCGATACGATTCTCAAGGTTGGCGAGCGCCTCGCTATGTCGCTGCGCGGGAGGAGACTTAGTCCTGTCGTGCCACCACGCCTTGGGGTGGAGCATCCCCAGGAACGCCGCCTCACAGTTATCGACGCGATCGCGATCCCCGTCGAAGAGCGCGAGGAACGACGCTTGAGTTCCTGTCGCACCTCTGAGCCCGCGCAGCAGCGTGTGCCCCCCCAACTGCGTTCCTGATTTGCTAATGCAATACCGTGCGACCCAAAGGTCATACGCCCAGCCCACGGCACGCCGTCCAACAGTTGTCGGTTGCGCAGGCTGATAGTGGGTGAACCCCAGCGTCGGGATTGTTGCGGTCGCTGCAGCGAACTCACCAAGGCGGTATTGCGATCGTGACAGTTTCGAGTCGATGAGTTCCGTCGCCTCGTACAGCAGAAGCAAATCCGCGTTACACACCACATCCTGACTCGTACACCCCAGATGCAAAATCGGCTTCGCCTTCGGCGCCGACTCGCCCAGGCAGTGCACGTGCGCCATCACGTCGTGCCGCAGCTCGCGTTCCAGCTCGGCCGCACGTTCCAGCTCGGCGTCGGTGATGCCGCGCTCCACGACCGATCGCAGCTCGGCGATCTGCTCATCGCTGATATCCAGCCCGCAAGCCTGCTGGGCTTCGGCGACCGCGAGCCAGATCCGGCGCCACGTGTTGAACTTGTGCCGGGGCGACCAGATCTTCAGCATCGCCGGCGAGGCGTTGCGCGAGGCGAGGGGTGATTGGTACGTGTCGTACTTGCTGGTGGTCATACGGGACGATAGGGGAAAGGAGTTACCATCGGCACGCATGCCGCCCGAGCCGCGACAGACTGCGACCCCGGACCGCGATCCCGATGATCAGCGTGACCGCGACCTTGTCGCCCGGGCTCAACAGGGGGACCAAGCCGCGCTGAGCGAGTGGCTGGAGCGCTACCAAGACCGCCTCTTCGCCGTTGCCTACCGCATGGTCGGCCGGCGTGAGGACGCGGCCGACGTGGTGCAGGATGTCATGATCCAGCTCATCAAAGGCCTCCACCGCTACGACGGCCGGGCCCGGGTCAGCACTTGGGCCTACCGCATCGCGATGAACGTCTCGATCAGCCACCTCCGCCGCGAGGGTCGGCGCCGGCATCCATCCCTCGACGCGCCGGTCGGCGGAGAGGGCGGCTCGGGCGCCGTGCCGGGGCGCGACCTGCTGGCCGCGCCCGACGCCGGCCCGGATCACGACGCAATCGTCTCGGCCGAGTCGCGTTCGGCCGCGGGTGAACGCGTGCAGGACGCGCTGGATCGGCTGGCCCACGACCACCGGGCGGTGCTGGTGATGCGGGACGTCTTGGGCATGGACTACCAGCAGATCGCCGAAGCGATCGATGTGCCTGTGGGGACGATCAAGAGCCGGCTCTTTCGCGCGAGGATCGCCTTTCGAGCGGCGGCGGAGGGAGGTTCGCCGGAGCCCGACCGCCGCAGCTCACCCGATGCGGGGGCGTCTGGGGGGCCTTCGCCGTAGGCTTGGTTGGCTTGGGTCCGAAAATCGGGCTGTGACAGGCCGCCGAAGGGTCCGAGCGGAACACTTGGAACCCGTCGGGCGGTTCGGGCGACTCACTCTCTGGTTGGGCTTCGCAGAGGCCGTTCGATTCCGAAGGCCGCCGACCGATCATCCCTGTTGTTTCTCGCATTCCTTACGTTGCAGTCGTTCCCGCCGGTTCCATCCCGCCAACCCGAGTCTGTGCAGCGCTTTCGACCCGGATCACGATTCCACCCGATGCCCACGCCGAATGATCCATCTCGCCCGCGGCCCCCGGCCGAAGCCACGACGCTCGACGCGACGGTGCGTGAGCTGGTGTCGCGGGCGTCGAGGCTCGGGCTGCACGACGACGACATCGCGGCGTACGCCGAGGGGCGACTCGGCTCGATCGACACGGCCCGCGTGCGCGCAACGCTGGCTCAGGATCCGCCGCTGGCGCGCACGCTCGACGCGATGGCCGCCGACGCCCGACGGCTGCGGACCACGCCCACACCGGCCGCGCCTTCGGGGCTAGTCGCCGCGGCGTTGCAGGCGGCCGCGAACACCGACGCCAGCGCTCCGCCGGCAACGGAAGCCCCGATCGGCGCCGCCTCGCCCGAAGAACTCGCGGCGCTGCACTACGACATGGCCGAGACGGCGCACCGCTCGCGTCGGCCGGGCCGTCGGCTGCTGCGCACAACCGCCGCGTGGGCGGGCCCGGTGGTCGGCGTCGCGGCCGCGCTCGCGTTGGCCGTCGCGCTCTGGCCGACCACGACGCCGATGGCGCCTTCATCACCCGCATCGCCCGGCGCCGAAGACGGACCGATCGCCGTCGGGCGCACGGCGTCGAACCTCGCCGATCCCGAGCAGCCGCTCATCATCGCCGATGCCTCCGATCTCAACGCGACCGAGCAGGGCTTCGTGTTCGATTCGGAGTCGATCGCATCGAGTATGCGGGCAGCCTCGCCGCTGGAAACCGCGGCCTTGCCGCCGGCGTCGATGGCGTTCGACCGGGCGGCAATCTCCCAAGCCCAAGCCGCGACGCCGAGCGTTGCGCGCGTCGTCGTCAACGCCAACCGCGCCGCCGAGTTGGCCCTCGAAGGCCGACTCGCGTTCCGTCTGACAACGCATCGGCCCGATCGCACCGCGCCCGCGCTCGATCGGATGGTCTACGCCGAGCCGCGCCGTGGCTCCGACTGGCAGGTCGTTTCCGCGGCCGATACCGCTCAGCAAAGCGACGCCCCGGAAGACATGACCCAGCAGCGGCGTCTCGCACAGCTCTCGCTGCTGATCGTCGACGCGCCGGGTACGGGACCCAACAGCAAAGCCCCCACCGCCAACCCGGGGCTGCTGGCGACACGCCGACCCCTGCCGAGCCGCTTCGAGCTTCGGCGGCAGCCAGCCGAACGAGGGTGGGTCGAGGACGACCGTGCCGTGGGTGATCTCGACGCGTCGGGCGAGACGGCTCGGCATCTGGCCTCGGGCGGTTCGGCGGTGTATCTGCTCAAGGCCGCACCCGATGCGGACAGCATCGAAGCCGCACGCTCGGCCCTCGATCGGCCGTCGTGGGCCAAGGTCGAACACATCGAACTCGACGCGCCGATCCGCTGGCCCACGCCGCCCACACCGAGCGATGCGCTCTGGTGGACGCCTCCGCCGGAGACCTGGCGCACGCCCGCACCGATCCCGCTGCTGGTCCGACCCGCGCGAT
>JBCBZM010000153.1:0-1655 GCA_039815345.1 Planctomycetota bacterium | reverse complement strand
GGTTCCGCGGATCAAACCCGCCGGCGGGGTTCAGGTACAAGAACCCGTTGTCGTCGATCGACGAAACATAAAACCCGATCTCGTCCATGTGGCACAGGACCATGACCACCGGCGCGCCGTCGACGGGCTTGGCCTTGGCCCGCGTCTTTTTCTTAGCGCCGCTCTTCGACGCCGGCCGCGGGTACCGCCGGCAGATCAGCGAGCCCATGGCGTCGACTTCCATGTCGTCGAACAGCCCCTTGGATTCCTTCTCGATCAGCGCCCGCACCCGCTCCTCGCGACCGGGCACGCCCGGGGTCTCGCACAGACGACGCAACAAGTCAACGTTCAGATCGGCCACGGAAAGCTCCTCTTCTGAGTCCTCGGATCTCATGCCTCGGACATCAGTCCGCGGGTCGGCATCCACGCTCCCGCCGTGCGGGGCCCAACATCGTACCGACCACCCGACTCCACGCCGGCTCTACCATCGAACGTCCACCCGACCACCCCCGGAGACACGCCCATGGCCGCGCCCAGTCCCGTGCGACAACACCTGCTCGAACTCGGCGCCGACCTGATCGTCTACGGCCCGCCCGAAGCCAACATCGAACTCCCCCAACTCGTCACCGACGAAATCGACCTCGAATACGCCGCGATCCGCAAGGGCTGCGGCCTGCTCGATCGGCCGGACCGAGGAACCCTTGAAATCACCGGCGCGGACCGCATCTCGTTCCTCAACAACATGCTCACGCAGGAACTCAAAGATCTGCAACCGCACGAGTCCCGCTCGAGTTTCTGGCTCAACCGCAAGGGCCGCATCGACGCCGATCTCCGTGTCCTCGCGCTCGAAGACCGCCTCCTGTTCGACCTCGACGCCCACAGCGCGGCCGCCACCGTTCAATCGCTCGACGCGTTCCTCATCATGGACGACGCCGAGATCACCGATTGCTCCGCCGAGCGTCACCGCTTCAGCCTGCACGGCCCCACCGCCGCCGCACTGCTCGAACACCTGACCACGACAATCGCGGGCGATGACCCCACCGCGCTCGCGCCCGGATGCCACTGCGTCCTAAAGCTCACCGACACCGACATCGAGTTCATTGCCGAGCGCGACGACGCGACCGGCGAGACCGGGTTCGAGTTGTCGATGCGCGCCGAGCACGCGCCGGCGGTCTGGGACGCGCTCCTGCAAGCGCGCTTCGACAGCGAAGCCGCACAGGCCGGCACGCTCACACCGCTCGCCGAACGGTTCCGCCTGCGCCCCATCGGCTGGCATGCGTTCAACGTCGCCCGCATCGAGGCCGGCCGACCGCTGTTCAATCTCGATTTCGGCCCCGATTCCATCCCCGCCGAGACCGGCCTGCTTGAAGATCGTGTGAGCTTTACCAAGGGCTGCTATCTCGGCCAGGAAATTGTCGCACGCATGCACTCGCTCGGGCACCCCAAACGCACGCTCGTCGCCCTGCGCCTCACCGGCGACGCCGCCTACGAAGCCGACGGCCAACCGCGGCAGCCGATCACCGGCGCGCCCATCCGCAAGGCCGAAAGCGACGATCCGATCGGCGCCGTCACCAGCAGCGCCGTCAGCCCGATGCTCGGCGCCACGCCCGTCTGCTTCGCGATGGTCAAATGGGGCGTCCACGAGCCCGGAACGGAACTCGTCGTCGACGCCGAGG
>JBCBZM010000038.1:0-22137 GCA_039815345.1 Planctomycetota bacterium | reverse complement strand
CGCGCCCGATCCGTCGAACACCTCGGTCAGGCCGTCGGTGATCAGCAGCAGCGTGTCGCCCGGCTCCACACGCAGTTCCGTCTCGGCAAACGCCTCATCTTCGACGACACCCAGGGGAAGGCTGTCGTTCTCGACGCGTTCGACCACGCTCTGGCCCGCGCGGTACAGCAGCGCGGGCAGATGACCAGCCAGCGTCAGCCGCCAGGCGCCGCCCGTCTCGACGCGGACCCACACGCCGGTGACGAACATCCCCGGCTCGGTCAGCTCATACACCACGCGATTGAGATCATTGACGAGGGCGCCGAGGTCGCGCCCCGAGCCGCGATCGGTGTGCAGACGCGTGCGCATCGCGGCCTTGAGCATCGCCATGACCACGCCCGCGCCGACGCCGTGACCCGACACATCGGCCAGCAGCGCATCAACCCGGCCGCCCCGATGCAGAAGGTCCACCAGATCGCCGCCCATATCGCTCGAGGGCGTCGAGCGGGCCCGCACCTCCACGCCGCTCGAACGATGATCGATGTCCGGCACGAGCGAATCGTGCATGCGCGCGGCGACGTCGAGTTCAGCACGCGACTCAGCCGCGGCACGCTCCGCCCGGCTGACATAGATGATCACGCACGTAAAGCCCAGCGAGACCGACACGATGCCCGTCACGACCGCAAACACACCGCGTGCGACCGGCGGCCAATCCGCCCCCGCCTGCATCCAAGACATCTCGAACAGCAGCGGGAACAGCCGGGGAAAGCCGAACGTGGGCACGAGGATCAATGGCGCCAGCAGCAGGAACCACCACCCGCGGCGGTTGATCGCGTACGACCAACCCAAGGCGATCAGGCCCGAAGAACCCCAGAGCACCAACAGGAACATCCACCCCGGCGGCTCCTCCTGAAGCAGCGCGATGAAAATGCCCACCTGACCAAAGATCAGAAAGACCCCGAGCGTCAGCAACCACTCGAACGATCGTGTGATGGGTGTGCGCGTCGGCATCGACAAGAGCGTAACGCGGAGGCCGTCGGCTCAGGCCTCGGCGTCGCGGATCAGACGGTTGACGACATCCACCGACCCGGCCGTCCCCGCCCGCTCGGCCTCGATGGAGGTCAGCGCGTTCGCCTGCATGTCCGCGTGGTAGCTCGAACGGACCAACGGCCCCGACTCGACCACCTTCAGCCCGCGCTTCAGCCCTTCCTCGTGGTACATCTGGAACGTGTCCGGATGCACCCACCGGTCGATCGGCAGGTGGTTCAGCGTCGGCTGGAGGTACTGCCCGATCGTCAGGATGTCGCACGGGTCGCCGGGCGTCGGGCCCGAGTGCTTGCTCGTCAGCTCGACGAGGTCGTCCATGAGGGACAGGACTTCTTCGTCCTTCTCCCCGATGCCGACCATGATGCCCGTCTTGGCCACGCCGCCCTGTTCTTTCACACGCCGAAGCAGTTCGATCGAGCGTTCGTACTTGGCGCTCGGGCGGACGGCCGGGTACATCCGGCGGACGCATTCGATGTTGTGGTTGATGATGTGCGGCTTGGCGTCGATGACCATCTGCAACGCGGGCGCCGAGCCCTCGAAGTCGGGGATCAGCACCTCGACGGACATGTTCGGGCAGGCCTCGCGCGAGCGAATGATCGTCTCGGCCCAGACACCGGCGCCACCATCGGAGAGCTCGTCACGGTTGACCGACGTGATCACAACGTGCTTGAGCCCCATGGTCGCGAGCTGCTCGGCCACGCGTCGGGGTTCGTCTTTGTCGATCGGCGTCGGGCGGCCGGTCTTGACGTTGCAGAACCCGCAAGCACGGGTGCAGGTGTCGCCCAGGATCATGATCGTCGCGACGCCTCGGGCCCAGCACTCGCCCATGTTCGGGCAGCCGGCTTCCTCGCAGACGGTGTGGAGGCGGTTCTCGGAGAGCGTTCTTTTGAGTTTGGTGTAGCCCGGGCCGCCGGGCATCTTGGCGCGGAGCCAGGCCGGTTTCTTTTTCGTGCGGAGCAGGTCTTTGCCGCCGTCCTGGTTGTTGACGACCATGCCGGAGAGCGAGACCAACGGCTTGTCCACCCGGCGCATCGGGTCGCCGCCCGCAGGGCGCGGGTGCCGGGCCACGGCACGTTTCAGCGCATCGTCCAGCACGGGCTCGGAAACGGGCGTCTCGGGCGTCGATGAAGCCGGGGAATCCATCGGCGGAGTCTAGGCGTCAGACCCGTCCGGCCGATCGGGCGCCCGCGCGATCAGGCGGGCTTCAAGGCGTCCGCGCGATAGACCGATAGAATCGCATCCGGTCCGCTTGGGCGGCCGGGTATTCGTGCCGACGGGACGAACCGCGGCCGCCATGCGGTCGTTGTGTCGACGCGTCCGTCCGGTCGATGCCTCTGACGGCCGGGAAGTCCCGCGCCGGGGCGCCCGCCGACGGTCGCCGCGCTAGGGTGCCGGCCCCACAGGTCCAGGAACGGATCCGCGGGCCACACAGGATCGAGACGCCGGCCATTGCGCCTGCTTCAGGGAGTCGCCTTCGTGTTCCTTTATGACGACAAGCCATCGCGCCGCTCGACCACCCCCAACGCCGCTCGCCGGGCCGGACTCGCGGCCACGGGCCTCGTGCTTGCGCTCGGCGCGACCGGCTGCGAGATCGATTCGTTCCTCGACCCCAGCGTCACCGGCCGCTGGGAGCACACCCCCACCTCCGTGCCCATCCTCGAGCGGATCGCCGCGATCGAGGGGCCCGAGGATCAGTTCGTCGAGTACACCGACATCCAGCCCGAGGACATGCTCCCGGAGATCACCGAGTACCGCACGGCGCCGGGCGATGGCATCCGCATCACGGCGTATGACCTGATCGCAACGGGCCGACCCGATCTCTTTGACCGCTCGATCGACCCCCGCGGCGTGGTCAGCCTGCCGCAGCTCGGCGAGGTCTTCGTCAGCGGGATGACCGTCGAGCAGGTCGAGGACGCCATCCGCCAGCGGATGAGCACGCTGGTCGGCAATCCCCTCGTGACGGTCGAGTTGATTTCCCCCCGCCAGCGGACTTTCACGATCATGGGCGCCGTGGGCGCCCCGGGGCCGTACTTCGTCCCCGCGCCCAACTACCGCCTCCTGGAGGCGCTCAACACGGCCGGCGGGTTCGTTGAGTCGGTCCCGTATGTCTACGTCATCCGCCAGATCGCGCTCGACCCCTCGTTCGAGGGACTCCCAACGAACGGCAACGCGCCCGCCTTCGCGCCCTCGATGCCGCCTGCCCAGCCGATGGGCGTCCCGACGCCCCCCGCGGGCTCGCCTCCGGACGGCGAGCCGCCGGCCGAAGACCTGATCGACCTGATCGACGAGCTGACCGCGCCGTCGATGAGCATGGTCGGCGGCCGTCGCAGCGCCCAGCCGGGCCAAGCCGTGCCTCCCGCGCCGGTGATCGATCTGGTCGAGCCCGATCGTTCGCCCGCGTCGGCGCCGCCGGCCTTTATCGAATACCCCTCGTCCAACGGCGCGAACGCGCTCGGCGGCGCCGCAATGGGCGGCAACCGCTGGATCTTCGCCGACGGGCGATGGACCCAGCTGGTCGCGCCCGACGCCCCCGTCCCCGCGTCCTCCGCGAGCGGCGAGCAGGCCCGCCGGCAGTTGGTCACCCAACGGGTCATCCGCGTCCCGATGCGACCCCTTATTCTGGGCGATGCCAGTGTCAACATGGTGATCCGTCCGGGCGACATCATCCGCGTGCCGAGGCCCGATTCGGGTAACATCTACATGGCCGGCCAGGTCGTGCGGGTCGGGGTGTACGGGCTCCCGCCGGAGGGTCGCTTGACGCTGATGCGTGCGATCGACGCCGCAGGCGGCTTGACGGGCATCGCGATCCCGGCCCGGACGGACATCACGCGCATGGTCGGCCCGGACCGCCAGGCGACGATCCGCGTGAACCTCAAGGCGATCGCGGAGGGCACGCAGCCCGACCTGTTCATGAAGCCCGACGACCGGGTGAACGTGGGCACGAACTTCTGGGCGTTGCCTTTGGCGGTCGTGCGCAACGGCTTCCGGTTCTCGTACGGGTTCGGGTTCCTGCTCGACCGGAACTTCGGCAACGACGTGTTCGGCCCGCCGCCGACCGATCAGAACTGATCTTTCGATACCGAACATAGACCGTCTGAGAATCACTCGCGATTCGATCGAATGCGGGGATTCTCGGACGTTCGCCGCTGTGGTGGCAAAGATACGAACAATCCTCGCAGAGCGGCCGTACGCCGGTCGCCGTCAGACCGATGTCTTTGTCGACGCCCCGGATCGGGTCGTCGGCCGGGCCGGTGGTTGGTCCACGGGGGTCGGTCGTACCGGATATCACGATTCCCACGCCCCACCCGCGCCGCCGGGTTGTCTTCGGCGAACGATGCTTGAGCACCGATGACGTCCATCGAAACCAATCATCCCGCTGCCAGTTCAGCCGGCGCCGCGACCGAATCGCCCGAAGCGACGGCTGCGGCCGTGCGCGGCCGGCTGGCCGGGCTTTTCACGCCGAGCGGGCTGGTGCTCAGCATCCTGGTGCTGATGGGCATCGTGTGGGTCTTCCACCGTTGGTTCAGCGTGCAGCACTTCCAGTCATCGAACAACGTCGAGGACTGGGGGCACTCCTACGTCATCCCCCTGATCAGTGGTTTCCTTGTCTGGCGGCGCCGGCAAGAACTGCTCGCGAGCCGGTTCACGGTCTTCTGGCCGGCGGTCGCGCCCTTCATGCTCGGGATCGTCTGCTACGTCTTCTTTCTGGTGGGCTTGCCGAACCACATGCTGCAGGGCGCGAGCCTGCTGCTGACGATCGGCAGCGCGGCGTTGCTCCTGACGGGCCCTGAGGCCTTCCGTTGGCTGTTCCTCCCGATCGCGTTCCTGGCCTTCGGGATCACGATCAGCGAGAAGATCATGCTCGAGGTGACGTTCCCGCTGCAGCTTCTGGCGGCGCAGGGTTCGTACATCGTGCTGGCCGCGATCGGCGCGGTCGGGGGCTGGATCGGGCTGGGCGGGTTTGCGGTCGACGTGCAGGGCAACGTGCTCACGATGCTCCCGCCGGGCCGACCCGAGATCCCGCTGAACGTCGCCGAGGCGTGCAGCGGCATGCGCATGGTGATCGCGTTTATCGCACTGGGCGGCGCGGTCGCGCTGATCGGGTGCAAGCACTGGTGGCAGCGCGGCATGCTGATGCTGCTGGCGGCGCCGGTGGCGCTGATCATGAACGTGGTGCGCGTCGCGGTGCTGGGCCTCGCGTCGTTGGTGGACCCGGAACTGGCCGCGGGCGATGCGCACACGATCATCGGAACGCTGCTGCTGTTCCCCTCCCTGCTGCTGTTCATGGGCCTCGTATGGTCGCTCCAGAAGATCGTGGAGGGCGGCGATGCGGAGGCCGAGACCGCAAAGACCGGAGCAAAGACTGGAGCCGCGGCATGAGCCAATCGAACGAGAACGCCGTGAAAGCCCGTCGGACTGGTCCCCATCGGACTGGTCGAAGTAAAGCGGTCGCGGCCGTGCTGGTCGTCGGCGTGCTGGCGCTCGCCGGCGGGACGATGGAGGCGGTGATCGCCTCGATGGATCTGTACCTGCGCAAGCTGCCGATCGATCCTCCCGGCGGTCGACAGACGTCGGCCGTGCCGCGCGAGACGCAGCATTGGGTCTCCGTGGGCACCGACCGGGTCGAATCGTCCGAGATCGTGGACGAACTCGGCACGACGAACTATCTCAACCGTGTGTACCGCGAGAAGCTGCCCGAAGACTCGGACGAGACGCCGCGGTCGCTGGAACTGCACCTCGCGTACTACACGGGCATGATCGACACGGTGCCGCACGTGCCTGAGCGGTGTTTCGTGGGCGCGGGCTGGGACCTGAAGACCCGGCCGCGCGTGGTCGACCTTCCGCTCGATACCAGCGGCTGGGTCGAGGACACCGGGGCGCCGGAATCGCCCAAGGGTGTCGTCTATACGACTCGGCTGCCCAACCGCTGGTCGGACACGCCGGGGACGCGCGTGCGTCTGCCTCGCGGCGCCGAGAACACGCAGATGCTCGTCTCGGAGTTCCAGCACCGATCGGGTGGGCCTTCTCTGTGGGCGGGGTATTTCTTCATCGCCAACGGCGGGCTGGCGTCTCGGGCCGAGGGCGTGCGGGCGCTGGCGTTCGAGCTGGATCAGGACTACGCGTTCTATCTCAAGGTGCAGTTCTCGATGTCGGGGATCGAGTCGGCCGAGGAACTGGCGGACGTCGCCGGATCGGTGCTCGACGATCTGTACGGCGAGATCATGCGGTGCGTTCCGGACTGGGTCGCGGTGGAACAAGGCACGTACCCGCCGGCGCCGGCGGCGGAAGAAAGCTAGCCGAAGGCGGCGAGGTCGGGCGGCGCGGAGACGCGTCGTTCGGGCGTTTTGATGGCTCGAGAGTGGCTCGGAGCCTGGGTGTACGGATCGGGTGGGCGGAACTGAGAGCGGTCGGCGAACGCGGGGCGTTGGGCACGAGCCCGCGCGGGCGACGCCGGCGGAAGGAAGAGCATGGCGGCGCGTGTGAACGTCAAGTTCGTGGTAATCCTGTCCGTGTTGCTGGTCGCGGTCTTCGCCGCGGCCGCGACGACGGCGTACTTCGTGGCGACCAAGTCTGCGGCGGAGTACGTGGCGTTGGGCGACCAGCAGGCCGCCGAGGGCAACTGGAAAGAAGCCGCGCGGATGTACGAGCGGGCGGTCGGGCACGACGAGGCCCGGTCGAACCTCGAATACCTGAACAAGTGGCGCGACGCCATCGAGAAGACGAGCTACGACCGCCAGATCGTCTTCAGCCAGGTGTTCTACACAAAGTACCGCCCGCTGCTGCGTCAGATCGCGATGGTGGACCGCGGCAACGTGGACGCGCACCACGCCTACCTCGACATGGTCCGCCGCGAAACGGTCAACGCCGGCTTCAGCCCCGAGGCGCACCAGGTGCTGGTGGACCAGACCGAAGAGTTCCTTCGCTTGTGGGAGGGCGCGAGCGAAGACAGCGGCTGGCCGACGCTGCGTCGCTACCGCGGCATCGCGCGGTCGCGCATGTCCGCCAACGGCGCCGAGGTGACCGATGCTCAGGTCCGCGAGACCGAGGAAGACCTGCTCGCGGCGCTGCGTCTGGATCCGTCCGACGACGAGGCCGTGGTTTCGTTCGCTCAGTTGAAGGTCGCCTTGGCGCAGGCCGCGGACCTGACGGGCCGGCGGGATGAAGCCGACGAGCACCTCAGTGAGGCCTCCGAGCAGTTGGCCGCGTTCGTCGAAGCCAACCCGACCAAGGTCAATGCGTTCCTCGGGCAGACCCGGGTGGACCTGTTCACGGAGGTCCGCGAGCGGCTCTCCACCGGCGGGGAACTCGACGAAACCGCTTCCCGAGCGCTGGCCGCGAGCCTGCTGCCACAGGTAGAGCGGGCCGAAGAGATCATCCGGTCGAACGGCGCGGAGAATCTCGATGCACGCGTCGCGCTGCTTTTCCGCGCGGTGGAAGACCAACTCGATCCCGAGGCCCGCTCACGCCGTTCGACGGCGTTGATCGAGTGGGCCCTCGAAGCCCAGCCCGACAATGCCGAGTTGCTGCTGGTGCAGGCCGATTCGCTCGAGCGCGTCGGCCAGAGCGCCGCCGCGATCGAGGCGTTGGAGCGTGTGGTGTCGCTCGAGAGCCCGACGATGGGCCTGCGTGGTTTGCAGCAGTTCAGTTGGCAGCAGCAGGCCGTGCAGCAGCAAACCCGCTTGGCGATCACGCGCTGGGGTTCGGCGCCGGACGACGAGAAGCCCGCGCTGCTGGTCGAAGCCAAGGCGTACCGGGACAAGCTGGCGACGATCGTGGCCGAGGATTCCCCGGCGCTGCAGCTCGCCGACGCCCGGATCATGGTCGCCGAGGACCGTCTCGACGAGGCGGAGCGTGAGCTGAACGACTACAACGCGAAGACCGACCGTTCGGACCCGGACGCGCTCGGCATCCAGGGCCGGATCGCGGTGCGTCGCAACAAGCTGGGCGTGGCCCGCGACATCTTCGAGCGCATCATGGAGCTGCCCGGGACGAACATCTCGGCGATGCTGCAGCTCGCCGAGGTGTACGAGCGTTTGAACGATCTGCCCCGGGCCGAGGCGATGTACCTGCGGGCGCAGGAGTTTGTGCCCAGCAACGAGCTGGTGCAGCGGAACCTGCGTCGGATCCAGCTGCTGAGCGGCGAGACGACATCCGACGACCCAATCGAGGCGGCGTTGTTCGATGCCGAGCGTCTGGCACGCGGCTCGGCCGTGGAGCCGGCCGACCCGAAGGCGGCGGTCGAGCGTCTGCGTCGCGCCGCGACCGAGACGGGCTACGACCCGCGGATCGTGGTCACGCTGGGCCAGTACCTGCTGGATTTCGACCAGCGTGACGACGCGTTGGTGGAGGTCCGCCGGGGTCTCGAACGGCACCCCGACAGCGAGGCCTTGCAACGCCTGGAGCGTGTGTTCAGCGCGGAGGATCCGACGGCGATTCTAGTCACGCTGATCGACGAATCCGACCGCACGCCGCTGGCCAAGGCGCTGACCAAGCACGACATCTTCGCGACGCGCGGGCGGTTCGAAGAAGCCGCCGCGGCGCTGGCCGAGGCCGAAGCGATCGCCCCCGACGACGAGCGCGTGATCGAGCTGGGCTTTGTGCGCGCCGCCAACGCGGGCGACACCGAGCGCGCCACGTTCTACGCCGAGCGTGCGACCGAGACGAACGCGGACACGGTCGACGGGCTGACCTACAAGGCCCGCCTGGAGATGCTGGAAGGCGACACGGCGGGCGCGATCGCGACCCTGCGGCGGGCGCTCGACACCGACGAACTGAACTGGGTCGCCTGGCGCCTGCTCGGGCGAACCAGCGCGATGGCCGGGCTGCAGAACGACGCGGTCGCCGCGTTCGAAGAGGCGATCAGCATCCGCCCGAACGATTCGGGGCTGATCACCGAGTACGTCCGCGCGCTCGTGGATATGGGCCGCGTGGAGGAAGCGCTCGAGGTCGCGCGGGAGCGCGAGAGCTCGGCCCGCGAGGACAACGCGTTCATCGATCTCTGGCTGACGCTCGAAGGGGCGTTCGGCGACCGCCAGCTCGCGCTCGAACGGCGCACCAAGCTCCTGGAGCTGTACCCCGAGGACCGCGTGAACCGCGCGGCACTCGCACGCGTCCACATGGATCTGTCGCAGTTTGATCCGTCCATCGAGCTGATCCGCGGCCTCCGCGAAGAAGCCGACACGATCGGGCTCGTCGGCATGGAGGCCGAATGGCACGCGGCACGGAACGATCTTGTCTCGTCTCAGGCGGTCTTCTCGGAGTACATCGTCGAGCAGGACCCCGACACGCTGACGGCTCAGCCGTACATCGAGATGGGGCGGTTCCTTCTGAACAAGGGGATCACCGACCGCGGGCTGGCCGCGCTGCGTCAGGCGAGGAGCCGGCAGAACGAGACCCGCCGCGAGGCTGACAAGGCGCTGGGTGATGCGTACATGACGCTCGGCCGCAACGACGAAGCGGCCGATTCGATGCTCGAGGTGGTCCAGGCGGGCGCCGACGACGCCAACGGGACGTACCGCAAGCACCTGATCGAGGTGCTGATCCGCGCCGAGCGGATCGAAGAGGCGGAGGCGCAGCTCGAGTCGCTCGGCCCGGAGTTCGCCAACGACGTGGTCGCGCTGATGCTGCGGTCCGACGTGGCCCGCCGCAACGGGGAGACGGATCGGGCGATCGAGTTGCTCAACGGCGCGGTCTCGGCCGAGCCCGGCAACCCGACCATCTATCTCCAGCGGGCGCGCGTGTTGTCCGACGACGAGCGCAAGACTGCCGACGCGATCGCCGACCTCGAAGAGGCGGTCCGGCTGCGTCCTGGCTACGTGCAGGCCCACCGCTTCCTCGCGACATTGCTGGCCCGCGTGGATCGCCGCGACGAGGCGCTCGAGCAGATCGGGCTTGCGGTCGAAGCCAACCCGGACCTCGATGAACTGCTCTACCAGTACGTGAACGAACTGCTCCGCGAGAACCGGCCGGGTCAGGCGATCGAGGTCGCCAACGACGCGGTGGACCGCCGCCCTCGCGATCTTCAGCGCAAGCTGACGTTCGCCTCGCTGTTCAGCCGGTACTCGCAGTGGGACCGGGCCGCCAGCCTGCTGGGCCAGGCGTGGCAACAGGCGAAGAACCCGGAGATCGGCGCGCGGTACGTGGACGCGCTGCTGACGGTCCGCCCGCCGGACGTGCGGACGGCTCAGTCGGTGCTGGCCGAGATCGCCGAGGTCGTGGACTTCTCGCGGAACGCCCGTTTGCTCGCGCAGCGCGCCATGGTCTTCTCCCGCCAGAAACTGATGGACCAGGCGCGGTCCGACGCCACCGCGGCGTTCGACCTCGCGTGGGAAGAGGTCGATCAGAACCCGATCGGCCTGTTCCTGTGGCTCGGCTGGAGCGAGCAGATCTTCGAGGAGGATCGCGAGCTTTCGGATTACCTCGCCTCGCTCGAACGCAACTACGCGGCCGACGACAGCCGCAAGGCCTCTTGGATCCGCCTGCTCCGCGGCCGGACCATGCTCAGCTCCGAGGACGCCGACGAGTGGGACCGGGGGCGGGCGATGCTGGAATCGCTCGTGAGCGAGGTGGACGAGCCCGGCCTGCTGCTGCTCAGCCGCCGCGTGCTCGGCAACGTGCTGTTCGAGCGCAACGAATACGAGGCGGCCGCCGATCAGTGGCGCCGTGTGCTTGAGATCAACAACCGCGACTGGGAATCGGCGAACAACCTCGCGTTCACGCTGTCCAAGCACTTGGACGCGGTCGAGGAAGCCTCGCCCTACGCGGAGATGGCCGTCGAACTGCAGCCGGAGAACCCGCCCGTGCTCGACACGCTCGGCTGGATCCGATATCTCCAGGGTCGGCACGCCGACGCGGACGAGTTGTTTACGAAAGCGCTGAGCTTGAACCCGGATCCGAACACGGCTCTGCGGCTTCTCGTACATGCTTCGTGGGCCAAGCTCGGACTCGACGAGGTGAGCGACGCGAAGACGCTGCACGCCCAAGCGGAACAACTCGCGCAATCCGCCGAATCGTTGCCCGACGAGGTCACCCGAGAACTGACAGAACTGCGCAGCGAGATCAGCTCACGCTGAGCGCCGGGCGGGCCGACGTGGCTCCGACCCTCCGCTGACAAGCCCTTACGGGCGACCGGACCGAACGCATGACACAGTCGCCAAACACACGACCGCCCGCCCCCATGCCGCCCCGACCGGGCGGCGCCCCCGCCCCCGGCGCCTCCTCAGGCATGGGCGGCGCCCTCGGCGCGGTGCAGATCGACCCCGTGCGGCTGGTCCGCAAGTACTTCTGGATCCTCGCGGCGACCGGCGTCTTCGCGATCTTCGCCGGCGTCGGCGCCCACATGGTGCTGGCGCGGGTCGCGCCCAGCTTCCGGGCCAAGGCGATGTTCGAGGCCAAGGCGCCCACGACGAACATCACGCTCGGGCTCGAAGCCAACCAGCAGAGCAACAACCAGATCGACCGGTTTATCGGTACGCAGGCCGCGATCATGACCTCGCGCAGCGTCCTCGAGAGCGTCGCCAACCACCCGCGGCTGCAAGGTCTGGCGCCGAACTACTTCCGAGAGCATTCGACCGGCGGCTCGCCCGACGTCAAGGCGATCGTGCAGGACCTGGGCGAACGGGCCTCCGCCCGGCCGCTGCCTAAGACGGTGCTCATCGAGCTCTCGGTCAGCTACAGCAACCCGCTCGAGGCGACCGAGCTGGTCGGGCTCGTGCGTGAGTCGTACCAGCGCGCACTTGAGCAGCGCAGCAACCTGCAATCCACAGGGCAGCGGGCGTCGCTGCGTCAGCTCCGCGACGAAGCGGACCGCGAGATCAAGCGCCTCGAAGCCGAGCGCAACCGGATCGTGGCTGAGTCCGAGTTCGACACGCTTGAAGACCGCACAAGCGAGGTCGCCCAGTTGATCGGGCGCCTCGGCGAGGAACTCGTCGAGATCGACCTTCAGCTCGAAGCGCTGCGCGAGCAGCTCGCCGAACAAGAACGCCAGCTCTCCAGCGATGCCGGCATCCAGTACGGCGACGACATAATTGCTGCTGCCGAAGGCAATCCGCGCGTCGCCAACCTGCGCCAGCAGCTCGACTCATTGGAGACCGCACTGCGGACTTTCCGCGAACAGGGCGTGAGCGATCAGCACCGCGAGGTACAGCGCATCCACGCGAGCATGGCGGCCGTCCGCCAGCGCATCGAGCAGACCAAGGCCGAGGTGCTGAACAACATGTTCCTGGGACAGGTCGAGAGCACACGGCGGTTTATCGCCCAGCTCGAAGCCCAGCAGGCCGACCTTGATAGCCAGCGCGAAGAGGCCCGCGTTCGCCGCAACGAACTCGGCCGGCTCGCGGCTCAGGTCCGCAACCTCGACGAGCGCCGCCAGAACTTTGAGCAGCGTCGGGCCGCGTACGACTCCAGCCTCCAGAACCTCAACGCTATCGCCGAGCTCGACGCGGCCGACCGCATCCAGCTCGTCCAGCGCGAGAGCCTGCCCGACGGCCGCGCGTTCCCGCAGCTCCGGGTCATTCTCCCCGCGACGTTCATCCTGATCTGCGGCACGGTCGGCGGCCTGATCCTGCTGCGCGAGATCCTCGACCAGCGCGTCAAGAGCCCGGCCGACATCGCGATGATCCCCCGGGCCCGCGTGTTGGGGCTGATCCCCGACGCCAACGAAGACGGCAAGCGTGCCGGCTCGGTCGAGACGGTCTTCAGAGACCGCCCGCGCGGCGTGCTGGCCGAGAGCTACCGCCAGCTCCGCGGCTCGCTGACCAAGTCGCTCCAGAAGGCCGATCACCGCTCGCTCATCGTCGTGCCGGCCTCGCCCGGCTCGGGCGCCACGTCGGTGGTCTGCAACCTCGGCCTCGCCGTCGCCGCCTCGCACCACAAGGTGCTGCTGATCGACGGCAACTTCCGCCGACCGGCGCTGCACTCGGTCTTCGACATCGCCGACGGCCCCGGTCTGGCCGACGTGCTCATGCGTGCGGTGGATCTGGACGCGGCGGTGCAGCCCTCCGGAACCAACGACCTCGATGTCCTGTCGGTGGGCTCGGTCGAGAGCCGCCAGTACGAGTTGCTCTCGTCGCCCGTGTTCGGCGAGGTGATCCAGAAGGCGAGCGAACAGTACGACCTTGTGCTGATCGACGCGCCTCCGGCCGTGGTTTCGGGCGACGGCGCCGCGATGGCGCAGCGTTGCGACGCCTCGATCCTTGTGGCCCGCGCGATGAACGAGAAGCGCGGCATGATCGCCCGTTTGCGGACCGAACTCGACGGCAGCCGGGCGGAGATGCTCGGGATCCTCGTCAACGCGGTGCGTGCCGCTGCGGGCGGGTACATGGCCAAGAACATCCGCATCTCGCAGAAGTACCAGGCGGGCGAAGCGATCGGCGGCTCGATCGACCGCGACGCGGCATCGAAGCCGGAGAAAGTCGGCGTCGGCGACGAGGCCTAAGCAGCCAAACTCGGCGCCAACACTCGCCGCCGAGACTCTGTGGGGACGCATCTGGACGCCGTGCGGAAACCGAGTTCCTATGCCCCCATCGAATCCGATCAGTCCTGCCGACCGCGGCCCCGGCTCCCCGGGGCCGTCGCGGCGCGCGCTCATCACGGGCGGCGCCGGGTTCATCGGCTCACACCTCGCCGAGCGGCTCGTCGCGCACGGAACCGAGGTCACGATCCTCGATGATCTCTCGACCGGCCGCCGCGAAAATCTGGCGGCCATCGCGGACCGCGTGCGGTTCATCGAGGGCGACGCGCTCGACACCTTGCCGGGCCTCGCGGACGAACCGTTCGACGAGATCTACCACCTCGCCGCGGCCGTGGGCGTGGAGCGGGTGCTCAACGATCCGATCGGCGCGATCGAGACGAACATCGACACGACGGCCGCGGTGCTGAAGTTTGCCCACCGCGCGGGCAGCGACCTGATGAGCCGCCCGGCCGTGCTGGTCGCCTCCAGCAGCGAGGTCTACGGCAAGCCGACGACCGAGGTCTTCAGCGAAGAGAACGACGTGGTGTTCGGCCCGACCTCGGCCACGCGCTGGTCGTACGCCCAGACCAAAACCATCGACGAGCACCTGGCGATGGCGTACCACCGGATGCGTGGCGTGCGCACGGTCATCGCCCGCTTCTTCAACATCGTCGGCCCGCGGCAGATCGGCGACTACGGCATGGTGCTGCCCCGGTTCGTCGCGCGGGCGCGGTCGGGCGAACCGATCGAGGTCTACGGCGACGGCGGGCAGAGCCGGTGCTTCTGCGATGTGCGCGATCTCGTGCCCGCCCTGCCCGAGCTGCTCGCGGCGAGCGCGTGCCACGGGCGGGTCTTCAACCTGGGCGGGGACGAGCCGATCACGATGCTCGATCTGGCACACCGCGTGAAGACCGCGCTCGGATCCGATGTGCCCGTCAAGCTGAGGCCGTACGAAGCGGTCTACGCCCCCGGGTTCGAGGATTTGCGGCGCCGGCGGCCCGATCTCACGCGTGTTCGGTCTGCGATCGCATTCGAGCCGAAGATCGAGCTCGACCGGACCATCCTGGATCTGGCCGCGGAAATGGCCGGCGATGGTCACATGTCCACCAAGGCCCGGCCCGAGCCCCGGACCCGGTCTAGCGTTTCGCCATCCGTGGAGGAGACGCAGCCTTGACCTTCTCGCCCAGCAGCCCCGAACTCCTGTCGGCCGCCGATCCGTTGGCGTCGCAGGTGCGCGCGCTCGGCGATGAGCTGGCGCTGCTGACGGCCCGGCAGAGCGAACTGGTGGACGCGGTGGGAGCCGCGGCGGCCGACGCGCCCACGCGGCTGTCCATCTTTCACGGGTACATGGCCGTGCTGGTCGCGTCGTTTGTGGTCGCGCTCTTCGCGACGCCGATCATGCGCAAGCTCGCGATCGCCAACGGCATCGTGGATCGGCCCAGCGAGAGCCGAAAGGTCCACCGAACGCCCGTCGCCTACCTCGGCGGTGTCGCGGTCTTTCTGGGCATCATGGCGGGCATCATGGTCAGCTATCTGGCGCTGGCCGCGCCCGAAGGCTCGATCATCACCTTCCACACCACGCAGCACCTCAACCCCGCCCTGCTGCCCGCGCCCGTGCCCATCTCGATCATCCTGGGCATGACGATCATCATGCTCTGCGGCCTCTACGACGACGTGCTGGGCATCAGCCCTCGGGTCAAGATCGCGGGGCAGCTCTTCGCGGCCGCGGCGTTGGCGATCGAGGATGTCGGCGTGCGCCTGGCCGGCGGCGTGATGGAACCGATCGGCGCGTGGATCGGTAACCAGGACCTTACGTGGACGTTCGAGCTGGGCGGCGCGATCCCCTACCTGGCTCCCGGCGGTGAGATTTCGTTCGACCTCATCTACTGGTCCGGCGCGGCGATCATCGCGATCTTTGTCCTCGGCGCCTGCAACGCCTCCAACCTCGTCGACGGGCTCGACGGCCTGCTCACGGGCGTCACGTCCATCGCGATGATCGGCCTGCTGATTGTCGCCCTCTCACTCGCGTTAATGGACGACGGCCAACGCGACGCGCAGCGGGTCGTGCTCTGCCTCGCGATTCTGGGCGCCTGCCTCGGCTTCCTGCCGCACAACTGGAATCCGGCGTCGATTTTCTTAGGCGACGCCGGTTCGCTGCTGCTGGGCTACTGCACCATCGTGGTCATCCTGACGCTGGGCGACACGGCCAAGACCAACCTCGTCTTCGCGGGCCTGCTGATCTACTCCATCCCGATCATCGACACGGTGCTCGCGATCGTGCGGCGCAAGCTCGCGGGCAAGAGCCTGGCCGACGCCGACGATCAGCACCTGCACCACATGCTCAAGCGGTCGCTCGGCGTGAAGGGCGCGGTGACGGCGTTGTACGCGATCGGCGCCGGCTTCGCGACGCTCGGCGTCGTGGTCAGCCTGAGCCGGGCCCGCGTGAGCTACGCGCTTGCCTTGCTCTTTGCGTCGTACATCACGGTGCTTGCGACGAAGGTCGCCCGGCGGGCGCACATGGAGGCGGAAATGAACCGCCGCATGGCCCACGAAGCCGGGCGCAGCGGCATCGGCAGCGGCCACGCATCAGGCCGACCCAAGCCGGGCGCCGACCCCGCGAGCACCCCGGCCGGCCCGAGCGCGCCCGCTTCGGATCCCCACTCGCCAACGGAACCCGCCGAATCCGCGGCCGTCACCAACGCCTGACCACGCACATCTCACGCCCCGTGATTCGCACGCCGAAGCCCCGTTCCCCCGCGGCTTATACTGATCGCATGGAAGGATCCGAGCCCGTGGGCGAACACGAACGACCGACAGCGAGCGATCCGACCCCAAGCCGGCCTTCGAACAAGAGCACCGGCCGCGTCATCGCGATGATGAACCAGAAGGGCGGTGTGGGGAAGACCACCACGACCGTCAACCTGGCCGCGGCGCTGGCCAAACGCGGCCGGCGTGTGCTGCTCGTGGATCTCGATCCGCAGGCGCACGCTTCGATGCACCTCGGCGTCGAGCACGAAGGACCCAGCGTCTACGACCTGCTCACGCACACCAATGAATCCGGCGAGCACGACGCCCGTTCGGTGCTGGCCGACGCGGTCGTTCGCGTGGGGCCGCGGCTGCGTGTGATCCCGGCCGAAACGGATTTGGCGGGCGCCGAGTTGGAACTCGCCTCGGCATCCAATCGCCACGGCCGGCTGCGGGCGGCGCTCGAACGGCTCTCGCGCGGCGAGGGCGGGCCGGATATCACGCTGATCGATTGCCCTCCTTCGCTCGGTTTGCTCACGCTGAACGCGCTGGCCGCGGCCCGAGAGGTCATCGTGCCGATGCAGGCGCACTTCCTCGCGCTCCAGGGCGTGGGCAAGCTGCTCGAAACCGTCTCTCTGATGAGCCAGGACCTGAACCCCGCGCTGCGGGTCGCCGGCATCGTGCTGTGCATGCACGACGCGCAGGCCACGCTCTCGCGCGAGGTCGTCGCCGACCTGCGTGGCTTCCTGGAGCAGGCCTCCGGCACGGATCTGCCTTGGGCGGGCGCGCGGGTGTTCGACCCGCCGATCCGCCGGAACGTCAAGCTCGCCGAGGCGCCCAGCTTCGGCCAGACAGTGTTCGACTACGCCCCCACCGCCGCGGGCGCCGAGGACTACCTCGCACTCGCTGCGGATGTCGACGCCGAGACGGATCGTCGGCCGGACGAGGCGGACGCACACGCCGCGCCCGAGGTCGTGGTCGTGGATCGACCCGCCGACGCACCTTCGGCCGACGCACCGGCTGCGCCGTAATGCTCCGCCCGACACGGTCGATCGTGCTGCCCGCGTGGACCCGGCTCGGCCGGCGACTCGGCTGGATCGCCTACGTCATCGTGCTGTTGCTCGCGATGCACTGGCCGGGCGTGCAGATCGAAGGCCCCGTCCCGCGAACAGATCTGTGGATGCACCTCGGCGCGTTCGGCGCGTGGACCGTCGGCCTCTCGCTCACCGCCTGGCCCGGCCGAATCGGCACGAACGCCAACCTTGTGCGCACGGGCCTGATCGCCGGGGTCTACGCGATCGTCGGGGAACTCACGCAGGGTCTGCCCGGGCTGCACCGTGTCGTGGCATGGGAAGACGCGGCGGCAAACGCGGCGGGTGTCGCGCTCGGGCTTTCGGCGTTGGCCGTACTTGCCGCCTGGCTCCGCCGACGTGACTGGGAGTTGGTGGAGTCCGAACCGTCCGTACAGATCGCCGGAGCGATCGATGGCTGAGGGCATGCGCATCACGCGCACGCGCGGGCCGCACCTTTGGCTGGCCAGCCTGGGCTTGGGCCTGGTCGCCGGTGTGGCACTCGCGCACCTGGCCCCGGCGACCTGGCTCGATACCGATCACGCCCACGGCGCCGTGCCGTTCATCGGGCTCGGGCTGTGCGTGCCGTTTGCCTTGTTGCTGCTCTCGATGGCGGTGATGCCGTTCATCCACGAACGGTTCTGGCACCACCACTTCCCGGACATCTCGTTCGGGCTCGCGGGGTTGGTCGCGGGGTACTACCTTTGGGCGTTCGACCTCGGGCACTTCGGCCAGCACGCGATGCAGTACGCCGCGATGGAGTACTACGAGTTCATCGCGCTCGTCGGCGGGCTCT
Organism: Planctomycetota bacterium; assembly: GCA_039815345.1. Taxonomy (GTDB): domain Bacteria; phylum Planctomycetota; class Phycisphaerae; order Phycisphaerales; family UBA1924; genus JBCBZM01. The sequence continues at coordinate 4,049 of JBCBZM010000038.1, read as the reverse complement.
ACGTCGCGTCCGGCGGCGTGGTGATCCGCGTGCGCGCGCGCGGCGGGCCCTTCGCGAACACGGCACTGCTGGCGGCGGGCGCGGTGCTCGCGAACATCGTCGGCACGACGGGCGCCTCGGTGCTGCTGATCCGGCCGTTTCTGCGGATGAACGCCGGGCGGATCCGGCCGATGCACGTGGTCATGTTTATCTTCATCGTCAGCAACTGCGGCGGCTGCCTCACACCCATCGGCGATCCGCCGCTGTACCTGGGCTACATCAAAGGCGTCCCGTTCTTCTGGACACTCGAAGCGCTCTGGCCGCAGTGGCTGCTGTGTGTCGGAACGCTTTTGGTCCTGTTTTTCGTGCTCGATAGCCGTCTGTTGGCTCGGCAACTGAGCCGACCTTCGGGCGCCTCGCTCGATGTCGTGTCCGCGATCGAAAGTGATGAGACCAAGCAGGGCTCCGCCGCGGCGATCAGCGTCCGAGGCGCCGTGGGCCTGACGGCGCTCGCGCTCATCATCGCCGCGGTCTTCCTCGATCCGTTCCTGAGATCCCGCGGGATCCAGACGCCCGTGCCCGTCGGGCCGGCGGCGCAGATCCTGATCGCGGCCGCCGCGTTCTTCATGACGCGCCCGGCACTGCGGCAAGAAAATCAGTTCACGTTCTTCCCGATCCTGGAAGTCGGGCTGCTCTTCTTTGGGATCTTCGTCACCATGACGCCGGCGCTGGCGTATTTGGCCGCGAACGGAGACGCCCTGGGCCTCACGACGCCCGGCACGTACTACTTCGCCACGGGCGCCCTCTCCGGCGTGCTCGACAACGCGCCGACGTACGTCAACATGCTCCAGGTCGCGGTCCGCCCGGATGCGATCACGCCCGATCGGATCGAAGCGCTGCTCGCGACCGACGCCGGCGTACGCACGCTCGCCGCGATCAGCACGGGAGCCGTCTTCTTCGGCGCGATGACCTACATCGGCAACGGGCCGAACTTCATCGTGCGCGCGATCGCGGATTCCTCCGGCGTGCGGATGCCGAGTTTCTTCGGCTACACATTCCGCGCGGTGCTGGTGCTGCTGCCCGTGCTGGTGCTGGTGTATCTGGTGTCGTTCGCGACGGGTGGCGCGCCGTGAGTGCGTCGAAGACAGGCGGCTCGCTGGGCGCAGCCGTGCGCACGGTCGCGGGCTGGACGCTCGTCAGCCGGGTCTTGGGGCTCGCGCGCGACCTGCTGATCGCCCGCGCGTTTCTGGATACACCGATCGCTTCGGCGTTCGCGGCCGCGTTTGCGCTGCCGAACTTGTTCCGGCGGCTCTTCGGCGAAGGGGCGCTCGCGGCGGCGTTCGTGCCCGCGTACGCCGAGACGCACGAAGACGCTCGTTCGTCCGAATCACCAAACGAGTCACCGAACGAGGCGGATCGGCTCGTCTCGCTCACCGCGGCCCTCGTCGGCGGCGTGACCGCGCTGCTCACGGTCGTCGGCGAGTTCATCTTGCTGGCCCTGCTCGTGCTGCTGCCCGAATCGGGCGAGCGGGGGTTCAGTTTCGCGTTGATGATGCTGCTGCTGCCGTACATGCCGCTCGTGTGCGTAACGGCGGTGCTGGGCGGGGCGCTGCACGTGCACGGGCGGTTCGCGCCCACGGCCGCGGCGCCGGTGGTGCTGAATATCGCCATGATCATCGCGGGCGCGTCCCACTTTCTGCGTCCGGATGCGGACGTGCGCACCACGGCGGTGCTGGTGGCGATCGCGGCGTTGTTGGCGGGCTTGGTACAGGTCGCGTGGAGCGTGTATGCCCTGCGCGGTCATGTGTGCTGGACGCGCGGCGTGCGCGAGGTGTACGGGCGGGCCCGGGCCATGCTTGCCCGCTTCGTGCCCGCGGCGATCGGGCTGGGAGCCGTGCAGATCAACTCGTTCCTCGACACGCTGATCGCGATGTGGCCCGTGTGGGTCGGGCCGACGATGCTGGGGCGCGACTACCCGCTCGACGAACGGGCCAACGGCGTGCTGTTCTTTACGCAGCGGCTGTACCAGTTCCCGCTGGGCGTGTTCGGCATCGCGGTCGCGACGGCGGTCTTCCCGCTGCTGGCGCGCACGGCCCGCGACGCCGGCGCGTTCTGCGACACGCTGGCGCGTGGTATCCGCCTGAGCCTGTTCATCGGGCTGCCCGCGTCGGCGGGGCTTGCGCTGGTGGCGCCGGATCTGGTGCGAGCGCTCTTCGGCGGGGGCGGCGCCGAGGTCAGTTTCTCGGCCGAGGGCTTGCTGAGTTCCGAGCGCGTGCTGATGGCGTACGCCGCGGGCGTGTGGGCGTACGCGTTGAACCACGTGCTGGCCCGGGCGTTCTATGCGCTCTCGGACACGGCGACCCCGACCAAGGTCACGCTGGCGATGGTCGTGCTCAACCTGGGCCTGAACCTGACGCTCATCTGGCCGCTCGGTGTCGCGGGGCTGGCATGGTCCACGGCGGCGTGCGCGTGTGTGCAGGCGTTGATCTTGTCGCTGCTGCTGCGCCGGCGGTTGGGCCGCGGGGCGGGATCAGGGGTTGCACGGGCGATCGCTGTGACACTGGCACTGACGGGCGTGATGGCGGGCGCGGTTTGGGCGGTGGCCTTGTTCGTCGGCCCGAGGGACGGCTGGGGCGAGTGGGTCATCGGCACGATCGCGATCGCGGTCTCGGGTGTCGCGGTGTTCGGCGTGGGCGCGGTCGTGACGCGTCGTCCGGAGGTCCGCTGGCTGTTGGCGCGTCGAGCCGGGAGCGCGTACGATCGGGCTGAACAGGAATGACCGCGCCGCTCGTGTGACAGACGGTGCGGCGATTACGAAAGGATCCGAATCATGCGCCCATCTACTCGCAACCCGATCAGCTTCCGCGTCGCCGCCCTGGTACTCGGTTCGGCTCTGGGTCTCGGCATGACCGCGACACTGAGCGGGTGCAACGCCGTCGAGGGTCTGGGCGAGGATCTGCAGGAATCGAGCGAGAACGTGCGCGAGGCCGTGCGTGATGATGAACCCGAGAACTGACGCGCGTGCCGCGGGTTGATCTGACCGGCCGGGCGATCGCGATCACGGGCGCTTCGAGCGGGATCGGGCGTGCGACGGCGCTGGCGTGCGCGCGCGCGGGCATGGACGTCGCGCTGGCCGCGCGGCGGACGGACCGGCTCGAACAGGTCGGCGATGAGATCCGGGCGCTGGGTCGGCGGTCGGTCTCGGTCGGCGCCGACGTCGGCGAGCCGGGGCAGGCCCGTGCGTTCGTGGAGGCGGCCGGTGACGCGTTCGGGCGGCTGGACGCGGTGTTCGGCAACGCGGGCTACGGGTTCGAGCGGGCGACGCTTGATTGCACGGACGACGATCTGCGCCGGATGTTCGAGGTGAACTTCTGGGGCTCGATCGAAACCGTTCGCGCGGCGATGCCGATGCTCGAGCGGTCCGACAGCGCCCACGCCTTGCTGTGCTCGAGTTGCCTGTCCAAGATCGGGCTGCCGTACTACGCGGCGTACTGCGCGACCAAGGCGGCGCAGGATCACTTCGGCCGGGCGCTTCGGCTGGAGTTGCGCGGGCGGGGCGTCGCGGTTTCAACCGTGCACCCGATCGGTACGAAGACGGAGTTCTTTGATCAGGCCAAGGCGCGCTCGGGCGGCTCGACGCTCATGGACAAGACGCCCTCGGCGGCGATGCAGCCTCCCGAACGCGTGGCCAACGCGATTGTGCGCACGCTGCGGTCGGGCCGGGGCAGAGAGGTCTGGACGAGCCTGCCGACGCGGCTGGTGCTCGGCTTCAGCGTGGCGGCGCCAGGGCTGACGGACGGCGTGCTGCGGCGGATGCTGAACAAACGCAGCCGCGGGGCTTGAGTCAGGCGCCGCTTGTCGGCCCGAGCAGCACGACCGCGTGCACCTCGATCGCCCGGCCTTCGCCCACGGCGTCCACGCCTTCGTGGGTCTTGCCCTTGACGTTGACCCGCGCCGCGGGAATGCCGAGGTGCTGGGCGAGCGCCTTCATGGCCTTTGACCCCGAAATCGCGGAGCAGGCGCGCGCGGCCTTGGCCTTCTTTCGCACGCGCTACCCGGCGTCAAATCGG
>JBCBZM010000009.1:0-42841 GCA_039815345.1 Planctomycetota bacterium | reverse complement strand
CTCAGCCCGCTGTACGACATGCACAAAGAGGGCATCGATATCACGAAGATCGAGTGGCAAGCGCACTAGTTGGTGTCGGCCCGTCCGGGCCGAAGACCTGATTGGAGTCGGCCCGTCTGGGCCGAAGAAGAACTCTGAGTCTGCCTGACTCATGCTCAAAGGCAGCAGCGCACACGGCGGATACGGCAACACGCACCCAGCACCGGAAGGTGAAACACCATGGCTTACGGCAACAAGGTCATCGACCATTACGAGAACCCCCGCAACGTCGGCAACTTTGGCACGACGGGCGAAGTGAAAGACCGCAAGGACATCGGCGTCGGCCTCGTCGGCGCGCCCGAGTGCGGCGATGTCATGCAGCTCCAAATCAAAGTCAACGAGCAAGGCGCGATCGAAGACGCCAAGTTCAAGTGCTTCGGCTGCGGCTCCGCCATCGCGTCGTCCTCCCTGGCCACCGAGTGGCTCAAGGGCAAGACCGTCGACGAGGGGCTCGAGATCAAGAACACGCAGATCGTTGAGGAGTTGAGCCTCCCGCCGGTCAAGATCCACTGCTCCGTCCTGGCCGAGGACGCCATCCGAGCCGCGATCGCCGACTACAAGGAAAAGAACGGCGTCGCGACCGAGGACAACGCGCACGCCCACTGATCGGCGTTGCCGGAGATCCAACGGCCCGGGCCGCCGACGCCCCGGGCCGATAACCGGTTCGGAGGCGCATCAATCAACGCCCGGTCCGATTCGGCCGATCTCCTTTCCGGGGGGCGGCCGGTTGGGCCGGGCCGGACACCGGGCGCCGTGGCTCGCCGGTTACGCTCCGCGAAGCCAAACCCCGCTACCATGGCCTGACCGCAGGGCCTGATCGCATGATCTGAACGTGTACCGCCGGGAGACACCATGAGCACGACCGACACGACCACCACCGACCAGACCTCCGCAGCCCCCGTGCTCCTCACGGAGTCCGCGGCCCGCGAGATCCGCACGATCGTCGAGCAGCAGGAACTCGACGCCGACGCCGTCTGCCTCCGCGTGGGCGTCAAGGGCGGCGGGTGCTCGGGCTTCAGCTACGTGCTCGATCTCACCGAAAGCCGCAAGGAGACCGACGAGGTCTTCGAGCAGCACGGCATCACGGTCATCTGCGACCCCAAGAGCCTGCTCTACCTCAACGGCGTCACGGTCGACTTCAAGGACGAGATCATGGGCCGCGGGTTTGTGTTCTCGAACCCCAACGCGACCAGCTCCTGCGGTTGCGGGTCGTCGTTCTCGACCTGACATCAAGTGCGAGAGAACCCGATGACCGAGTTCGCCGCGGTGCGCCTTCAGGCAGCATCGCGGCCTTTGTTTTTGGACTCCAACGCGTTGGTGCAAGCTCGGATGAGCGTTTCTCGCTCGATTGGCTTGGTCTGGTAGTCATCGCAGCCCGCGTCCATGCAGCGCCGCCGATCGTCCGACATCGCGTGCGCGGTGAACGCGATGACGGGGATGCTCACCCGCGCCTCGCGGAGACGCCGCGTCGCTTCGTACCCATCCATCTCCGGCATCTGCATGTCCATCAGCACCAGATCGAAGCTCTGAGCTGTCTCGGTGAAGCGTTCAACAGCCTCGCGGCCGTCGTTGGCCGTCTCGACGTGTGCCCCGGCGCTCGCAAGATGGAACGAGATGAGCCTCCGATTGTCGGGGCCGTCATCAACCATCAACACACGGACTCCCTCCAGCGGTCGGCGCCCGTGCGACGCGTCGGGTTCATCCGACCGATGCGGCCCCGCAGCCGATGCGTCTGCGTCGTGACCGATGACCTCAACAGCGGCGAGTGATCCGGTCGCGAGCGCGACGGAGAACGTGCTGCCCTCTCCGGGCGACGACTCGACCCGCAGCCCGTCCCCCAACCGCTGCGCGAGCTGGCTGGAGATCCGCAGACCGAGACCCGTCCCTCCAAACTTCCGCGAGGTGGAGCCGTCGGCCTGGCTGAACGCGTCGTAACGGGAGATGCGAACGCGTTGCTGGGGCGTCATGCCGATGCCGGTATCGATCACTTCGATGACGAGACGCTCCTCGAGCGGAAGTGCGCGGAGGCGCACCAGCACCGAGCCCTCCGGCGTGAACTTGATCGCGTTGCCGATCAGATTGACAAGGATCTGCCGAATACGGGTCGGAGCGGAACGAATGGTCGCCGGCACGGGCCCGGCGCACTCGACCGACAGTGACAGTCCCTTGTCCGTCGCCTGAGACCGCAGTAACGACACCGCTTCCTCAACGACATGCGTGGGGCTCATCTCGATGTGTTCGAGCGTCATCTTGCCCGCTTCGATCTTCGATAAGTCCAGCACGTTATCGATCAAAGCCATCAGATGACGGCCGTTCGCTTGGATCGCGAGCGACGCCTCCTCGGCCAGCACCGGATCGACGCGGTGTTCCTTGGCAGACAGCAGCTCGGCGTAGCCAAGGATCGAAGTCATGGGCGTGCGCAGTTCATGGCTCATATTGGTCAGAAAGTCGCTCTTCGCCGCGCTGGCTCCCTCGGCCCGCTCTACGGCGCGGCGCATCCTCCGCGCCACCGGCTCGAACACAAACACGGCCTGCACGGCCAGCGCTACCAACGTGACCAACGCGAGCACGAGTTCCCAAGCAGCGACCGATTCGATCCCCGCTCGCGATCGGCTCTCGTACTCGGACACGATCCGATCCATGATGGGCAAGAACTCGTCGGCGTGCCTGCGCAGCTCTTCGGACAGCGCGTCCACCAGCTCAGCCTGCTCATCCAGCGCCGGCGCGGGCCACTCAGTCAGTGGATCTCGGCAGACGTTGGCCAGTCGGGTCGCGGTAGAAACCGTGGCCTGATAGTGCGGCTCGAGCAATTCGTACAGCCGTGAGATCTGGTCCGGGGTTGTGCCGGAACGATCGCGGCGTGCTCGCTCGTCGAGGTCGGCGTGCGTGACCTCCCAGAGCTCGAGAGCATTGCCCAACGCAACCAGAGCCTCTTGTCGCTCTTGTTCATGGCCTGCGTCCACCGCCGAAGAAAGCCGCAGACCCTTGTGGGCGATCCGCTGGCTCAGCATGCGTTGGCGACCGGCGTCGTTGATCAAGGCGGCGTCGGAGGCCAGCCGCTCGATCATCCAACGCAGCGAGAGCTGCCCCGTGAGGGTGATCGCAGCGATGGTCAGCAGCGCCGCCGCGTAGATCGTGCGAAGGCGACGGAGAGAGGCGCCCGAACTGAGTGGTTTCGAATCGGTCATGGAGTCGGCGTGCAAGCAACAAACAGCGGATGCGAGGTGCGCCGTGGTTCCACCGCGCCCAGGGGGTGTATCGCACACCCGAGATCGGGGCTTGCTCTCCGCCTCTCGGAGCGAGGCCGAAGCCGAACGCGGAGAGTCCGATTCGGAGGGCCACCACCCTGATCGGGAGATTGAGCCGGAGCGGGCATCGCCGGGTATCCGATCGCCGCGCGATGGATCGGGGCGCCGCCTCCCTCACGTCGTCCCGTACATCCGATCGCCCGCGTCGCCCAGCCCCGGCAGGATGTACCCCTTCTCGTTCAGCATCCGGTCCACCGCCGCGGCATAAATCTGCAAGCCCGGACACTCGCGGCGCAGGCGCTCCACGCCCTCCGGCGCCGCGACGAGACAGATCATCCGCAGATCCTCGGCGCCCGCCTTGCGCAGCATGTCGATCGCCGCGACCGCCGAGCCCCCGGTCGCCAGCATCGGGTCCACCAGCACGACCGGCCCGGCGTTCAGATCGCTCGGCAGCTTGTTGAGATACGCCACCGGCTCGAGCGTTTCTTCGTCCCGCGCCAGCCCGAGGTGCCCCACCCGTGCTTCGGGCATGACCGCCAGGATGCCCTCGGTCATCGCCAGCCCGGCGCGCAGCACGGGCACGAGCGTGATGGCGCCGCGCAAGCGCACGCCGGCGGTCCGCTCCATCGGCGTCTCCACTTCGACATCCACCGTCGGGAACCCTCGGCTGAACTCGAACACCATCAGACCCGCAATCTCGGCCAGCAACGCGCGGAAGCCCCGATGCCCGAGCCCTTTCGTACGGAGCTGCGTCAGCTTGTGCTGGATCAGCGGATGATCGAACACGACCACGGGATCGGGATGATCCCCGGAGCCCGGAGACGACGGAGCAGGGTTAGGCGATGGCATCGTCCGAGCCTACCGCTACGCTGGCGGTCATGTCCGACGCATTCCATCAAGCGGCGCTCGAAGCGGCGTACGAGCAAGCCATCAAGTCGCGCTCCGAGGGCGGCATCCCGATCGGGAGCGCGCTCCTGACGCCCGACGGCGCCGTGGTCGCGGCTGGGCACAACCTCCGCGTGCAAACCGGCGACCCAACCGCCCACGCCGAGACCGTCTGCATCCGCAACGCCGGCCGGCGACGGGACTGGCACACGCTCACACTCGCCAGCACGCTCTCGCCGTGCGCCATGTGCTCGGGCACGGCCGTGCTCCACCGGATCCCGCGGGTTGTGATCGGCGAGAACCAGACCTTTCAAGGCCGCGAGGATTGGCTGCGCGAGTCGGGCGCCGAGGTGATCGTGCTCGACGACCCGCGGTGCATCGCCTTGATGGCCGACTTCATCGCCGAACACCCGGCACTGTGGGACGAAGACATCGGTGTGCCCCCCGAATAGGCCATACCGCGTCCCCACTTCGGATTTGGGTGCGAAACTTGCTTAGCGACCGGGTTTATCGGTACTGTGGGGGTTGATCCGACCCGAAGCCGTGCGAGTCTCTGCACGCGACCGAACGACCCAAGACGCTCCTTTGTTGGTTTGTCCGCTGTTTGGATACCTCCCGGCGGGCGGCGGAACGAATCAAGACCACGATCCCTCAGGGATTCGGCCCCACGCATCGACGCGCGGGCCTCAAGGACGACGCGCATGAGCGAGGCAGCGACGCCGCCCCAAACGACTCTCGGCTACGTCCCCCCGACGGTCGTGCAGTTCTCTGTCTTCCTCGACAACCGTGTCGGCAAGCTCCACGACCTCGTCGAGAACTTCGAGGACTCGGACTACATCCAGATCGCCGCCATCTCGGTGCATGAGGCCTCCGACCACGCGGTGGTCCGCATCCTCACAAACAACTCCAAGATCGCCCGACGGATGCTCCAGGAGGACAGCCTGCCGTTCTCCGAGCACAGCGTGCTCGTCGTGGAGCTTTCCAAAGGCCATACGCTCTCAAGCCTCTGCCTGTGCCTCCTCGCGGCCGAGGTCAACATCCACTTCGCCTATCCGCTGATGCTCCGGCCCAACGGCACCCCCACAATTGCCCTGGCCGTGGATGATCCGACGTTTGCCGGCCAGATCCTCCGCCGGAAGGAGTTTCGGCTGTTCGGTGAGGTGGACATCCTCGACGTCCACTAGGCCGTTGCGCTTCGGCCATGTGAACCACCGACGGGCGGTGATAGGCTGCGCATCCGGGGTGAGGGCCTTTCGTGATAGGGGCCCGTGAGCGATTCGGGCGCCAATCCGAATCCCGACACAAACTGACCGGTTCATACCGGTAGACACCGCGAACTTGAGTTGGAATTACGAGCGACCAGCAACGCGCACCGGCGCCATGGGAGAAACACATGCTCCGAACGACCTCTCGAATCCAATGCCGCACACCGATGGCGTTGATCGCCGCGGCCGCCTTCGCCGCAGCCACGCCCGCCATGGCCGGCCCGGGCGACCACGATCACGACCACCCGCACGATCATGCACACGCGCACGATCACAACGGCAACCACGTGCACCCACCGGAGATCACCGACTACATCCCCGATTACGAGCTCCCCAAGCTCTGGTTCGGCTCCGAAGCGCCCGAGCTGCGCATCGCCGAGTTCGTCAAGGGTGAGCCGGTCACCTCGTTCGAGCCGGGGCGTGTGTACGTCGTCGAGTTCTGGGCGACCTGGTGCGGCCCGTGCATCCGCGCGTTCCCGCACCTCTCCGAGCTCCAGGAAGCCCACGCCGACGACATGACCATCATCGGCGTCAACATCTGGGACACAGAAAGGGGCGAGGACCACGCGACGCGCACGCAGCGCGTCAAAGACTTCGTCAAAGCCCAGGGCGATCGCATGGCCTACACCGTCGCGATCGAAGAAGGCGAAGCCATGGCCGAGAGCTGGATGAAGAAAGCCGGCCGTGGCGGCATCCCGTCCGCGTTCATCGTGGATCAGGCGGGCGACATCGCGTGGATGGGCCACCCCGGCGGCATGGACGAGCCGCTCAAGGCCATCATGGCCGGCGAATACGACTCCGCCGAATCGGCCAAGAAAGCCGCCGAGAACCACAAGTTCAGCGCATGGCAAGACGTGGCGATGAACAAGATCGTCAAGAACGAAGACGACGCCTACGAAGTCGTCGGCAAGCTCATCCCCACTGTGTTCGCCGATCATCCGATGGTGCTCAACCAGATCGCATGGACGATCTTGACGCACGAGAGAGTTGAGCAGCGCGACCCGAAGACCGCCTACGCCGCGGCCCACCTGGCGTGCGAGAAGACCGACTGGAAGGACCCCGCCGTGCTCGACACGTTCGCCCTCGCGGCGTTTGAGACGGGCGCCGTCGAAGAAGCCGTGAAGATGCAAAAGAAAGCGATCGGCCTGCTCCCCGGCACGCCCTGGGAGAACGCCAAGGGCGACTTCGAGAAGGCGCTGAAGAAGTACGAAGCCAAGCTCGCCGAAGGCTAAGCCGGCCGAGGGCTGAGCCGACAGAGTTCGTATTGAAAATAGATCACGCCCGAGCGGCCGCAACTGCGAACACTCGGGCGTTTTGCATGCGCTCAATCGAACCCGCGCTCAGGCAAATCCTTGACCGCCCAGCCAGTGCTCGGCATCGATTGCCGCCTGGCAACCCATACCCGCCGCCGTCACGGCCTGACGGTACTTGGCGTCCGCCACATCGCCCGCAGCAAACACGCCCTCGATGTTCGTCGCGCTCGACCGCCCCTTCAGATCGATGTACTTCGCGTCGTCGAACTCCAGGCCGCTCTCCAGCAGGAACCCTGTCGCGGGCGTGTGCCCGATCGCGACAAAGAAACCCTTGGCTTCGAGCGTCGAGTGCTCGCCCGTCTTCGTGTCCTCGAGCTTGAGGCCGGTGAGCTTGTCGTCACCCAGTACATCGACCACGGTCTTGTTCCACAGCACCTCGGCGTTGGGCTGCGACATGAACCGCTCCTGCATGGTCTTGCTGGCGCGCAGCTCGTCGCGGCGGTGGATCACGTAGACCTTGCTGGCGAACTTGGTCAGGTAGGTCGCCTCTTCCATCGCCGTGTCGCCGCCGCCCACCACGGCCAGCGGCTGATCGCGGAACATCGGGAGAGCGCCGTCGCACACGGCGCACGCGGAGACCCCGCCGCCGATCTGCGCCAGGCGCAGCTCGTTCTCGAGACCCAGCCAGTTCGCCGTAGCGCCGGTCGCGATGATGACCGCGTGGGCGCGCACGGTGTCGCCCTTGTTCGTCGTCATCTCGAACGGCCGTTTCGAGAAGTCCACGCTTTCGATGTCCTGGCCGATGACATTGGTCCCGAAGCGCTCGGCCTGCTTCTGGAACATCATCATCATGTCGGGCCCGGTCACACCCTCGGGGAAGCCGGGGTAGTTCTCGACGTCGGTCGTGAGCATGAGCTGCCCGCCCGGGAGCACCGGCGCCGGGTTCGACTTGGGCACGCCGACGTAGCAGACCGGATCGAGATTGGCGCGGGCGGCGTAGATCGCGGCCGTCCAACCCGCGGGCCCGGACCCGATGATCACCAACTTGTGTGTGCCGTCGCCATTCGAACTCATCTCGTACCTTCCCGCCGTACCGCCACCCAACCGATCAACCCCAACCGACAACCCCGCTCACCATCAACGCGGACGAACCCGACAGTATTCACGACCCGCCCGCACGTTCCAGCCCGAGCACCGGCGGCCAGAGCAAGATGTCCGTCCCGCCGCTCCCGCCGGCCGAAGCGCTCGACGTCGCGCGACGGGCCCAGTCTTTCTGCCCGTCCGGCCCGAACGAATACACCACGAACCCGCTCTCATCGACACGCGTTGTGATCGTTTCGCCCCGGGCGGTCGTCGCCGAAATCTCGTGCGGCTGCGGCTCGCCCGTGAACTGATCACGCGTATCGCGGATCGGCACGAAGTACTCCAACGGCGGGCCCTCGGTCGAGCCGTTGCGCGCGTTGTACGGGTCCGCGTCCATCCGCTGCACCCAACGCCCGCGCACCGAGCTGACCTGCGGCGGCTCCTGGCCGAACTGATACCCGTACGCGACCAACGCCAGACACGTCCGCGAGCCGACGATCTCAACCCGCGCCCGCCGCCGAAGCTCGAACAGATCGCCGAGGTCACCCAGCGAAGCGCTGATCACCGCGAACCGCGTCGAGTTCAGCCCATCGAAGTACGCGGGCGCACTGCGCCTGGGATGGAAGTCATCGAGCTCCCACTGCTGGCGCCAATCCTCGTACGCACGTTCGATCTCGTCCTCGGTCTCGGACCATGGCGCGTGCGCCGAGGCCCGGCCGTCCCATGCCGCGGCCTGCCCGAACAAACGCAACGGACGCGAACCGGTATCGAGCCTCGCCAGCGTCGTCGCGAACGCGCCCGGATCCGGCGGCCCCTCACCCGGGAAGATCCGGCCCGCGACCTCCAACAACGCCAGGCGATCGCCGATCGGGAACGTCAGGCGCGACAGGTCCATGTACGCCCGTTCGAGTTCCAGCCGATCGATCGCACGCTGAAACGCCTCCTGGGTCAGGTTGCGCTCGCCGGCGAAGTCTTCATACGCAACCACGCGCAGACGCTCCACCGACTCGGCGATCGTCTCGAGCCCCCACCGCGCTTCCTCGGCGAACGCGCGGTCGGCGATCTGTCGGCCGAGGTACGCGAGATCGACGCAAACATCCGCGGCGCCGCCGGGGTCGCCCTCCGCCTGCCGGCGCGTGGCTTCGACGTAGACCAACGCGCTGAGGCGATTGAGCCCGTCGAGATACCCGAACCGCGCGAGACCGAGCGTCGGCGGGACGCCCAGATCCGTGTAGAGGTTGCGCTCGATGAGCATCGCATCGATGCCCGCCGAGCCGTAGCGCTGGCCGAAGCCGAACGATCGGCGCCAGTTCGTCTCGGCCGTGACCGTCGCGAGCGCTTCCAACGCATCGACCTGCGCCGGGGCCTCGGCCCAACGCTTGGCGGCGGACCAACCCGGGGCGCCCTCGGTCAGCCGGGCGGCCGAGAACGGGCTGGCCGCGGCGGGCGGTGGGTTGTCCATCTCAGCGATCGCGGGCAGAAGGACCGTGTCCGACCGCCGATCGGCGCGGATGTCGGCGTAGGCCGAGTTAGCGCGGGCCAGGAACTCCGACCCCTGCGCGAAGGCAGCGCCGGCCGGAACCAACCCGGGAACCAAACAAACAGCCGCGCAGGCCAACGCACGGGGCGTAGCCAACGCGGCTCGAACAGCGGTGAAGATTCGTCGGACCATGCGGCGATGGTAGCGGGCCTCGGGCCGGGTTGGCCCGAAGCCTTACCTTCGCGTGATTGCCGTGTCAGGCAGGGGCAATGGCGTGCTGCGTCTCAAGCCCCTCGTGGAACGACCGACGGAAGAACCGGCTCGGCTTGTTGTCGGTGAGTTGGCCGTTCAGCTTCGTCAGCGACTCGTCCACGATCTGCCGGACCCGCTCGCGGCTGATGCCCACTTGCGAGGCGATCTCCTTGAGCGTCATGGGCTCCTGGCCGTCCATACCAAACCGCAGACGCAAGATCTTGGCTTCGCGGTCGTCGATCGCCTCGAGCAACTGCCGGAGGGTCCGGAGCTCCTCAGACTGCAACGCCCGGGTGTCCGGCGGCGCCTCGCGAGAGTCGGCGACCAGATCGCTCATCTCGACAAGGCTGCCGTCGCGATCGGTCGGCTGCTGGTTGGGCGCCCGCAGCGCCTTGATCGCCCGGCGGACGATCTTGGCCTTGCGGAGTGGAAGGTCCATTTTGTCCGCGAGCACTTCCAGCGGCGGGGGGTACCCCCAGCTCCGCCTCAAGCTCGCGACTCGCGACCTTCCACTTCGCGATCAGCTCGACCATGTACGCGGGCACATGGATGGGCTGCGTCGCGTTGATCAGCGCCCGCTTGATCGCCTGCTTGATCCACCACGAGGCATAGGTGCTGAACCGAGCGCCCTGGGCGGGGTCGAAGCCCTCCACCGCACGCATCAGTCCGATATTGCCTTCTTCGATCAGATCGGGAAGGCTCAACCCACGATTCGCGTAGTTCTTGGCGATCGCTACCACGAGGCGGAGGTTGGAACGGATCATCCGTTCACGCGCAACGGGGCAGTTGTCGTTCAAAACGGACCAGCCGAGGGATTTCTCCTCCTCTGCAGTCAGCAGAGGTGTTCGGTTGATCTCACGCAGATACAGCTGCAGCTCAGACTGCAGGCCGCCCGATGTCCCGGGGCGGCTCGGTCCACTCTCTACACTCACGTCTTTACCCACCTTCCGACGGGTTCTCCCGCCCGTCGAAGAGGTACACCCAGTTTGGGAGTGTGCCAGTCAAATGTCGATTCGAAGTGCAAATCCACTCTGTTCCTGTCGTCCAACAGCACTTCGAACTTACGTATCATCCCCCGGTTTTGGCGTTCATCAAGTCCCATCGCACCGATCTATTCATTATTCGGACAGCCCGAAGCCCGAGGCGTTTCGAACACCACCCGAATAACCAATCAAAGCACGAGCAAATGAGACCCGCCCACGATGCGGTTGCGGATCCTAGAGTGATACGTAAAGCGGTCATGAAACGCGCACAAACCGAGCTCGAACCATCAAATTGGATGAGGCAAAGCCATGGATCTTGATCTCAGCGAGCTGCTCCGCGATTGGGAGTACACCCCAGGGCAGATCAACGTCCGGCTCATCCAGGGCTCCGATGGCCAGATGAAGGTGCAGGTCCGTCTCGATCTCGGCATCCTCCAGATGAACATGGACGGCCGACCCGACGGGCAACAGCCCGAGGGTTTTCCCTCGCTTCTTGAATATCACCAAGCTCGCATGGATGCCCGCGACGACGACCGCACTCCTGCTGACGGGGATCACGAAGAGGATGCCGACGGACCGGACCTCGGAGGGTCGGGCGTCGAAGAGGATCCCGTCTCGGGGTCGGGCGGTGGCGAGGACGGCTTATCGGACGGTACGGGTTCCGGTGACGGCACCCTGGAGTCTGAGGGCGAGCAAGGCGGGAGCGCCGGGCCCTACGTCCTCAGCGAAGAGGAATGCCGAGCCCTCCGAGAAGAGGCGGCCCAGTTCTACCACCGCTACGTCGCGTTGCTGGTGTTGGAGGAGTTCCAGGCCGTGGTCCGCGACACCACGCGCAACCTGCGTGTGCTCGACCTGTGCCGAAAGCACGCCGTAACCGAGTCGGACCGGCTGGCGCTCGAGCAGTTCCGCCCGTACATCATGATGATGCGAGCCCGGGCGTTCGCGTCGCAGGCGTTGTCCAACAGCGAGCCGAAGGCCGCCATCGCCGCGATCGACGAAGGGCTCGACGGGCTGCGTCAGTATTTCTCGGACGTGGGCCAGGTCGAGCACTTCGACGAGGCGGCCGAGGTGCAGATGCTCCGCGGCATGCGCGAGGCGCTGATCCCCAAGCTGCCCGTGTCTCAGGGCGCCGAGCTGCGCGAGCGATTGCGCCAGGCGGTGGACTCCGAGAACTACGAGTTGGCCGCGATCCTGCGCGATGAGTTGAAGATGCTCGGCGAGGGCAAACCGCAGGCGTGATCGGCTCAGTCGGCCGGGCGATCGGGCCCATCCTGTTTCTGTGTCGCCGGCGGGGGCTGTGATGCCGGAGATGCTTCGTTGGGCTCTGTTGCGGACTCGGGTCGCTGTGGCTTCGACGCTGCTTCCGCCGAGGGAGAAGCCTGCGACGACTCCGCAACCGGCGAGTCAGTCTCGGGTAGGGCGGCCTTGGGCAGTTCGGCCTCGGGCGGAATCGGCGCCGCCGGGCCGGGGCCCTGCATCGTTTCCATCATCTGGAACGCGGCGGCCGCCATTTTCTCAGCGGTCGCGATTTCCTCGACCGTCACGTGGTTCGCGCCGTACTCCATCGCCATCATCGCCCGGCTCATGATCGCGGTGCGGACCGCGATGCAAAGGTCAGCCCGGAGCAGCCGCGCGGTCTGGGTTGTGCGCAGCATCGCCTGCTCATCGGGCATCGTGACGACGAGCGCGGCGGCGTTCTCGATCCCCGCGGCTTCGAGGACCTCGGGCGACGATGAATCGCCGAAAACCACGGATCGGCCGAGTTCGCGTTGCCGGCGGACGGTCCGCGGGTTGAGTTCGAGAATGGTCACGCGGGCCCCGCGGGCCTCGACGCGATCGGCTACGGCCCGACCCACGGGGCCGTAACCAACGACGATGACCCGTGGCCGGTCGTCCTCGGTCTCGTGCGCCGCCTCGGGGTCGTCCTGACCCGCGGCACGCCGGACCCACGGGTTGGTCGGCCATGTGCTCGCCCAGCTTTGCGAGGCGGTTCGGCCGAGCGAGATGAGCGCGGGGGTCACGATCAATCCGATGATGACCGCGGCGATGACCTTGTCCTCGACCGGGCTGACCACCAACCCGAGCGCGTACGCCGACCCGAGCACGACGAGGCTGAACTCGCCGGCCTGAGCAAGCGTGAGCCCCACGGCCAGCGCTACGCCGCCGCGGGCGCCCGACAGCCACGCCCCGCCGCCGATGATCACCGTCTTGAGCGTCAGCATGATGACCACGGTGATCAGCACCACCCACCACAGCTCGGCCGCGGAAACGATGTCCACGTTGAGCCCGACGGCCGTGAAGAAGACGGCCATAAAGAGGTCGCGCACGGGCGCCAACTGCCCGGCGAGCTGGTGCTTCACGGCGGTCGACGAGAGCAGGAAGCCCGCAACAAAAGCGCCCATCTCGGCGCTCAGGCCGACGGCGGCCGAGCCCAGCCCAGCGGCGAGCGCCAGCGCGGCCGCCAGCACGAGCAGGACCTCGGGCGTGGCCGTGCGCGCGGCTTCGTTCATCAGCTTGGGCAACAACCGCCGGCCGAGGATGATCACCAGCGCCACGCCCGCGATGCGGACCAACGCGCCGCCGACACGGTCGAGCCACGAGACCGCTTCGGCGACCTCGGCGCCCGCACCGCCCGAGCCCGCGGCCGAGGCCAGCGCCGGCAGCAACGCCAAAAAGCCGATGACGATCAGGTCTTGCACCAGCAAAATGCCGAAGCACATCCGCCCGTACACGCTGTGCAGTTCGCGTCGCTGGGCGAGCACTTTGAGCACCACGGCCGTGGACGAGAGGCTGAGCGCCATGCCGATCGCGGCGGCCGTGGGCAGGCTCAGGCCGAACGCCAGACCGATCGGGATTCCGATGACCGCGCTGGCCAGCGTGGTGCCGAGCCCGGCGCTCAGGATGGCCTTGGCCGAGCCTTTCATCTGGCTCATGTCGAGGTGCATCCCGATCTGGAACATCAGAAACATGAGCGCGAGCTGGGCGATGTTCTCGACGTTGTCGGAGCCGGAGACCAAGCCGAAGGCGTTCGGCCCGATCAGCACGCCTGCGATCAGGTAGCCCGGCACCGCGGAGATCCGCAGCCGGCCGAGCACCATCGTGACACCCGCCGCGCAGGCGAGCACGACGAGCAGATCCACCAGTCCCGCGCCCGCCTCTCCCGAAGCCAACATCAACGGCAGCGCTTGGGGCGTGATCATGGATGCAGACTAGTCAGAAGCGGCGCCGCGCGCGGAAGCGGGACGCGCAACCAGCACGGAGAGCAGCGTCAGGTCGGCGGGGGTTACCCCCTCAAGCCTCCCGGCCTGACCAAACGTCGCGGGCCGGAACCGGGTCAGCGCCTCCCGCGCTTCGGTGCGCAGCGATGTCATCGCCCGGTAGTCCAGCGTCGCGGGGAGTCGTTTGCGTTCGATCTTGGCCTGGCGGCGGACCTCGGCCCGCTGGCGATCGATGAAGGCCTCGTACTTGCGGTCGGCGTGCGCCGTGCGCCAGACACCGGCCGGCACGCCCGGGAAGCCGCCGGCGAGCGCCGCGCGCACCGCCTCGACCTCGAACCCCGGCCTGCGGATGTGACGGTCGATGGTCATGCCGTCGACCTTCGTGCGGTCGATCGCGGCGCCCACCGCGCCGAGCGCGGCCTTTCTTGCTGCAAACATCTTGCGACGGTGTTCGCCGATCGCTGTGCCGGAAAGCAAGCCGAGTGCGTCGGCAACGGGCGTGAGCCGATCGGCCGAGTTATCCGCCCGCAGCAGCAACCGATGCTCGGCCCGGCTGGTGAACATGCGGTAGGGCTCGACGGGCGTCTTGGTGACCAGGTCGTCCATCAGCACGCCGATGTACGCCTCCTCGCGACCGACGAGCCACTCACTCTCGCCACGCACGCGGCGCACGGCGTTGACGCCCGCGACCAACCCCTGAGCGCCCGCTTCCTCGTAGCCGCTGGTGCCGTTGATCTGACCCGCGAGGAACAGACCTTCAATGAGTTTGGTCTCGCCCGTCGCCAGGATTTGGTGCGGGCGGACCATGTCGTACTCGACCGCGTAGCCGTAACGCAGGATCTCGGCCCGCTCGCAGCCGGGCATGGTGCGCACGATGACATCCTGCACATCGGCGGGCAGGCTGGAGCTGATGCCGTTGCAATAGACCCATTCGCCGCGGTGGCTTTCGGGTTCGAGAAAGACGCCGTGCGAGCTCCGGTCGGCGAAGCGCACGACTTTGTCCTCGATCGACGGGCAATAGCGCGGGCCGGCGGACTCGATCTGACCGGTAAACATCGGCGCGCGGTGCAGATTGGCCCGGATCGCTTCGTGCGCGGCATCCGTCGTGCGGGTGAGCCTTGTCTCGGACTGTTGAATCGCCGGAAACCGATCGAGGCCGACACCGAGCGCATCGCCTTCGACGCGCCAGCCGCCGGCTTCAGTCAGGTCACTGAACGGGATCGGCTCCGCATCGCCGTAGTCGGCATCGAGCCCCTGCCAGTCGATCGAGGACCGCCGAAGCCTCGGCGGCGTGCCGGTCTTAAGCCGACCGAGCTCGAACCCGAGTTCGCCCAGCCACCGAGCGATGCCGACGGCCGGGCCCTCGCCGTGCCGCCCGCCCTCGGTCTGCGCTTCGCCCGTGTGCATCAGCCCGCGCATGAACGTGCCCGTGGTCAGCACCACCGCGCCCGCGTGCAGCGTGCGCGCGCCTGCGGCCGTCGCGATCTGCACACCCGTCGCCCGGCGCCGCGTTGAGCCGGGGACGCGCTCTGTGTCGATCGCTTCGACCGCGCCCTCGATGATGTCGATCTCGGGCCGAGCTTCGACGAGTGCGCGCACGGCGTCGGCGTAGCCGTGCTTGTCGCACCGGGCCCGCGGCCCGTGCACGGCCGCGCCCTTGCTCGTGTTCAGCAGCTTGAAGTTGATCCCGCTCGCGTCCGCCGCCAGCCCCATCAGCCCGCCGAGCGCGTCGATCTCGCGGACCAACTGCCCCTTCGCCAGCCCGCCGATGGACGGGTTGCAGCTCATCACGCCGATCTTCGAGGGCTTGAGCGTGACGAACGCCACCGCGCCCGGCTCGCCCGCAAACAGATTCGCCGCCGCCCACGCGGCTTCCACGCCAGCGTGCCCGCCGCCGATGACGATGACTTGGTAGCGAGACTTTGTCACGCGTGGATGGTAGATCGGCTCAGACGCCCGGATCAGTGCGCATTCTTGTGGATGAAGCCCTTGAAGACCGTGATGACCAAGATCCGCACGTCGAACCAGATCGACCAGTTCTTGATGTAGTGCAGGTCGTACTGGAGGCGTTTTTTCAGGCTCGTGTCGCCGCGCATGCCGTTGACCTGGGCCCAGCCGGTCATGCCGGCCTTGACGTGCTGGCGGAGCATGTAGCCGCGCCAGTCGTCGCGGAAGCGTTCGATGAGTTCGGGGCGTTCGGGGCGTGGGCCGACGAGGGACATCTGGCCCTTGAGCACGTTGAGAAGCTGGGGAAGCTCGTCGAGGCTGGCGCGGCGCATGAATCGGCCGACCGGCGTGATGCGCGGGTCGTTGCGGTCCGTCCAGCCGCCGGCGGGCAACGCCGACTCGTCGATCACCGGGTAGCGTTCGTCGTCGACCGAGTACATCGTGCGGAACTTGTAGATCTTGAAGGTCTGTCCGCCGAAGCTGACGCGGCGTTGCTTGAAGATGACCTTGCCCGGGCCGCTGAGGCGCACGGCGATCCAGCACGCGATGAAGACGGGCGCGAAGAGGAGCATGGCGGCGATCGCGCCGGCGATGTCGAGCGCGCGTTTGCTGGCGCCGCCGAGGCCGAGCTGCGGGCTCTCGCGGCAGCTCAGGATGGGCATGCCGTCGAGTTCGCTGATGACCATGTTCGCGGGCGTGTAGCGCAGCGGGACGTCGGGCACGATGCGGACATCGACGTGGAAGCGTTCGAGGCGCTGGAGCACACCGGAGAGCTTGGCCGCGCGGGCGTTGGGCAGGCAGACGTAGATCGCGTCCACCGGGTTGCGTTCCAGCGTGGCTTCGAGGTCACCCAGCCCGCCCAGCACGGGCACGCCCAGCGTGCGCGTTCGGCGCGTGCTTTCTTCGTGCGAGAGGAAAAAGGCGACCTTGATACCCGTCCAAGAGTTGCGGTCGATCGTACGGGCGCAGATCTGCCCCAGCCGGCCGACGCCGATCACCGCGACGTGCCGCAGGTTCCGCCCGCGCGCTCGGGCGGCACGCAGGAACAGCCGAAGCCCGAGCCGCTCGGCGCCGAGCACGAGCGGGAGGATGACCGCGAGCGTGAGGATCTGGAATCGGCCCGGCTCGAGCACCATGCCGGCGAAGCGGACGGGCTCGACGCCCTGTTTTTGACCGATCGCGTCATTGCCGACCAGGAACAGCACCACGACCATCGCTGCGATCGCCAAGGCCGACGCCTTGAGCACGCCCCACTGCTCGCCGAAGAGGCCCTTGTCGCGACGGGCGCGGTACAGACCCATCGTGGACATCGCGTACAACGTCACCGGGATCGCGAAGAAGACCAACGGCTCTTTGAACCAGTTCTCCCAGCTCTTGGGGAACCAGCCCTCGGCGAAGTGGCGACGCAACGCCCACGACGCAAGACACGCCGACGCGATCGCCGCCGCGTCCACGGCCGTCATCAAGGCGACGAAGATCTGATGCCGCTGCTTGACCACTCGCGCTCCGTCAAAGAGAAACACATCGTACCGCGGCCGTCATGTGTTGGGAGACGCGGCGGCCGCGTCAGTCGCCCGCCAAGCGGCGGAGGGTCTCGCGGTCTTCGTCGGGCCAGTCCGACGCATCGGGCGGCGTGATTTCGATCTCGGCGTACAGATCGCCCGTTCTGCCCGCGGCGTCTTTGAGTCCCGCGCCCCTCAGGCGGAGGGTCCGGCCGCTCGGCGTGCCGGGGGGGACACGGACCGTGACTTCGCTCTCCACCGTTTTCACTTCGCGTTCGGCGCCGAGCGCCGCTTCGGCGATATTGAGCCGGAGCGTGGAGCGCAGGTCGAGCCCGTCGCGTTTGAGCGTCGGGTGCGGGCTCACGCGGACGCGGATGATGAGGTCGCCCGCTCCGCCCCGGCCCGCCTGGCCCTCGCCGCGGACGCGCAGGCGGGCGCCGTCGGCCACGGCCTTGGGGATCTTCACGTCGATCGATGTGCTCTTGGCGCCCGGCCGATCGAGACGCAGCGCGTACGTGCCTCCCTTGGCGGACAGATCGAAGGGGATCGTAATCTCGTGCTCAATATCGGCGCCCGGCGCACGCCCGGGCCGGCGTCCGGCGCGGGCGCGTTGCCCGCTTGCCCCCGCGAACCCGCCGCCGCCACCGCCGCTTCGCCCGCCGAAGAAAGTGCCGAAGAGGTCTTCGAGTTCCTCGGCGTCCATCCCGCCGCCGCCGAACCCACCACCACCGAACCCAGCGCCGCCGGCGTTGGACCATGAGTGGCTCGCGCCGCCGCCCCGAGCTTGGGCCGCGCCCGCTTCGTACCCGCTTCGGCCCACGCGGTCGTACAGGCGCCGCTTCTCCGGATCGGAGAGGACGTCGTACGCCTCCTGAATCTCGGTGAAGCGGGCCTGCGCGTCGTCGGCCTTCGAGACATCGGGGTGGTGAACCCGCGCGAGCGCTCGGTAGGCGCGTTTGATCTCGTCCGCGTCGGCGCCGCGCTTGATGCCCAGCACCTCGTAGAAATCACGCCCGGGCATGGTTCACTCCCCGGGGAAGAAGTCGCTCGTGCGCGATCACCGGCCCGGGTTCTCCTTCGCCGGGCTGATGCGCTCCTGAGTCGCGGGCTGCGTCCGCTGGATCTCGCCGGACCGGCTCACGCCCGTCTGCTGGCGGATCTGATCGGTGAGCGGCTGGGCGTTGCCCGAGACCGTCGGCGCGGCGTTGGGCGCAGCCTGCGAGGTCGGCTGCGGGTCTTCGAGGCCGATCAGATCGACATCGAAGAAGAGAGTATCCGTGCCCGAGATGCCGGCGCGCGGGTTGCCGCGTTCGCCGTAACCAAACGCCGGCGGGATGATGAGCCGACGGCGTTCGCCCTTGGTCATACCCTCGATCACGCTCTGCCAGCCGGGGATCAGCGAGCCGGGGGTGATGTAGTCGAGCGGTCGGCCGCCGGGCTTGAAGCTGGAGTCGAACGATCGGCCCGAGGCGAGATAGCCCGTGTAATCGAGCACCACGCGGTTGCCGACGCCCACCGTCACGTCGCCCTCGCCGCCGCCGAAGCTGATCGCCATGAGCCCTCCGTCGAATCGACGCACGCGGACGTCCGGCTGGTAGCGGGTGAACTCGAACGAAGCGTCGCCGTCGCCGCCCCAGACCACGGCGCCGCTGGCGTCGAAGCCCCGATCGCTCGTGCGGAGACTGCCGGGCTGGAGCTGCAGTTCGCTGGTCATCTCCATCGCGCCGCCCCGAGCGGTCGGGTACGGGTACGGCGTGCGGCCGACGAAGCCCGAGCCGGAGCCGGCGAGGTCCATGTCAATCCGAGCGACGAGATCGCTGCGGCCGATCTCCGGGAACTGGTCCGTCGCGGCCCACAGACCAAACAGACCCGGGTTCAGGCCGTCCGGCGCGCGGAACTCGTACGTGCGCAGACGCGAGCCGTCGGCGGTCGCGTAGAGCTGGAAGACGGCCTGGTAGTACGGGTCGTGCAAGCCGTCCTCACGGGCGACCTCGACGTACATCGCGTCGGGCACGCCGTCGATGTTGACCGGCGCGACGTGCATCGTGACCGCGGCGGGCTCGCCCTCAGCGCCGGGCGCCAGCGGGACGGCCCGGGTCGTCTTCCAGGAGCCGATGAGCATCTTGGCCATCTCGCCGAACTGCGGCTGGGTCCAGGTCATCCCGATCTGCTCGGGCATGGTGACGGAGGCAGGGCCTTCCATCGTGAGCTGCGGTCCGGTGTGCACGCCCTGGGCGGATGCGAGTCCGGCGCAGGCGAGGGCCGCGGCTCCGGCCGCCAGCCGTCCGAATCGGCGTCCACGCCGAAGGCCCCGGTTCGATCCGTCGTTCGTTGTGCTGGCAATGCCCATTGAGGAAGTCTCCCGTAATCCCAAGTTCAATACATGCGCCCTGTACACGCTAAGATAAGTAAACAATGCATAGCGATCGGGACCAATCTGCCCACGATCGCCGAGGCTGAGTATAGGTTCGCCTTCGCCCCCGCCGGCCGACGTGGTACGCTGGCGTGACGAGAGGTGTTCGGGGGGCATTCTGCCCGAAGGACGCCGCACGACCGACGCGCAGCGAGCCTGCGTGCGACTTTGTGAGGAGCCGATCATGAGCCCGCCCCCGTCAGGCGAGGACCGATCACCGGACGCGTCCGAGGGCGGCGCCCCGAAGGGCGCCTCGGCGAAGGTGCGCCGACCCTCCATCACGATCGACGCCAGCGCGTTCGAGGACTCCGACGCGACACTCGCCGATGAGACGGGCGTGGGCGGCTCGACCATGGGCGGAGATCGGCGACAGATCCGCGAGCACCTCAAACGCGAGCTCGCCGACCTGCACGAGCACGCCGCGTTCGACACCATCCAGGCCGGCACCGCCGACCCGCTGCTGGCCGACGAAGACCCCGAGGCCGGGTACCAGAACGTCCGCGACATCCGCAGCGCCAAAAAAGCGATCGCTTCCTCGGGCGGCCAGTTCGTGATCGGGCTGATCATCGGGCTGTTCGGGCTGGGCATGGCCGTGTACGCCGCGGCTCAGGCGAGCATGGACTCCACGAGTTCGCTGATCATGCTGGCCGCCGCCGCGATCATCGCGCCGGTCTCGGCGTGGTGGGCGCACCGCAAGTACCGCCAGTGGCTGCAGCACAAGACCTACCTCTACCGACTGCTCGAATCGCTGGGCGAAGATGTCAGCGAACTGAAGCCGCGCAAGTAGCGGCCATCAACAAAGAACACGGCCTCACGGGCCGTGCTCGTTCGATGCTTCATGATAGTTGTGCCGTTGTCGGAGCGGTCTCAGGCAAGTTCGGGGAAGAGCTCGCACACCGTGCCGACGAGGTCTTTCACGTGGCTGACCGACTCGTCCATGAGCTTCTGTTCATCGGCTTCGAGCTTGAAGTCGATGACCTTCTCGACGCCGCCCTTGCCGAGCAGCGCGGGCACGCCGACGAAGTAGCCGCCGATGCCGAACTCTTTTTCGCAGTAGGCCGCGGACGGGATGATGCGCTTCTTGTCCTTGACGATCGCCTCGACCATTTGGATGGTGCCGCTGGCCGGCGCGTAGTACGCGCTGGTGCCCATGAGCTTGACGATCTCACCGCCGCCGACCTTGGCGCGGTCAACGCAGGCGGTCACGGTTTCCGCGGGCAGCAACTCGGTGATCGGCACGCCGTGCACGCTGGTGAGGCGCGGCAGCGGGACCATGTCGTCGCCGTGACCGCCGAGGAGCAGAGCGCTGATGTCCTCGATCGAGCAACCCAGCTCCATCGCGAGGAAGGCGCGGAAGCGTGCGACATCGAGCGAGCCGGCCTGGCCCATCACGCGGTTGGTCGGGAAGCCGGTCGCCTTCCACGCGGTGTAGACCATCGCGTCGAGCGGGTTGGAGACCACAATGACGATCGCGTTGGGCGCGTGCTCTTTGACCTGCTCGCTCACGCTCTTCACGATCTTGACGTTGGTCTGGATCAGGTCGTCGCGGCTCATGCCGGGCTTGCGCGGCAGGCCCGCGGTGATGACCACCACGTCCGAGCCGGCGATGTCCTTGTAGTCGCTGGTGCCGGTGACATTGGCATCGAACCGCTCGATCGGCCCGCAGCAGGCGAGGTCGAGCATCTTGCCCTTGGCGACGCCTTCCTTGTCGGGGATGTCGAGCACGACGATGTCGCCGAGTTCTTTTTGTGCCGCCCAGTGAGCGCAGGTGGCGCCGACGTTGCCCGCGCCGATGATGCTGATCTTTGCCCGTCCGAGTGCCATCGCCCGCCTCGCTTCCGTTGAGTGCCGCCCCCAAAATCGACTGACCATCCGACGATAGACCCCGAATCGCGCCGGTTCGATCAATCTGATTCGACGACCGGCATCGGACCCGCCAACGCATCGAGCGCCCGGGCCTGGGCCGACCGCCAGGCCTCGGCCCGCTCGGCGTCGAAACGCCCGACCAGCTCGCCCGTTTCGATCCACGGCTCCAGCAAGGGCCTTCCCGCGGGCAAGGTCGCGTCGGTCGGCGCGATCAGGTCTTGTGTCAGACCGCCCGTCACCGGATCGGCCTGCCGGTAAACCTGCCGGCGCCGAGTCGTTCGGCGGACGCGACCCTCCGAACCCAGCACCTCGATCAACGCCCGACCGATGGCGGTAGCGGCTCCGTCATCCGCGGCCGCGTCCTCATCGGGCTCGTCGGCCCACGCAAGGCGGACATACGCCCCGAGATCGCCCGCCACCAGCACGCAGCCCGGCGAGGCCAGCCACAGATCCCCGCGGAAGCCCGCCTCGATGAGCGTTTCAATGACGGCCGTGGGGTCCCCCACCGCAACGCGATCGGCCTCGACCACCCACTCGAGCCCGGCTTCTTGCGCGTGGGCCAGCGCCGTGCGCGCGTCGCCGATGATCTCGAACAGGGTCACGGGCAACGCCTCGCCGCGCCAGAGTTCGTGCAACTCGGCCGCGTGGCGGCGGATTAGCAGCGAGGCGCGGTCGAACGCCACCGCACGCTCCGCCACCGGCAGCGCGTGGGTCTCCGTCATCGCCTTGGCGATCGCCTGAAGGCCCACGATCGCGGGCATCGCGGCCCGCCACCGATCCGCCTCGGGCCCGTCCGGCAAGGCCAGCGAGGCGCCGATGAACTCGGTCCACTTGGCGAGCAGCAACGCCCACGACCCCGTTTCGGGCAGGCCGGCGCCGGTCTCGTCGTTCTGAACGTCGGGGCACATGCTGGGCGATCCTATGGTGCGTCATGCCGCAACAACTCGCCGAGTTCAATCCCGCCGATCTCGCTCCGATCGAGCGCTACAAGCTGCTCGTGGGCTGCGTGACGCCGCGCCCGATCGCGTGGGTTTCGACGCGGGCGCCCGACGGCTCGGTCAACCTGGCGCCGTACTCGTTCTTCAACGCGATCGGCGCCGACCCCATGACCGTGCTCTTCTGCCCGGCAACGCAGCCCGACGGCTCCGAGAAGGACTCGCTCCGCAACGCCAAACCCGAAGCCGAGGGCGGCTCTGGGGAGTTCGTCGTCAATGTCGCCTCGGAATCCATGATCCGCCACGTCGCCGCAACCGGCGAAGAACTACCCCACGGCGAGAGCGAGTTCGAGTTAGCCGGCCTGACCGAAGCACCGTGCGCGATCGTGTCGGCGCCGCGCGTTGCCGAATCGCCTGTGGCGTTCGAGTGCCGGACGCTGGAGGTCGTGCGCACGAACGGGCTCAAGCCGGGCTCGGGCAACGTGGTCATCGGCGAGGTCGTCTATGCGCACGTGGATCGGGCGCTGATCGACGAACGGCTCCACGTGAACGCCGACACCTTGGCCACGATCGGCCGGATGGGCGGCGCCGACTACTGCCGCACGCGCGATCGCTTTGCGTTGCCCCGCGGCCGCGCGGCACTCGATCCCGGCACGGGCAACGGCTAGAGACATCGCCCGCAAAACAAAAAAAGAACCCCGGACGGCGGTGGGTTCCGTCCGGGGCAGAGAGGCGGGGTCACGCGGACGCCCGAAGGCGCTGGTTGGGAGACCTCATCGCGTGACACCCGTTTGGTGGACTTGCAGATAAGCCCTCTCGGACTCACTTCCTCATGCCTTGCTCCGCCGCTTGGTCTCGGCGTCGCATCCTCATAAACAACCGGCCGCCGGCGGCGTCGTCGGGCGCCGCGGCGCGGTCTAGGCGCCGGCTGTGCCGAGGTCGTCCCTGACTCCTGACTGCTCTCCTCCGGTTCCGGCTGTGGGCCGTACCCGGCTTAAGCTCCGCCGATCCTCGGCGTCAGCACGCCGTCGGATGACGACCCGGAAACTCGCGGCTCCCGACGTCACCCAGCGGACGATTCCGGCGGTCGACTCTCAACGCCCGGCGTGATCCCTCCCACGCCCGCCGGCCGACCGGTTGAAGTTTCTCGGCGTTCCTCGCAGTCAGTGATCTGTCTTATGTGTTCGCCGGGTCCTGGCGCCGAGCGGCGCGCCCTCGTGGCGCGCCGCGCTGGTTCGGATCGGCCTGCTAGCTGCACCCCATGCTGGCGCCGCAGTTCAGGCACTTGTAGCACGTGCCGCTGCGGACGGTGATGGTGCCGCAGACATCGCAAGGCGGCGCGTCGCCCATGTTGTCCATCGCGACCGAGAGCGTCGACGACTGCACACTCATGTCCACCTCGATGCGATCGCTGTCTTCGGCCTTCGGATCACCGACGCTGACGCGCTGCGTGCTGCTGCGCTCCTCGGTGTCGTACCGCAGCTTGAGCCGCGGGCCCGCGTCCGAAGTGCTCGAAACACGTCCCGATTCGGCCGGCCGAGCCGGAGCAGCCGGGGCTGCCGGAGTTGCCGGAGTTGCCGGAGCGCCGCGTTGGGGCGTGTTCGCCTCGCGGTATCCCTCGATGAACTGGATGCCCAGCCAGCGGAAGATGTAATCGACCAGGCTCTTGGCGATCGGAATCTCGGGGTTGCCCGTCATGCCCGCCGGCTCAAACCGCTGGTGCGTGAACTTGTTGACCAGGCTCCTGACCGGAACGCCGTACTGGAGCGCGACCGACGTGGCCGTGCCCAGCGAGTCCATCAGACCGCCGATGGTCGAGCCTTCCTTGGCCATCGTGATGAACAGTTCGCCCGGCAGGCCGTCCTCGTACAGACCGACCGTCAGGTAGCCCTCGTGCCCCGCGACGTTGAACTTGTGCGTCAGCGAGCGGCGGGTGTCGGGCAGTCGGCGACGCATCGGGCGGCGTTCGATCTCGCGCTTCACCTCGGCCGCTCGATCGACGCGGGCCTCGGCCACGGCTTGGGCCGTTTCCGTGACGGACGCGGCGACCTCTTCCATCGCCTCGGCCTCACCCAGTTCATCCACTTCTAGATCAGCCTCATCCAAGAGCGTCTCGCCGTCGCTCGACTTCGTGCTCAACGGCTGGCTGAGCTTGCAGCCGTCGCGGTAGAGCGCGTTAGCCTTGAGCCCAAGCTCCCACGACAAGCGGTACGCCGACTGAATGTCTTCGACCGAGGCGTCGTTGGGCAGGTTGATCGTCTTGCTGATCGCGCCGGAGATGAACGGCTGCGCGGCGGCCATCATGCGAATGTGCCCCTCGGCGGCAATGAACCGCTCGCCCGTCGGGCCGCAGGTGTTCGCACAGTCGAACACCGGCAGGTGCTCGTCCTTCATGTGCGGCGCACCCTCGATGGTCTGCGAGCCGCAGATCACCGCGTTCAACTCGGCCAGATGCTTGGCCTTGAGCCCCAGCGCCGACAACGCGTTGAAGCCCGGGTCCGCCTTGGCCTTCTCGACATCCAAGCCCAACCGGCCAAGCGCTTCGTCGCCCAGACCCCACGCGCTGAACGCGAAGCCCAACTCGAACACGCCCGGCAAGCCCTCGGAGACCTTGGCCAAGTCGGCATCGGTCAGCCCCTTGCCCTTGAGCCACGAGGCCAGCGTCTCGCCCTTCTTCACGCCCTTGACGCCATTCGGCATCGGCGTGTCGAGCGTGAGTGTGCCGATGATGAAGTCGATGATCTCCTTGCGTTGCGTGTCGCTGTAGCCCAGCGAACGCAGCGCCGGCTCGACCGACGCGTTCACAATCTTGAAGTACCCGCCGCCGGCCAGCTTCTTGAACTTCACCAACGCAAAGTCCGGCTCCACGCCCGTCGTGTCGCAGTCCATCAGCAGGCCGATGGTGCCGGTCGGCGCGATCACCGTCGTCTGGGCATTGCGGAAGCCGTGCTCCTCGCCGTACGCCACCGTGTCGTCCCACGCGCGGACCGCGCGCTCCAGAAGCACCTCGGCGTTCGCAAGCCCCACCCGGCCGTCACGCACGATGCCATGATCGATCGGCACCGGGCGGATCTTCAGGTCTTCCCATTCGCTCGCGTCGCGCTGCACACCGTGGGCCGCGCGGCGGTGGTTCCGCATCACACGCAGCATGTTCTGCTTGTCGTCCTCGTACCCGGCGAACGCCCCGTGCTCGCCCGCCAGCATCGCCGACATGCGGTACGAACGGCCCGTCAGAATCCCCGTCAAGTTCGCGCACACCGAGCGACCCTCGTCGGAGTCATACGGAATGCCCGCCTGCATTAGCATCGCGCCCAGGTTGGCGTAGCCCAGCCCCAGCGTGCGGTACTTCCAGCTCAACTCGGCGATCGCCTCGCTCGGGAATGCGGCCATCAAGACGCTGATCTCGAGCACCATCGTCCACAGGTCGATCGCGTGCTCGAACCGCTCCACGTCGAACGTCCGAGCTTCGCGGTCGTAGAACTTCAGCACGTTCAGCGACGCCAGGTTGCACGCTGTGTTGTCGAGGAACATGTACTCGCTGCACGGGTTCGAAGCGTTGATCCGGCCAGCGCTCGGGCAGGTGTGCCATGCGTTGATCGTGCTGTCGTACTGCACGCCCGGGTCGGCGCACCGCCACGCGGCGTACCCGATCCGGTCCCACAGCTCCCGCGCGTCGAACGCCGTCGCCTCGGCGCCGTCGGTCCGGCGGTACGTCATCCACTCGTCGCCGCCGTCCACGGCTTCAAAGAACGCGTCCGGAATCCGCACCGAGTTGTTCGAGTTCTGACCCGCGACCGTCGAGTACGCCTCCCCGTTGAAGTCGTACGACAGGTCCAGTTCCAGCGTCTGCGCACTCGCGGCAAAGTCCTTGGACTTCTCCATCAGCATGCGGTGGCCTTCGACCAACGCCTGCACCTTCAACTCCTCGCGCACCTTCCAGTCCACGAATCGGCCGATGTCCGGGTGGTCCATGTCGAGGCAGACCATCTTGGCCGCGCGGCGCGTCGTCCCGCCGCTCTTGATCGCCGCCGCCGCGCGGTCGCCGATCTTGAGCCACGACATCAGCCCGCTCGACTTCCCGCCGCCGCTCAAGGGCTCGCCCTCGCCGCGCAGTCGGCTGAAGTTCGTCCCCGTGCCGGAGCCGTACTTGAACAGCCGCGCCTCGCGGGTCCACAGGTCCATGATGCCGCCCGGGTTCACGAGGTCGTCGTCGATCGACTGAATAAAGCACGCGTGCGGCTGCGGGTGCGTGTACGCGTCCTCGGCCAGTTCCACCTCGCCCGACTCGGGGTCGGCCACGAAGTGACCCTGCGCCGGGCCCGTGATGCCGTAGGCCCAGTTCAGCCCCGTGTTGAACCACTGCGGGCTGTTCGGCGCCGACATCTGGTGCACCATCATGTACGTCAGCTCGTCCTGAAACGCCTGCGCGTCCTCGGGCGAGTCGAAGTACCCGTGCCGCTCGCCCCAGTACCGCCAGCACCCGGCCAGCCGCAGGATCACCTGCCGAGCCGAACGCTCCGGACCGGTCACGACCTTCCCGTCACGCTTGATGACCTTCCCGTCGGCGTCCACCTGCGGCACGCCCGCCTTGCGGAAGTACTTCGACACCATGATGTCCGTCGCCAACTGGCTCCACGACTTCGGCGTCTCGGCATCGGTCATCTCGAAGACAACCGAACCATCAGGATTAGAGATACGGCTCGTCCGCTTCGTCCACTCGACTGTGGCGAAAGGGTCCTGTCCGTCCTTGGTGAACTTGCGGGTGATCTTCATGGGTCGTTTTCTTCTTTGAATGACCTAAACGAGAGGCAAACGGAACCGGGATCATGCAATTCGGATTCGGGCATTAGGGCGGTACGGCTCAGTTCGGACGGCAAACCGTGCATGTGCCGGGGATTCGTGCGAGGCACTGATCTTCGATCGATCTAGCGCTCATGCCAGATTTGGGTAGCTCACTCCCCACCCTCAACAAACCGAATCGCCGCCGCTCGCGCCCACTGGTCGTCCTTGCGGCCTTCAACGCCCGACTCGGTAATCAGCACCGCTTCGCCGCCCATCTTGGCCGCTTCCTGGCGGAACTCTTTGTACATCTCTTCCGTCTTCTTCTGGCCCCAGCCGCTGGTGTTCAGCGAGCCGACCTCGATGTAGTCGCGCGTCGGCACGGCCGTCAGCACCTGCACGTCTTTCCAGTTCGTCTTTGCGAACTTCTCATCGCTCGTGCGCACGGCCGTGGTGTTGCTGCAACCGACCAGCGCGGCGCCCATCGAGCAGGCGAGCAGAGCGGACAGGATCTTCATCGAACGGTGGGTTCTCGGCATGACTTGCTTTCTTTCCATCAAATGACACGACCAACGACCGACAGCCAACGCGCCCTCGGCCGCTCAGCCGGCCGGCGCCTCAGTCGACCTTCGGCAGGGTGAGCCCGACCTGATCCTGATACTTCCCCGCCTTGTCCGCGTAGCTCACACCGCACACGCGCTCGCCGCGGAAGAACAGCAACTGCGCGATGCCCTCGTTCGCGTAGATCCGCGCGGGCAGCGGCGTGGTGTTGCTGATCTCCAGCGTCACCTTGCCGCGCCACTCCGGCTCCAGCGGCGTGACGTTCACGATGATGCCGCAACGCGCGTACGTGCTCTTGCCAAGGCAGACCACCAGCACGTCCCGCGGCACCTCGATCGTCTCGACCGTCTCGCACAGCGCGAACGAGTTCGGCGGGATGATGACCGAGTCTGAGTCGATGTCGTCCGTGTCGATCTCGACGAACAGGTCGTCGCTGAACGCCTTGGGATCGACCACCGTGACGCCGCCGGTGCGGGGCGTCGGCGTGAAAATCTTGAACCGCGAGCCGACGCGGATGTCGTACCCGTAGCTCGACACGCCGTACGAGATGCGGCCGGGCCGCTTCTCGTTGTCGGCGAACGGCTCGATGTTGACGAGCTCGCGAATCTGTGTGTCAGCCAGAATGCCCACCGTGGCGTCTCCGTGTTTCCGTTCTCAGAATCTGACTTTCAGGACTTGGTCTTCAGGACCGGCGAGCCGACCCATGCGCCGATGCGACGAGCGCGAGGGATCGCCTTCCGGGTGGGGCACGGGCGTCGCCTCCGCGATCCGCCGATGCCGGTAGCCGGCCGCGCTCGTGAGCGCACTGGGTTGTCCCGCATGCCGTGGCCGGAGCCGTCGGTACACCATCCTATCAAATACCTATCACGTTTTCGATACGATCTCGACGCCGAATCGGCGTCCGTCTCACAAACCGCTCAGCCAGAGTCACGGCCGAGCATCCACCAAGGTCACCCGCCCAGACCTCTGGGCGAACCCCTCAAACCGCGTCCAAGCCAACCGCCCGGTCTCCCCCGGACAGTCCCACGAAATGAACGCGAAGGGGAGGGTACACCACAACCCATCGTGTGTTCAACCGGTTTGGAACCCAAAATGTCGTAGGTTTCCCGTGGGGATGTTGTCGGCAACCGCGCAACGTATTGCGCCGCAGCAGTTTGCGCAGTTTGATATTTTTCGTATCAACCCGACGATCTTCCACATGTGGTATTGATGGCCCATTTGAGGATCTGATTGCCCTATATGTAGTATGTATATCCCACGTTCAGGTGATCCACCGTAACCGACCGGCTATCCACACTTCGGAGGGCGATCGCCGCCGGCCAGAGCACATCATCGCCCACCCTGTCGGCGGGTGTCGGCAGCCCTGTCGGTAACGTGGCTCGCCACGATCAACCGAGGCCGGACGCCGGGGCGGCATAGAGTCTGTGAACCCGCGAGCCGACGGATCGCCCGCATAGACCGGGCCGACCCCGCTCGCGCGAGCCGCCCCAACGAGAGGCCCGCATGCACCGAACCAGCTTTGGACCCGTTCCTTCGCGCCGCGCCCGCCGTTCACTGCTCGCCGGCGTCGGCCTGATCGCGGCCACGCTCGTGCTCGCGGCCTGCACGTCGCCGCCCGCTCGGCCTCGATCGGTCAGCCCCAACGTCGCGCCCGGACCGGCCGTGCTCAGCGGCACGATCGGCTCGATGGCGACGATCTCGGGCATCCAGCCTTCGCTGGTCTCGGGCTACGGCTTCATCGTCGGCCTCGACGGCACGGGCGGCGGGCCCTTGCCCGAAGCCATCGCCGGCTCGATGGAACGCATCATGGGCCTGATGGATATCACGCAGGCCAACGACGACCTCAACAGCCCGCTCGCGGGCATGTCGCCGCAAGAGTTGCTGCGTGATCCGAACACGGCCGTGGTGCTGGTGCAGGCGGTGGTGCCGCCCGGCGCGCCGCAAGGCATGACGTTCGATGTCTATGTGCGCGCACTGAATGCGACCTCGATCGAAGGTGGACGGCTCTGGACGACCGAGCTGCGCATCGGCCCGCCGGCCGTCTTCGGCGGGTACCAGACCATCCAACTCGCCGAGGCGCGCGGTGAGATCTTCGTCAACCCGTTCGTCGAGCCGGGCGTGGAAACACGCGGCACGGCGGCGGTCGTCGGCCGCGTGCTCGACGGCGGGGTCATCGTCGACCCGCTCGAGATGCTGATCTCGCTCGACACACCCAGCCACGCGCGCGCACGGTCCGTCACCGCCGCGATCAACAGCCGATTCCCCGAGAGCACGGGCGACCGGGGCCCCATCGCCCGCGGACGAGACGACGAATCCGTCGCGCTGCGCATGCCCGCGGCCTACCGCGAACGCCCGGTCGATTTTCTCAAGCTCGTCGAGCACCTGCACATCAACGCGTCGTTCCCGTCCGAACTGGCCCGGCGCTACGCGGCCGCGCTGCGCGAGCAGCCCGAACTGGCCGAGGAACTGAGCTGGGCGTTGCAGGCGGTCGGCGAGCCTTCTGTGCCGTTCCTGCGTGATCTGTACGACGCGCCGGAGATCGCGCCCCGGCTGGCGGCGCTCGACGCGGGCGTGCGACTGGGCGACGCCCGAGCCACGCGCTATCTCATGTCGATCGCGGGGGATCGGGAGAGCGCCGTCCGCGGCGAAGCGATCCGCTTGCTCGGCGAAGCCCGAGGCGGGCCCGAGATCGATCTGGCGCTCAAGGACCTCTTGGGCGAATCGGAATTGACCGTCCGCGTGCCGGCGTACGAAGCGCTCGCCGCGCGGGCCGAGCGCGCGACCATGGGCCGGCTCGTGCGCGCCGCTTCCCAGGACCCGCGGACGCGCCGCGCGAACATCACACTGGCCGAGGTCCGCGCCCGCGTCCGCGCCGAACTGCGCGGGTCGGAGAACCTGCAAGGCATCTCGCGCCGAGCGGTCGAGGGCAAGTTCGTCATGGACGTCGTGCCCTACGGCCCGCCGATGATCTACGTCACGCAGCAGGGTCTGCCGCGCATCGTGCTCTTTGGCAGCAACCTGCAACTCACCCGCGGGGCCTTCGTCGACGCGTGGTCCGACCGCCTCATGCTCGACTCCGAATCATCCGCGGCTGATGAGGTCCGGCTGTTCTACCGCGACTACCGCACCGGCCGGGCGACGACGCAGACCCTGCCGCCGCAGGTCGACACGCTCGTGCGCTACCTCGCGCATAACCCCACGCCGGAGCGCCCGACCGCCGGCCCCAGGCTCGGCCCGGGGCTCTCGCTGACCTACTCCGAGGTCGTGGGCGCGTTGTACGCGATCTACGAAGATGGCGGGGTCAACGCGTCGTTCGCGACCGAGCGCGACCGCCTGCTGGCCGACCTGCTCGACGCGGGCCGGGCGCAGTTCGTCGAAGACCGGCCCGAATCGGCCGACGACGAGGAGATCATCCTGTTCGAGGCGCCCGAAGAAGGCGAGAAGCCGAAGAAGGGCCCGCGCAAGCCGCTGGTGGTGCCGTTGAATCGACCGACGCCCATCGCGGATGCGGGCTGATTCCGCCGCGGCTGGTACCCGGTTCAGGTGTGATTGATGACCTACGCTTGTCGATGGCGTTGTCCACCATAACCGACAGCTTGTCCTCGGCCCCTATCTGTTGTGGCGGCGCCCCCACTTTGATAGGGTGTGACCCCAAGGGGTCGTCGTCCGCAGTGACCGACCGATCTCGCCTTTCGGGGCAGGACGCCCCGGACGTCAACGCCGCGCCGAGCACAGTCTCGGCGTCATGGAGGGCGCCATGCGGCTGGCCAAACTGACCCTGCACGGGTTCAAATCCTTCGCCGACAAAACCGAGTTCGCCTTCGAGGACCTCGTCACGTGCATCGTCGGGCCCAACGGCTGCGGCAAGAGCAACGTAGTCGATGCGATCAAGTGGGTGCTCGGCGAACGCTCGAGCAAGTCCCTCCGCGGCAAAGAGATGATCGACGTCATCTTCGCCGGCTCGGCCGGCCGCTCGCCCTCGGGCATGGCCAGCGTCACGCTCACGTTCGACAACCCGATTCAAGATGAAACCGCCGAGGCGGAGAACCTGCTGATCGAGGCCGACGACGCCGTAGGCGACTCCGAGGACGCGACCGGCGACTCGATGGAGCGCGTTCGGCCGGATCGCCGGCGCCGCGGCCTACCGATCGACACCGACGAGGTGCAGGTCGAGCGTCGGCTCTACCGCGACGCGACGAGCCAGTACCTGATCAACGGCCGAAAGGCCCGGCTGCGCGATATCCGCGAGTTGTTCCTCGACACGGGCATCGGCGCCGACGCCTACTCGATCATCGAGCAGGGCAAGGTCGACCGCATGCTGCTGGCCAGCCCGCAGGAACGCCGGACGATCTTCGAAGAGGCGGCCGGCATCGCCCGCTACCGCCAGCGCCGCGTCGAAGCGCAGCGCAAGCTCGATCGCTCGCAGGAGAACCTGCGGTCGCTGCGCGAGCAGCTCGAATCGACCGAACGCCGGCTGCGCATCGTCCGCGGGCAAGCCGCCAAGGCGCGCAAGTTTCAGGAGCTGGACGCCGAGTACTCGGCCCACCGTGTCGCCCTCGCGTTCGATCAGTACGACGAGCTGCGCCAACGGCTCGACGGGCTGACCTCGGGCCTGGCGAACCTCAGCGGCGAGCGCGACCGCACAGCCCACGCGCTCACCGAACTCGAAGGCGACAAGCAAGAAGCCGAGATCACGCGGCAAGAAGCCCAGGAATCGCTCCGCGAGCTTGAAACACAGCGGCAGCGAGCCGTGCACGAGACCGAGAACGCGCGGCAGCGGGTGACCATGGCCGAGCGCACACTCGAATCCACCGCGCAGCGCGCCGCCAACGACGAGCAACGCTCGGCCGAGCTGACCGAACGCACCAGCGCTCTGGAAGCCGACGCGCAGGACCAGGCCGAAGCCGTCGCGGCGTTCGCCGAGCAGCGCGAGGAAGCCGAGCGGCGTCTGACCGATTCGAGCGAGGCCCGCGCGGGCGTCGCCGAGGCCATGGGCGGCGCCCGCGCCGAGGCCGCACGTCGACGATCGCAGGCCGGCCAGATCGAACGGGAACGCGCCACGCTGGCCGCCTCGATCGAAAGCGAAAGCCGCCGCGTCGCGTCGCTCGAAGAGCAGAGCGAAGCCCTCAGCGCCAAGGCCGCGGCCGCGGATAACGAACTGCGCACGATCCGAGAGCACGCGGCCGAAAGCGAACGCACGATCGCGGCCGTCGAAGCGGAAGCCGCCGATGTGGAGTCGCGATCGGCGGCCGCGTCGGCCGAAGCCGAAGCGCTCAGCGCCGATCGCCGCTCGCTGGCCGAGCGCGTCGCCGATATGGAACGCACGCATGCCCGGCTCGACAGCCGCCGGCAGACGCTGCAGGAGATGGTCGAATCGCACGTGGGCCTGGGCGACGCGGCCCGCGCGGTTCTCGGCCGTGCGGCGGCGGGCGAGGGATTCACAGGCGTCGTGGCGCCGCTTGCTGATCTCATCGAAGCGGACACCGAGCACGCCGAGGCCGTGGAAGCGGCGCTCGGCTCGTTGCTGCGCGCGATGGCCGTGGAGTCGGTCGCGTCGATGCCCTCGGCCGAAGATCTCGAAACGCTGCCCGGCCGCGTGAGCTTTCTGCCGCTCGCCTCACTGGCGGCGTCGGCGCCCGGTGAAGACGAGCACCTGCGCGCTTCCTTGCTCGCACTCGAACACGCCCGGCGGATCACACGCCTGCGTGACGCCGTGCGGCCGGCGCCCGGCGCGCACGCGCCTGACGTCGCCGCGACGCTGGATCGTGCGCTCGGGCGAGTCTGGCTTGTGCCCGATGTGGACGCGGCGACGATGCTGCTGGCCGGCCCGCTCGCGGGGCTGACGGATGTCCGGCTGGTCACGCCCGAGGGCACGGTCATCGGCAGCGACGGGCGGCTGATCGCCGGGCCGCTGTCAGCGTCGGGCGAAGAAGACGAAGCGCCCGGCGGGCTGCTGGCGCGTCGGGCCGAGTTGAGTGATCTCGAACGAGAGATCGCGCAGGCCGCCGACGCGCTGCGTGCGGCGCGAACGACGCTCGAAGGCGTCGACCATCGCACACGCGCGCTGGGTGAGTCGCTCGCGTCGCTGCAACGCGCCTCGGCCGAGGTCGATCGACGGCTCGTGACCGAGCGCACCCGGCGCGACCGCTTGCACGCCGACGCCGGGCGGCTCGAACGCGATAGCGCCCAGCTCGAACAAGAACGCCAGCAACTCGCCGAGCGTCGCGCTTCGCTGGAGAGCGATGTTGCGGACCTGCGGACACGCGTCGGCAAGCTCGACGGCTTGCTGGTCGAAGAAACCGAAGCCGCCGAATCGGCCGAATCGACGCTGCAAACCATGCAGTCGCGTCTCGACGCAGCAACCGAACAGGTCACGGCGGCCAAGGTCGAAGCCGGTCGGCTGGGCGAACAGCTCGGCGCGGCCCGGCGTGAGCGTTCCCGGCTTGACGCGGCGCTCGACGGCGTGCGACGCGAACGCGAAACGCTGGACCGCGAACTCGTCCACCTGCGCACGCAACGCGAGGAACTCGCCAAACAGATCGATGCAGCCCAAACCGCCGGCAACGAGGCTCAGAACACGGCCGAGCGCCTCGCGGGCCTGATCGAGACGGCCTCGGCCGATCTCGGCGCCGCGATGACCCGGGCCGAAGAGCTGGGCGAGCGCGTCGGGCACGCGCGGACCGAAGCGCAGCGCGTCGAGCGCGACTGGAACAGCCTCGAGATCGGCCGCCGCGAGGTGGAGGTCAAACGCGAGACGCTCGAAGAGCGCACGCACGAGGATCTCCGGCTCGATCTCGCGGCCGAGTACCTCGACTACCGGGCGGTCATGCAGCCGGGCGATGTCACACCGATCGATCGCGAAGAAACCGAGGAAGCCGTGCGCGTCCTGCGGGCGGAGATCAAGAAGCTCGGCAACGTCAACCTCGACTCGATCGAAGAAGAAGAAAGCCTGGCGGAGCGCAACGACACCTTGATCGCGCAGGTCGCCGACCTCGATCAGACCAAGGCGACGCTCGAGGGCCTCATCGCGCAGCTCGACGACGTGAGCCGAAAGCTGTTCGCCGAGTCGTTCGAGCGTGTGCGGGCCGAGTTCGGCGGGGACGGCGGCATGTTCCGGCGTCTCTTCGGCGGCGGGCGGGCCGAGGTCAAGCTCATGCCGCTGGTCAAGGTCGACGCCGAAGGCCGCAAGGTCGTCACCGACGAGATCGACCTGCTCGAGAGCGGCATCGAGGTCATCGCCAAGCCCCCGGGCAAGGAGCCGCGATCGATCAGCCAGCTCTCCGGCGGCGAGAAGACGATGACCGCCGTTGCGTTGCTTCTTTCCATCTTCCGCTCGAAGCCGTCGTGCTTCTGCATCCTCGACGAGGTCGACGCGGCACTCGACGACGCGAACGTCGAACGCTTCGCGCGGGTTGTCCGGCAGTTCACCGACCGCTCGCACTTCATCGTCATCACGCACAACAAGCGCACCATGCACGCGGGCGACCGGCTGTTCGGCGTCACCATGCAGGAACGCGGCGTGTCGAAGCGCGTCACGGTCAAGTTCGATCAGGTCGGCGAAGACGGCGCCATCAAAGCCACCGGCAAGGACCAGCCGCAAACACAGGCCGAGACTAAGCCGACCAAGCTCCTCAAGGCGATCGAAGACCTGTCCGACGCGGCGCCGGTGCGTGTCGAAGCCGCCGGCGTCACGGCTTCTTGAGGTCGACCGCTCCGACCAGGTCCGCAAGACGTTCGACGCCCTGCGACTTCGCCCATTTCGCCAGACCCACGCTCAGGCGCTCGGCGCGGCGCGGGCTGACGAACAGCAGCGTGCCGGCCTGCACGGCCGTCGCGCCGGCGAGGATGAACGCCGCCGCGTCCTGCCAGCGCATCACGCCGCCGACACCGATGATCGGTACGCCCGCGTCCCGACACACGGCGCGATACGCGTCGTGCACCAGCTTGACCGCCACGGGGTGCAACGCCGGGCCGGACAGCCCACCCGTGACGTTGCTGAGCATCGGGCGACGCGTCTGCACGTCGATCGCCATGGCGGGGATCGTGTTCGAGATTGACAGCGCGTCGGCGCCGGGCGACTGGTTCGGTCCCGCGAGCATCGTCGAGCCGGGCGGGTCGATCGCCGCTCGGGCGATGTCGGCGATGCCGGGCCGGCCCACGGCGATCGGGCTGAGTTTCACGACCAGCCGAGCGCGTGACACGAGCGGCCGAACCGTCGCGATTAACTCACTCAGGGCGCCCGCGTCGGCGCCAAACTCGGTCCCGCCGTGTACGTTCGGGCACGACACATTCAACTCGATCCCCGCCAGACCCGGCACGGCGTCCATCCGCTCGGCGACGTGGGCGTAGTCCTCGATCCGGTTGCCCGCGACCGACGCGAACACCGCGCACGGCTGCTCGGCAACGCGCGATGCGTAGTGCTCCAAAAATCCGTCGATGCCCACGTTCGCCAAGCCGATCGCGTTGAGCATGCCCGCCTTGGACGGCAGGATGCGCCAGGTCGCGTTGCCCTCGCGCGGCTCGCGCGTGATGGACTTGGTCACCATCCCGCCGATACGGCCGAGCCGCAGCACATCGGCGGTCTCGTCCAGCGTGCCGGCGGTTCCCGCGGCCAGGAGCACCGGGCTGCGGAGCCGTACGCCGGCGAGATCGGTCTCGAGCATCGGATCGGTCACACGGAGAGCGTAGCGATCGGCGCCTTCTGTTCGCCGGGCGCTTCACGCTTCCGCCTAAGATCGGGCGACGGATTTCCCGAACGCACAGGTCAACCGGAGTTGCAATGGATCCCCAGAACCGCATCGCACAGTTTGAGTCGCTCTGCCGGGAGGACCCGAGCAACGACATGGCCTGGTTCTCGCTCGGCGGCGCGTTCCGCGAGGTCGGGCGGCACGGCTCGGCCGCCGACGCCTACCAACGCTGCGTCGATGCCAACCCGGACATGACCAAGGCCTACCAACTCGGCGGCGCCTCGCTCATCGAGGCGGGCCGGGAAGACGAAGCCGCCAAGTTCCTGACCACCGGCTACGAGATCGCGGCCAAGCGCGGCGACCTGATGCCCAAGAACGCCATCGCCGAACTGCTGCAACAGATCGGGGCGCCCGTGCCCAAGACCGAACCGGACGCCGCCGCAGCGCCCGCGCCGGCCGGCGACTGGACCTGCCCGCAGACCGGCCTGCCCGCGACCAAAATGGCCCGCCCGCCCTTCCGCGGCAAAGTGGGCGAGTGGATTGCCGAGCACGTCAGCGACGAGACGTTCAAAGCCTGGCTCGTCATGGGCACGAACACGATCAACACGTTCCGCCTCGATCTGTCGAACGACGAGGACGCGCTCATGTACGACTACGTGATGTACCGCTTCTTCGGGCTCGATCCGGCCGAGTACGAAGCACTCAGCGGGCAGAAGCTGCCCGACGGGCCCGGCGCCAAGCTGGCGCCGTTGCTCGGGCAGGCGATCCCGCAGTGGCGCCAACGCTACCCCGATATCGACGGCAGCCCACTCGATGAACGGCTCAAGGGGCTGGAAGCCGAAATCGGCGGGGTTTGACCCGCAAGCAAGTTGCGCGCGGCTGAGCGCTTCCATGCGTGCTGGCGCCGATGCACACGCTTACATCGCTCACAACTTACCTATCTTGACAGGCCCGCTTGCTTGTCACACTCAGATCGCATGAATTGCCCCTTGGAAGGGGGATTCATCGCCTCAGACGGGTTGACACGCTCCGGCGTCTTTCTATCCTTCTCACTGATTGCCGCCCGCTGTGGGAGATAGAGAGACCTGGGGTTCGGGGGCGGCCGGAGAGAGAAACCGTTGGTCGGTCCGCGCGAGCGTCCGCCGACAACGACATCTGGTCGGGGCCGCGAGGAGGAGAGAACTCGCGGCTCTCAGAGATCCGACCCGGTCAGCCCATCGAGGCGAAGCCGGCGAGGATTGCGGGCCCAATGAGGGGCCCTTTTTTTTGCCCACCTTTTTTTGCCCACTTTGCTCGCAGGCTCCGTCGCGTGAGCTCGTCGCTCAACCCACCACACCGGCCGCGCGCAGCGCCCGTACGACGAACGTGCCCGGGTCGTCGTCGGTGGTCATCGTCATCCAACGCATGGCCGACGCGCGAGCCGCCGCCACGCCGCGCGCTTGGCGGCGTTCGAACGCTTCTCGGTATCGGCGTATCAGCGCATCCCCAACAGTGACCGGCCTGGCCAACCCACGTTCGGCGTCGATGAGTTGCAAGTCGCCGACCAGCCCGTCGGCGCGCGCCTGGGCCGGATCGACCTCGGTCGGGTCGAGCACCTGAATGCACAGGCCGTCCATGGGCGACCCTCGGCCGCCCGCGGCGGCGCACAGCCGCAACGCCTCGGCCGGGTCCTCCTCGTGCAGAAAGTCACTGAGAATGACGCAGATCCCTCGGTCCGGACGCGACATTGCAAAGCGACGGGCGTCGTCGATCAGCGGCACAGATGAGCCGACGGGCGGCGTGGGGCGGCCGGCGGCCTTCAACGCCTCGGCCGCGAGGCGTTCCACCGAGCGCCGACCCCGCAGCGGACCGATCGGCGCCCGCGTTTCAACGTCGCCGATTGTGCGCACGGTCAGGCGGTTCTGATTCACGAGCGCGACGTAGCCCAGCATCATCGCCAGCCGAAGCGCCGCGATGCGCTTGGTCGGTCGATCGCCGCCCGACGCGTCCATCGACGCGGAGACATCGACCAGCACATGCAACGCGAGGTCTTCCTCTTCAAGGAACAGCTTGATGAAGAGCCGATCGAGGCGCGCGTAGGCATTCCAGTCGATGTGCCGAAGGTCGTCGCCCGGGCGATAGGGGCGGTGGTCGTCGAACTCGACCGAACGGCCGCGGCGGCGCGATCGGCGTTCGCCGGGCAGCCGCCCGCGCAGCACGCGGCGCGACTTGAGATCCAAGCGATCGAGTTGGTCGCACAGCGCGGGCGGCAGCAGATCGGCCAGCTCGCGGGGCGGGCTATCCGGTGTGCGCACGATCATCGTGCGTTCGCTCGTTCATGAACGGCGCGAGGCATGCCGGCAGCGTAGGGGGAATCCGGCCGAGCAGGGCTGAAGCGGCTCAGCGGAGCTTGCGGGGGTTGTCCGCGGGCTTGCCGTCGGCGTATTCCCAGACCACGACCGGGAGGTCTTGGACGCCCCACTTCAACGCACGTCGGTGTGTGGGGTAAAGCACGTCGAGGCGGTGGCCCTTGATGGCGCCGCCGCGATCGAGGACCGGCACGATCCGGCCGCCGTCGTACCCGGGCACGGAGACGAGCGAGCCAAACGGGAGCAACCGGGTGTCGGCCGCGACCAGCGCGCCGGCGTTGGTCCAGACCGAGTGCAGCGTGGCGGTCTTGCCGTCCGCCCAGATGCCGCAGGAGCGGTGGTCGGGCGAGTAGGCGGTGACCTTCATCTCCATCGTCCGCACGGGGCGGACGGGTCGGCCGTTGAACCAGCGGACATCCGGTCCGAACTCGGCTGCGTTGTTGGCTTCGGGCTCGTCAGCATCTTCAGAACTCAGCGCCTCGGCGGCGGGCTCGGCAGCCGCGACGGGCTGCGGCTCGATGGCCTGAGGCGTGTTGGCCTGAGCGGTCAGCGCGACCGGCAAGAACGCGGCCGCCTGGACGTCCTGCGTGGGCGCCGGCGTCGCATCGAGCCGCGTCAGCGGCGGCAGGGCCACCGACGCTTCCTTGGCGACAATCGCCGAACCGACCACGAGCGTAAACGCCCCGGCCATGCCGACCGCGCGCAGCAATCCGCGCAGTCCACGTCGATCTTTCAATGTCATTGCATCAAACGCGGCGCCCACCACGGCCTCCGGCATCTGGTCTTGTGCCCGTTCGTACACGCGTCGAATCCGACCCACCACGGTCATGACTCGATGCGAATATCAACGCGAACGGTCCGCCGACGACCCATCGTCCGGCGGTATGTGAACCGAGAGCTTAGGCTCTCGCGTCGTTCTCTGGGCCACGCAGTGACAATGCGCGGCGTCGGATCATCGTTCGAGCCCTCCACCCACAGCCTCCAAGGCCGAGTCGGGACTCCATGGAACTGGACCTCATGCAACTCGGTTTGGCCGCCCTTCTTGGGGGAGGCGCGGGATTGGTCGGAGGCTTGGCCGGCATCGGCGGCTCACTCCTCATGATCCCCGGTTTAGGTGTCATTATCGGCTATTCAGACGATTCCGCCCGCGAGCAGCACCTGTACGCGGCGGCTGCCATGCTGGTGAACCTCATCGTCGCGATCAGCTCGACGCGTCAGCACGTCCGAAAAAACGCCGTTCGGCGGGACGTGCTCCGCGTGCTCATCCCCGCATTGGGCGTCTCGCTGGTCGCAGGTGTACTGCTCTCGAACCAGTTCCAAGGGAGAACCCTGGCGATCGGGCTGGCGGTGTTCATCGCGCTCTACGCGATCCAGAGCCTGTATCTGGCGGTTCGGCATCGCAAGGCCCCAGCGCCCGACCCAGCGGCGGACCGCGAAGTGACGGCCGAGGCGACGCCGATCGCGGGGGTGGGCGTGGTCGCCGGCTTCGCGGGTGGGCTGCTGGGTCTCGGCGGCGGGGCGATCATGGTGCCGGGATTGCAGACGCTGGCTCGGCTGCCGCTGAGGACGGCGATCGCCGGCAGCGCGGCGGCGATGTGCGCGACTTCCGGCGTGGGCGCGATCCTGAAAATCGGCACGCTCGGCCAGCACGAGCTGCGGTGGATCGACGCGATCGCGATGGCGGCGGCGATGGGTGTGCCGGCGATGCTGCTGGCGCCGCAGGGCGCGAAACTGGCCCACGGTTTGCCCATTCACTGGGT
Source organism: Planctomycetota bacterium (assembly GCA_039815345.1). Lineage (GTDB taxonomy): Bacteria > Planctomycetota > Phycisphaerae > Phycisphaerales > UBA1924 > JBCBZM01. The sequence continues at coordinate 2,337 of JBCBZM010000009.1, read as the reverse complement.
GCGGGCGGTCATCGGGGTGGTGCTGCTCGGGGCGGCCGCCAGATTGGCGGGGCTTGTGTGACCCCGCGCCCGATCGGGCGGTTGCACGGGTGTGACGGGCGCTGCGTCGATACGGCCGGCGGCGTCGAACCGTGTGGGCAGTAAAACACGTACACACGCGAAAGGGTCGCTCGATGAGCGGCGGCGCGGTGGACAGGAGCCAGTGACGATGACGGTGTTCATCAACAACTTGAAAACGGTCGGCCTGCTCGGCGGGATGATGGGCTTGCTCGCCGTGATCGGCGGGATGCTGGGCGAGGGCTATCTGCTGCCGTTCCTGATCGGCGGACTCATCATGAACGTCGGCGCGTGGTTCTTCAGCGACACGATCGCGATCAAGGCGATGCGTGGGCGCGAACTCACACGCGAGAACGGCGGGGACCTGTACCGCATGGTCGAAGAACTGGCGACGCGGGCCAATCTGCCGATGCCCAAGGTCTACCTGTGCCCGCACCAGGCGCCGAACGCGTTCGCGACGGGCCGAAGTCCGCGGAAGGCGGCGGTCGCATTCACGCAGGGTTGTGTCGAGCTGCTGACGCCGGACGAACTGGCGGGCGTGGCGGCGCACGAGCTGGCGCACATCAAGAACCGGGACACGCTGACGAGCTGCATCGCCGCGACGATCGCGGGTGTGCTGGCGTTCATGGCGCAGTGGGGTTTCATGTTCTTCGGTGGGAACCGAAGCCAGAACCCGTTGGTGATGATCGTTGTCATCATCATCGCGGCGGTGGGCGCGGCGCTGATCAAGGCTGCCATCAGTCGCAGCCGGGAGTTTGTCGCCGATGCCGACGGCGCCGAGATCGCGGGGTCGCCCGACGGCCTGATGAGCGCGTTGCGCAAGCTGGAGGCGTACTCGCGGCAGATCCCGCTGGTGCAGCCGAACCCGGCGCAGAACAACCTGTTCATCGTGGAGCCGTTCGCGGGCGGCGGGCTGACCAACCTGTTCGCGACGCACCCGCCGACCGAACGCCGTCTGGCGTCGCTGTCGAAGCTGCGGTGAACGCCTACTCCGATTCGGGCGGTTCGTAGACGAACGGCTGATCGCCCGGCCCTGGCGCGGGGTATCGGCCTTTAGACTTGGAACGCAGTTCGGCGCGAAGCTCTAAGCGCATCGCATCGATCTCGCGCTCGAGTCTGCGGAGCGCTTCGTCCGGGCCTTCGGCCAGGAGTTCGTCGTTGGGGATGAGTTCCCCCACCATCGCGCGGGTCGGCGTTCGGAAGGCCCGCGGCCATGATCGCCCGCGCGGCCAGGCGTCGAACGCGCCCTCGACCGCGACCGGCAGAACGGGGGCGCCCGATCGGCGGATGATGATCGCGACGCCGCGTTGGAAGGCCTGCAAGGCCCCGTCGTCGGTGCGGGCGCCTTCGGGGAAGATCAGCACGGGGTAGCCGTCTTTGAGGTCGGCGATAATCGTCTTGATCGCTTTCGGGTCGGACTCACCCTGGTGGACGGGCACGGTGTAGAACGCGCGGAGGAGGGGGCCGAGGATGAAGTTTTTGAACAGGCCGTGCCGCGCGAGCGAGGTCATCTGGTGCGGCACGATCGCGTTGCCGGCGAGGATGGGGTCGAGGAAGCTCTGGTGGTTGCAGACGATGAGGAACGGGCCGGTCTGTGGCAGCCGGTCGCGCCGGCGTCGGCGGTAGCTGTGGCAGAGGCGGACGTACACGTGCGTCAGCCATCGGCAGACGTCGAAGAACACCACACGGGCCAGCGGGGTGTTGGGACGGCGGGATCGGTAGGCGGCGAAGATCGGCATGCGTGTGGGCGCGTTCTCGTAGGCGATCGGGAGGCAGTGTTGATTTAGAGGCGCGACGCGATCCGCTCGCGGACCTCGCGCTCGAGCACGCGGACGACCTCGTCGAACTCCAGGTCGGACGTATCGATCGTGACCGCGCCCTCGGGGCAGACGAGCGGTCCGACGGCTCGGGTGGAGTCGAGCCGGTCGCGCTCGATGATGTCGGCGAGGATCGTTTGGGCGTCGGCGTCTCGGCCTTTGCCCCGGAGTTGGGCGGCCCGGCGCTCGGCGCGGATTTCGGGGCGGGCACTCAGGAAGAACTTCACGTCGGCGTCGGGGAACACCACCGAGCCCTGGTCGCGGCCTTCCGTGACGAGCCGGGGGTGCTGGTGCGCGATGATCCGCTGCTTGCGGACCATGTGCTCGCGCAGGTCGGCGATGCCGGCGATCGGGGAGACAAGCTTGGAGACGTCCGCATCGCGGATGCGGTCGTTCATGGGGACGAGCCACGCCATGATCGCGGGCGGGCGGAGCGTCCAGTCGAAGTGCAGGTCGGCGTCGG
>JBCBZM010000134.1:0-5705 GCA_039815345.1 Planctomycetota bacterium | reverse complement strand
TTCGCCGCGCTTGGCCGAGGGCGGGGAGGAGGATGCCGATGAGCAGTGCGATGACGGCGATGACGACGAGGAGCTCGATGAGTGTGAAACCGCGAGCGGATCGGGAGCGGGTGGAGTTGCTGTGACCTGTGGTTTGGATGAGGGTCGATTCGAGCGTTGGTGATTGGTTTGGCATAGGGCGGGGGCTCCCGGCTTGCACGCGTGGCGTGCGATCGCGTCGAGCGGAAGGCGTGTCCGCCGTGGTCCCATACGGCTCGAGGGCGGGGTGCGGATGCGTGTTGAGTGTCGTTGCGGGCGTGGGTTGTGTCGAAATCGGGGTTCGCATGGGGCCCGGCGGCTGGGTTTGGCTTGATTGGTGCCGTCGGCGTCCCTCTGATCGGAGATGATGAGTCAGCGGGTTGATCTATTGAGCCTACTGCGATGGGGTGGCCGAGCCGAGGGGGTTTTGGGCTTTGCGGCCGGCCTGCTTGCGATCGTATTATGTTCGGGCTGCACTTCGTCGGGCAGGACAGATGGCGGTGAGACGCCGGGGGCGTGGTCTGGGCGGTCTGATCGCCCGGGGTTTGCGCTTGTCATCAACGGCGAGCCGTTGGGCTTCGGCGAGCTTTCTGAAGCGCTGGGCGAAGCGGCCGGCGCACAGGTGGTTCGGGAGGCTGTTCTCGATCGTGCGATCGGGGCGGCTTTGCTCCGAGCCGGGCTTGAGGTGGATGCGGAGGCCGTGGAACAGGAAAGACGGTTGTTTGCCGAGACTGTGGGTGCCGAGGGGAGGGACGCGGCCGAGCGGGTGGCGGCACGGCGTGGGCTCGGGCCGGTGCGGTTCGAGAGGTTCTTGCGTCGAAACTCGGGGCTGCGGGCGCTGGTGGGTGACGTTGAGTCGTCAGAGGCTGGTATTGCGGCAGAGGTGGACCGTCGGTTTGGGCCGGCGGTGCGGGCGCGGCTTGTTGTGACGTCAACGGAGCGAGAGGCGGCGGAGGCCCGGGACCGGGCCGAGCGGGACCCGGGTGGTGCCTCGGCGGGGATGGCGGCGGCGGCTTTCGCGGTATCAATTGACCCGAGCGCGGCGGCTGGGGGAGTCTTTGAGCGTGCTCGGCCTTCGGACCCTCGTTGGCCGGGGCCGCTTGCTCGGGCTCTGCAAACGCAGATGATCGGCGAGATTGGCCCGGTAATCGGGTTCGCGGGCGGTGCGGCTGTGGTGCTGGTGGAAGAGCGGTTTGCGGGTCGTGTGCCGACCGACGCAGAACGTGCAGAGGCAGCATTGGCTGCGCAACGGCTGGGCGAGACGCGAGCGATGGCGGCGCTGGCCCGACGGCTCGTGACCTCGGCTGATGTGACGGTGCTCGATCCGTCGCTGGCCTGGTCCGTGTCGGCGGCTGGCGGGCTTGTTTCTGGTGGACGCGGGCCTGGCGAATAAGGGGCAGTGGTTTTGGGACCACTGGAGCTAGGGACGAGCTGTTCGGTGTGGGCTGGGCGGGCGAAAAAAAAACTGGATACGCCTGGGGCATTTTGCGGATTCCGGATGGCTTTATGTCGATGCGTGGCTGCCTGTTTAAAGGAGGCGGTCTATGTCTGCATCGAGTTCCACATCCGCGGTTTCCTCTGGCAAGAGGGGTGTGAGCCTGTCCGTGAAGATCATCGTGGTTGCCGTGGGCTTGGTGGTGCTGGCGGTTGCGGCGAACTTTGCGGTGTTGATCCCGAAGTATCGGGCGGACGCTGAGGCGCAGCTCATGGAGAAAGCCGCGGCGTTCACCGCGGTGGCGGACGAGGCGAAGAATCACTCGAGCCTTTTGATCCGGACGGGGGCATACGACCTCGAGTCGCTAGTCGCAGAGGCGGTGAATGAGGTTGAACGTGGGGGCGATTATCGGGAGACGCGTTTTTTCAACGTGATCCCGGTGGTCGCGGGTTGGACGACGGCACGGAACGCGGCGTCAAAGGAAGGCATCAACTTTAGTGTGCCTGCGTTTGAAGCTCGGAACGCGGAGAACGAGCCTGCCCCTGGTTCGTTCCGGGCCGAGCTTCTGAGCGAGCTTGAGTCTCAGGTGGCGTCGGGCGGGGCGGGGTTCCTCGGCCGCATCAACGACGAGACGAACACGCTGCACTACATGCGTGCGATCGAGCTCGATGCGTCGTGCATGGCGTGCCACGGAGATCCTGCGGTTTACGATGCGGACGGCGACGGGCTCGACCCGCTCGGCTTTCCGATGGAAGGTTGGGAGGTCGGCGACACGCATGGTGCGTATGAAGTCGCGATGCCGCTGGATAAACTCGACGCGTCCGTGGCGGGATTTATCTCGGGTGGCTTGATGACCGCGGGCCCGGTCGTCGTGGTCGGCGGGCTTGGGTTTATGGTGCTGTTCCGGATCTTGCTCGGCAAGCCGCTCGGGCAGCTTGCCGACACGATGACCGGGATGGTGCGCGATAACGACCTGACGCGTCGGTCGGGGATTATGCGGAACGATGAGCTGGGCGTGGTAGCCGCGAGCTTTGATTCGTTCGTGGCGTCGATGCACGGGATCGTGCAGGACATCGGTCAGGCGGCGGGTGACGTGGCCAGCGCGGCGACAGAGATCGCTGCGAGCAACGAGGAGATGGCCCGCGGGCTCGACAACCAGCGACAGCAGACCGAACTGGCATCGGCGAGCGTGGGCGAGCTGAACTCGGCTTCGGGCGATATCGCGCACCAGAGCTCGGAGGCGAGCAAGTCGGCCGAGGAGAGCAGGTCGAGCGCGAGCGAAGGCGGCCGGGTCGTTCAGCAAACGGTCGACGAGATCACCGCGATCGCCGGCGAGGTCGGAGAGTCGGTCCGGGCGGTTACGTCGCTCGGTGACAAAAGCCAGGCGATCGGCGAGATCATCGGGGTGATCAACGACATCGCCGAGCAGACCAACCTGCTCGCATTGAACGCGGCGATCGAGGCCGCCCGAGCGGGCGAGCACGGCCGCGGGTTTGCGGTTGTCGCCGATGAGGTGCGCAAGCTCGCGGAGCGCACGACGCACGCGACGGGCGAAGTGACGCGGTCGATCCACGAGATTCAGGACGAGACGCAGACCGCGGTGCAGCGGATCGAGGCGGGATCGGGGCGGATGACGACGGGCGTCGATCTTGCCCGGGAAGCCGGCGAGGCGCTCGCGGGGATCGTTTCGAGCTCGGATCACCTGCTCGGGCAGGTGCAAACGATCGCGGCGGCGGCGGAACAACAGTCGGCCTCGGCGGGTGAGATCGGCGTGAGTATTGAGCGTGTGACGCAAGTGGCTCGCGAGTCGAACGACGCGGCGAACCAAGCGGCGCAGGCGGCGGCGGAACTGAGCCATCAAAGCGAGCGGATGCAGTCGCTCGTGAGCCGATTTAAGGTCTGAGTGGTGCTCCGGGAGTTTGCACGCCTTGGATCGGTGCCAGCGTGCGGACGAAGAACGCGGTGATCGCTTTGGACATTTGAGGGTGCGTGAAGGGCCAATCGTTGTGGTCGGCGCCCTCGACGATGACGAGCTCGGCGTCGACGCCGGCGTCCCTCGCCGCGTCGGCGATACGAGACGCGTGCCCGACGGGGACGATGGTGTCGGCCGAGCCGTGGGCGACGAGGAGGGGGCGGTCGCCGAGGCTGCCGACGAGCTTCTCGGCGTCAACACCGGGCCCGACGACGAGGGACCCGACCAAGGGGAGTGTGTCGCCGGCGACGGTTTTCCACGAGCTGAACGCGGCTTGGGTGGCGATCGCGGCGACGCCTTGGTCTTGGGCCGCGGCGGCGATGGCTGGGGTTCCGCCGAGGCTCACGCCGTAGAGTCCGAGGCGTTTGGGATCGACCTGAGGCAGCGTTCGTGCGTGGGTCAGGGCTGCGAGCGTGTCTTCGACGAGGCCCTCGCGAGTCAGCGGGCCGCGGCCGCTCTCGCCGTAGCCGCGATAATCGAACATGAGCACAGAGATGCCGGCGGCGGGCAGGAAGCTGGCGAACGCGGCGTGGTCGCGCATGTTGCCGGCGTTGCCGTGGCAATGGACGACCGCAGGGGCGGGGTTGTCGGCCGAGGCCCCCGGGGCGGGGAAGAACCATCCGTGAAGGGTCCGGCCGTCGCTTTCAAACCGGACGGCGACGGCACCCGGCGGGGCGGGCAAGGGCTCGCGGACGGGCATGAAGAAGAGTCGATCGGCGCAGCCAAAGAGCCGGAGCATGACGGCCCCCAACGCAAGGACGAGCGGGAAGCGGATGAGACGGAGCACGATGATCCGCTTGCGCTTCTTGGGCGGCATCGGCGCGGCGTCTTGCAATCCTGCGTGTGCCTGGTGTGGTTCCACGGCCGGACGGTAGCGCGCGAGGGTTCGACGCCGTAGTGTGCCGCATGAGCGAACGCGAACGCATGATCGCCGGCGAGGCGTACGACCCGCGGGACCCAGGGCTTGCCTCGGCCCGGGCGCGGATCCAGAGCGTTGTCCGGCGGTACAACGAGCTCGATGACGGCGATCAAGACGAACGGGACGCCTTGCTGCGCGGAGCGCTCGGGCGGATTGGCGAACGGGTCGTGCTTCAGTCCGGCCTGAGGTTCGAGTATGGGTTCACGATCGAGCTCGGCGACGATGTGTTTATGAACTATGGATGCGTGCTGCTCGACGTGTGCCCGATCCGTATCGGGAGCCGCGTGCTGTTTGGGCCGAACGTGCAGTTGCTGACGCCAACGCACCCGCTCGATCCGGTTGAGCGGTCTTCGGGCCGGGAGTCCGGGCGGCCGATCACGGTCGGTGACGATGTTTGGCTGGGTGGTGGCGTGATCGTAAATCCGGGGGTGACGATCGGCTCGGGCACAACGGTGGGCGCGGGGAGTGTGGTGCCGAAGGACCTACCTGAGCGAGTCTTCGCGGCCGGGGTGCCGGCTCGGGTTGTTCGAGAGCTGTGATCTCGGGCGAAATGCGGGCTACCTGGCGACCTCGATCGCTCGCGTTTCGCGGAGGACCGTGACCCGGATCTCGCCGGGGAAGGTCATCTCGTCGCTGACGCGTTTGGCGATCTCGTGGGCGATGAGGAAGGCTTCATCGTCGGAGACGCTGTCGGCGTCGACCATGACGCGGACCTCTCGGCCGGCCTGGATGGCGTGGGCCTCGACGACGCCGGGGTGTGCCAGCGCGATGTCTTGGAGTTCGTTGAGGCGTTGCACGTACCGCTCAAGCGACTCGCGGCGTGCGCCGGGGCGGGCGCTGCTTACGGCGTCGGCGGCCATGACGATGGGCGTGTAGAACGTGGTCGCGGGGATGTCGGCGTGGTGACCGCCGATGGCGTTGAGGACGGCTTCTTCTTTCTCGCCGTGCTGGCGGGCGAAGTCCATGCCGATCTTGGGGTGGCCGCCCTCCATCTCGTGGTCCATGGCCTTGCCGATGTCGTGGAGATAGCCGCAGCGGCGCGCGAGCTTGCCGTCGAGGCCGAGCTGCTCGGCGATGATCTGGCAGAGGTAGGCGACCTCGACGGAGTGGCGGAGGACGTTCTGCCCGTAGCTGGTGCGGTAATGAAGCTTGCCCATCGCCTCGTTGATCTTGGGGTGCAGCCCGCCCAGGTTGACCTCGACGGCGGTGTCCTTGCCGACGCGTTGGATGGTCTTCTGGATGTCTTGCTGGGTCTTCTCGACGACCTCTTCGATGCGTGTGGGGTGCATGCGGCCGTCGGCGATGAGGCGTTCCATCGACTCGACGGCGATCGCCTGGCGGACCTTGTCGAAGCAGCTCAC
>JBCBZM010000123.1:0-7870 GCA_039815345.1 Planctomycetota bacterium | reverse complement strand
GACATCGTTCTGCTCGGCTCGACCGTCGGTCGGCACATCTCGCCGTTCAGCTCGATGTACGGCTCGACCAAGTTCGCGGTGCACTCGCTCGCCGAGGCCGCCCGCCGCGAGCTGGCGACCAAGGGCGTCCGCGTGTCGCTGATCGAGCCGGGCATCGTCGAGTCCGAGTTCCAGAGCGTCGCGGGCTACGACTCGGAGAAGTTCGGCGAGTTCATGAGGACCATCGGCCCTGTCCTTCAGCCCGAGGACATCGCCGAGACGATCGCGTGGATCTGTTCCAGGCCCGCCCACGTCGCGATCAGCGACGTCGTTCTCCGAGGTACCCGTCAGGAGTACCCATAGTCGCTGGGCGACAAAGCCGGCGCAAGTCTTCGCGTAGATTCGTGTTGCGAGACGCGCGGGCGTGTTCGCGTACTCGTTTGTGCGCACGATCCGCTTCACGCCGCGGTGGTCCCCCGGATCAGGCGTTGACCCGAAAAGAATCGCTGGCTTTTCGCCCGCGTTCGATATAATCGCCGCGGCCTCAGATTCAAAGCCGCCCGAGGTGGGCGGCCGTCAGAGTTCCCCGTTTGCTTCCACCGGCCCGGGTTCGAGCAGCGGTTCAGTCAGAGATTCGGGCATAGGCAATGGGATCGAAATGAAGCTTTACGTCGGAAACCTTTCGTACGACACCAATGAAGATCGTCTCCGCGAAGTCTTTGAAGAGCACGGTGAGGTCACCTCGGCCGCGATCGTCATGGATCGTGAAACCGGCCGCCCGCGCGGCTTCGGGTTTGTCGAGTTCAGCAACGGCGAGGACGGCAAGAAGGCCATCGAGGCCCTGAACGGCGCCAACGTCGACGGCCGCGACCTCACCGTCAACGAGGCCCGCCCGCGCGAGAACCGCGGCGGCGGCGGTGGCGGTTACCGCGGCGGTGGTGGTGGCGGCGGCTACGGCGGCGGCGGCGGGGGTGGCTACGGCGGAGGCCGTGGCGGCGGCGGCGGTGGCGGTGGCTATGGCGGCGGTCGCGGTGGCGGCGGCGGCGGCTGGTAAGCCGGCAAGTCGGGTCTCACCCCGATACATCACGCATGAAACGACGAGGGCCGACGCGACGCGTCGGCCCTCTTTCGTTTTGCGGTCGAGACGTTCGTTTGTCTTAGAAATCCGCTTCGACCACCACCCGATACCGTGGTTTCTCGTCGCGCAGCCGGCCGACCGCGGCGTTCAAATCGCTCATCTTGTACACCTCGCACTTGGGCGCGATGTCGTGCCGAGCACAGAAGTCGAGCATGGTCCGCATCGTCGCGGGCGCCCCCAAGGGTGTGCCGCTGATCGACTTTTGACCCGCGATCAGGCCGAACGCCTGGACCGCCTGCGGCTCGAGCACCGCACCGACATGATGCAGCCGGCCCTTGGGCCCGAGCGCCCCGAGGTACGCGTCCCAGTTCAACGGTACGTTTACCGTGCTCATGATGAAATCGAACCGGCCGGCCTCGGCGTTGATCGCATCGTCATCGCGGCTGTTGACGCACCGGTGCGCACCGAGTTCTTTCGCCTCGTCCATCTTCGCGCCGGTGCTGGTAAACGCCGTGACCTCGCAGCCCCACTTGTTCAGAAACTGCAGCGCGAGGTGACCCAGCCCGCCGATGCCGATCACGCCCACGCGGTCGGTCGGCTTGACGCCCATTTGCACGATCGGGTTGAACACCGTGATACCGCCGCAGAAAAGCGGGCCCGCCGTGGTCGGCTCGATGCCGTCCGGGATCGGGATCGTCCACGCTCCTTGCGAGCGGATCTTCTCGCCGAACCCGCCGTGGTGGCCCACGATCAAGTCGTGCCGCTGGGCGCACAGGTTGTGATCGCCGCCGAGGCACTGCCCGCACCCGCCGCAGCTCGCGTTGTACCAGCCAACGCCGACGCGTTGGCCGACCTCGAGGTGCTTGACCTCGTCGCCCTTGGCAGCCACGGTGCCGACGACCTCGTGCCCGCCGACGAACGGGAACTGCGTCAGACCCCACTCGTTATTGAGCATCGACAGGTCGCTGTGGCAGATGCCGCAGGCCTCGACCGTGACGTCCACCTCGTCGGCCCCGAGCGGTGCGGGGTCGTACTCGAATGCCTCAAACTTGCCGCCCGCTTCGTTCGCCGCGTATGCACGGATCGCCATGTGCCTGCTCCTTGGATGAGTTCCAAGAGAGGCTACGCGCGGCCCGCGGGTATGAACGTGTTTAGGGCGATTCGAGCGGTCAGATGCTCAAGGAGCAGCAAACGTGCGCACGGTTCGTTCGAAGTCAACCGTGCCGATCGCCGTGGGCGCGCTGAGCGTGACGTATCGCCGGCCCTCGATGCTGCGCACCGCCTGGAACCGCGCGGGCCACCACGAGTACCCGATGAGCTGGCGGTGCATGTAGTCGGGGGCGCGCACCAGCAGCGATCCGCGGAAGTACCTCACGCTCGCCGCTTCGCCGCCGTTGTCCATCCACTGCTCGGGCTCGACCAGCGTCACGACCAGGTCCACGATCTCCGCGGCGAGGTCCTCGCGCTCGGCCCGGTCCACGGCCTGCCCGCCCTGACCAAACGGGCTCTGGCCGCCGCCGCCACCACCGCCCCCTTGGCCGCCTTGCTGGAAAATGGTGTTGAGATCAAAGTCGGGCGCGTTGTCGTAGTTGGGCACCTCGGTCAGGAGGTCCATGATGTCGTACACGACCAACTCGGCCCGGCGGTTGAGCCGTTCTTTGGGCCCAAACTCGAATGCGCCCGACTTGGTGAACTGCCACGTGCTTTCGCCGAAGCCGCTGCCGCGGTCGGCTTGCTCGAGCACGGCTTCGATGAGCGATAGCGCCGTCTGGTCTTTGACCTTGACCGTGATCAGCGCCTCGGGGTCGAGGCCCACGCCCGTGCGTTCGTCGAGCCACAGCGGGTCGAGGTCGGTGTTCGTCGCCGACTCGATGAACGTGACGATGTCGCCGAGACGCGTCTCGGTCAGGTCCACCGTCAACGGCTGCATCAGTCGCGCGAGGGTCTGACGCTTCATCGCGTTCGCGACCGGGTCGGCGTCGTTCAACTGGGCCGTGGCCGTTGTGGCAATGCCCGTGACCAGTGCGCCCGACAGCAGGCCACCCGACACCACCGGCCCGCCGAGCGCCGTGATCAGGCCCGTCGCCATTGCACCAAAGCAGCGGTTTCGGACGCGCGTGTTCGCTCTGTCGTGCATGTCGGCATCTCCTGAGACCACGTCTGGACCTGCGACGCTGGCCGGGCCGTTGCCCCGCATCGTCTTTCATTACAGAACACTACCGCTCTCGCGACTCGGCGGTTGCGAGTAGGGCGGGAGTCATGGGTATCGGCCAGCAACAACGGCGCGGCTACCAAGGTCTATGCAGTAGGTTTTTAATAGGGTCCGCCACGCTGGAACTGGGCGGGAAATGGAGCGGAGGAGATTCGAACTCCCGACCTTTCGATTGCGAACCGAACGCTCTACCAGCTGAGCTACCGCCCCGATGTGGACCCCCAACACGGTGTCGGGAGGCCCCGACTCTAGATCGGTTGGGCCGCCGGGGCCACACATCGAACAAATCAGGAATCACAAGACCGGCAAACCGAATCGGCGTAGACTCCGTATTGAGAATGACTTTGCAGGTTCGCCAAGAAATTGGGCCCGGAGGCCGATCTTGATCCGAGCCCGATCTGCTCACAGAGACGCCGGGGGGCGCCAGAGACCATGACCGCAACGATTCAACGAGCTCTGGCTGTTGCGATCTGCCTCATCGCCGCGATGAGCGTGGTGATCGCGGCGGGCTGCAGCGAAGGCTCCCCGGCCGAAGCGGCCGCCCCGCGTGAGGCCGGTCCGCCGCGCATCGTGGTGACGATCGCCCCGGTCGCCGGCCTTGTCCGCGAACTGGTGGGCGACAACGCCGAGATCACGACGCTCCTCCCCGCCGGTGCGAGCCCGCACGGCTTCGAGATGACGCCCGAGGATGTCCGCGACCTTGCCCGGGCCGACCTGATCGTTGCGGTGGGCAGCGGCATGGAGCCCTGGCTCGAGCGGCGGATGCGTTCGGCCCCGCAGCTCTCGAAAAAGGCCGTTGCGTTCACGGCGTTGATCGGCATCGAAGCCGAGGCTTGCACGGACCACAGCCACGACCATGATCACGGGGATCATGCGCACGACGTCGTCGATCCGCATGTGTGGCTCGATCCCGCGCTCGCCGCCGAGTTTGTCGCGTCGCTCGCCCCCGAACTTCCGCTGGGCCTCGCCGAAAGAGCGAACAGCGCCGTTGGCCCGCTCGCCGAGCGGATCAACGCCGTCGGCCGGTCTTATGCCGATCGTCTCGCGCCGTTCGCGGGTCAGTCGATCGTGACGCACCACGCCGCGTTCGGCCGACCCGCCGAGCGCTACGGGCTCGAGGTCGCCGAGGTCTTGCGCCCGGTTGAGACCGCCGAGCCGACGCCGGGCGAGCTGGCCCGTGCAACCGAGGCGATCCGCGACCGTGGGGCTCAAGCGATCTTCATTGAGCCTCAGTTCAACTCTGGTGCCGCCGAGCGGATCGCGGAGGCGTCGGGCGTCAAGCTCGGCAGGCTCGACCCTCTGGGCACCGGCGATTGGTTCGCGATGATGGAACAGAACCTCGATGAACTGGTGCGCACGCTGGGGCCGGCTGAAACGCCGTAACCTGTCCGCGTGCCCGACTCCGATTCCACGCCATCTCACGCGATCACGGTGGACGCCGTGTCCTTCGGCTACCCCGGCGTCGGGGACGTTCTGGACCGTGTCTCGATCGATGTGCGCAAGGGCGAGCGGCTTGGGGTTCTGGGGCCCAACGGCGGCGGCAAGTCGACCCTGTTGAAGATCATCATGGGCCTGCTCCGGGCCAAGTCGGGCTCGGTCCACGTGCTCGGCATGGATCCGGCCGAGGCGCGGCGGACGGGACGGGTGGGGTACCTAGCGCAGAAAGTCACCGCGGATCTGGCGTTCCCTTTGAGCGTCCGGCAGGTCGTGGCGATGCCCGCGGCTCACCGGGCGAGCCCGTTTGGCCCGACCCCGAAGACGGCGCTCGACGCGGCGATGGCGGCGCTGGAACTGGTTGGGGCAACGGCGCTCGCCGAGCGGCCGATCGCGGCGCTTTCGGGCGGGCAACTGCAACGGGCGATGATCGCGCGGGCGGTCGTGACCCGGCCCGAGGTGCTTTTGCTCGACGAGCCAACGGTGGGCATCGATGTCGAGGGTCAGCGGCGGTTCGGCGAACTGGTCGAGCACCTCAGGCGCGAGCTGAACCTGACCGTGGTGACCGTGAGTCACGATCTGCGCACGGTCGCGACGACCTCGGATCGTGTGGCGTGCCTTCGGCGGACGCTGCACTACCACGATGCTCCGGCGGGGCTGACACCCGAGGTGCTGCGCGAGGTATTTAGTCACGATGTCGAGGCGGTCTTTGGCAGCGGGACCGTAGACGGGCACGGTCATGCGCACGATTGAGTACCTGACCGATCCGGCGCTCGGGCCGCTCTATTACCCCGGCTTGGTGACCGCGGTCCTGGTCGCGCTGTTGTGCGCACCGCTCAGCGTGCTGGTGGTGCTCAAGCGGCTCGCGTTCGTCGGCCAGGGCGTGAGCCACGCGGCGTTCGGCGGCGTGGGCGTTGCGGTCTTGGTCGCGGCGACGACGGGCGCGGGCTTGTTCGGTCCGGTCGGGCAGGCGGTGGTGGGGGCGTCGTGTGTGGGGTCGGCGCTCATGATCTGGTGGCTCAGTCATCGGGACCGCTCGGACGGCGGGCGGACGACGCGGCACGCGGACACGGCGATCGGGCTGGTGCTCGCGGGCAGCATGGCGCTCGGGCTTGTGCTGCACCGCAAGGCCGGTGAGCTGGCGGCCGACGCGGGTCGGCAGGCGCCGCCGAGCTTGGAGAGCGTGCTGTTCGGATCGGTGTGGGAGGCGGGGTGGCCCTCGGCGGTCGCGGCAGCGGTGCTGTTGGTCGCGGTGCTGGGCGGGCTTGTGTGGTGGCGGCGGCCGTTGATCTTCTGGGCGTTCGATGACGCGGCGGCCGAGGCGGCCGGCGTGCCGACGGGACGGATGCGTTTGGTGCTGCTTGTCTTGCTGGCGCTTGCGGTTTTGGCGGCAGTACGGCTGGCGGGGGTGGTGCTGGCGACGGCGATGCTGATTCTGCCGGGGATGACGGCGCTCGAGCTGAGCCGGCGGTTGTGGCCGGTGGTCGTGGCGGGGTTCGGGCTCGCGTTGGCGAGCGTGCTCTTGGGGCTTGTGCTGAGTTTCGAGGCCGAGATCGCGACCGGGCCGGCGGTGGTGTTTGTGCAGATCGGCATGTATGCGGTCGTTCGCGGAGTGCGCGCGGTTCGGGGCGCGTCGGGCTCGGCGGCGTCGGGCGCGGGGTAGCATCGGCTTCGACCGTCGAGCGAAGGGAACGTGATGAAGAAGATCAAAGCCGAGTTGATGTTGAGCGAGTTGAACCGGTTGCGCAAGGACCTCGACGAGGACCAGGCAGACATCGAGTGGCAGACGCTGCACCACGCGTTCTGTTTCATCAGCTACAAGATGGGCGACTTCCAGGCGTACCTCGACGAGCAGGCCGAGCGGGGCGCGTTCGATGAGCTTGATGACTGAAGTTGGGCCGGGCGGCTTGGCGAGCCATGGTTGTGGTTGAGGCGGATGTGGCTCGGGGGTGATGTCCAGCGGTTGTGTCGTGCACAGCCTTGGGTACTACCGGGCGTGGTTTTGATTTTGAATCGTTGAAGAATCTCTTGCATCTCTAGGTGCGAATACCGATACTGACGCAAGCTCGTGCGACCGGGTGACGCAGGGCCGGTGAGAACCACCGGCGAGCGCACTCGGCGTGCGGGGCGACCGCGGGTTGGGCTCGGTGTGTTGCCGGGTGTGGCTCGTGGGCGATGAGCCCGGGGTGACGGCCCTGGGAAAGACGGCTGGCGGCGGGGGGTACTTCCCGCGGCGGCTTGCCTGGGACCCTTAACGAAGGAGGTGATCCAGTGATGGAATGTGACTGTACCAAGGGGCTGCGCGCCTGAGGCGTGAGCTCGACGGGGCTCGCGCGACGCGCAGCCCGACGGAGAGTCGGCTTTCTTTGCACCGAGTGTTCGGTAAGGAAGACCGGCTCACCTGTTGGACAAGCACGCCTGAACATCAGGCTTTGTTCCAGTAGGCGCAAGCTCCTACGGCTGCCGACCACACCGGTCGGCAGCCACTTTCTTTTTTTGACCGCGGACTTCGGCGCTCTTCGGTGCGCATCATCTTGCATGGACGAACACGCCGCGACGCTTGATGCTTGGGGGATCGACGGGCAAGAGCCGGACATGTCGCTGGCGTCTTGCGTGACGGCCGCCGATGTGCGCGCGGCGGGCGGGCGGTTGGCGGGCGTTGCGGTGCGCACGCCGGCGCTTGAGCATCCGTGGCTCAATGACCGGGCGGGGGCCCGGGTGTTTTTGAAGTGCGAGAACTTGCAGCGGGTCGGGGCGTTCAAGTTTCGTGGTGCGTACCACGCGATGAGTCTGCTGACCGATGCTGAGCGGGCGCGCGGGGTGCTGACGTATTCGTCGGGCAATCACGCGCAGGCGGTGGCGCACTCGGCGGCGCTGCTGGGGATTCGCGCGGTGATTTTGATGCCCGAGAACGCGCCGAGAGTGAAACTCGAACGGACAAGGGCGTTTCTCGATGAGGCGCCGGCGGGGAGCCGGGTGCAGACGTACGACCCGAAGACTGAGACGCGGGAGGGGCTCGGCCAGGCGCTTGCGCATGCCGAGGGGATGACGATCGTTCCTCCTTATGACCATCCGGGGGTGATCGCGGGGCAGGGGACGGCGGCGCTGGAACTGATCGAGGACGCGGGGCCGCTGGATCGGTTGTACGTGTGCGTTGGGGGTGGGGG
>JBCBZM010000107.1:0-9931 GCA_039815345.1 Planctomycetota bacterium | reverse complement strand
GAAATCGGCCGCGTGAACACGCCGCCCTCATCGGGTCCGAGTTGACCCCAACCCGGTCATCGACCCCAACCTGGTCATCGCAAAGGGATCTTCATGCTCCGCAGTTCGCTTCGTCCGTTGCCCCGTACGTTCAGCGCCTCCCTGCGGAGCCTCCGATCCGAAGCACCCGGCTGGCTGCATCGCCTGTGGGCGGCGTCGGGGATGGCCCGCTCCCGGCGGCTGCAACGCCCGGCGGCTGATCTGTTCGAGGCGCTCGAAGAACGCCGACTCTTGGCAACGTTCACCGTGGACTCGCTGGCCGACACGATCGACGGGAACGACGGCGTCACGACGCTGCGCGAGGCGATCATCGAATCCAACGCCAGCGTCGAGACGGATCTGATCCGATTCGACGCCGCGCTCGCGGGCGGCACGCTCAGCATGACCATGGGTCAGTTCGACATCACCCGGGCCGTGCGGATCGAGGGCCTCGACGCGGGGCTGCTGACGATCGACGCGCAAGGCGGCTCGCGGGTCTTCGATGTCAACCTGACCGACGGCGGCGAGGTCACGCTCTCCAAGATGACCATCACGGGCGGGTCACTGAGCGGGAACAATGCGGGCGCCGGCGCGGCAATCTTCAACGCCGGCACGCTGGCTTTGCGAGACATGGTGGTTCGCGACAACACGATCTCGGGCGGCTCGTTCGGCTTCGGCGGGGGCGTCTTCGCGGGGTCCGGCGCGACACTCACCATCTTCAATAGTCTGATCACCGATAACACGGCCAACTGGGGCGGCGGCGTGTTCATCGAAAGCTCTGCTACCGCGACTCTCGACGGAGTCACGATCTCGGGCAATACCGTCAACTCGGACGGCGGCGGACTGCTTGCACAGTCGGCCGTCGTCAACGTGCTGGTTCGCGGCAGCACCATTACGAACAACAGCACTTCCTCCGCCTCTCGGTCTGGCGGCCTCATCGGCGAAGGAACGGACAACGTCGTGCTGATCAGCACGATCGTTGCGGGCAACACCAACGCGAATGGACCCGCCGATATCACCAACACGGGCGTGGACATCGACGCCTCGTCGAACAATCTGATCGGTGTCGCCGCGGAAGCGTTCACCGACGGCCTCAACGGGAACATCGTCACCGCCGACCCGGGCCTTTTGCCGCTGGCGTTCTACGGCGGCGATTTCGAGACGCACGCCCTCGAAGCCGACAGCCCCGCGATCGACGCGGGCTTAAACCCAAACAACGAGACCCGGGACGGCCGGGGGTCGTCGTTCTACATCCGCTCGTTCGGTTCGGGGCCCGACATCGGCGCGTTCGAGCGCCAGACCCGGGGGTACTTCGTCGATGTCGACACCGACGTCAACGACGGCGTGCTCGACCCGGGCGAGCTGAGTCTGCGCGAGGCGCTGCGCGAAGCCAACGCCAACCCGGGCCGCGACGCGATCACGTTCGACGAGAGCATCACGCAGATCAGCCAGTCAGCCAGCGCCGGCGGGCAGTGGGTGATCTCCGACGCGCTCACGCTCACCGGCACGGGCGCCGACCGGCTGGATATCTCGGGCAGCTTCGTCTCGCGTGTCTTCAACATCGACGACGGCGACGGCGCCAACGAGATCGATGTGTCCATCAGTGATGTGACGATCAAGTTCGGCTCGGTCAGCGGCGGCGCCAACGGCGGGGGCATCCTGAGCCGCGAGAACGTCACGCTCACTCGCGTCGAGGTCGATGACAACCGCGTCTTCGGCACGGGCTCGGTCGGCGGCGGCATCCACATATTCGGCAACGGCTCGCTCACGATGATCGACTCGGCCGTCACGCGCAACAGCAGCGACGGGACGAGCGGCGGCATCAACATCGCCAGCGCCGGCGGCGCCACCATCACCGGCTCGACCATCTCCGGCAACCGCACCGAAGGCAACGCGGGCGGCATCGGCGTCTTCGTCGGCGACGTCACGATCCGTAACAGCACCATCGCCAACAACCGCGCCGACGACCGGAACACGGGCGGCGGCGTGGGCGGCGGGCTCTACGTCATCATCCCGCCGACGCAGGGCTCGGTGACGCTCGAAAGTTCGCTCTTCGCCGGCAACGTCATCGGGTTCTTCTCCACCGGCACACGCGATGACATCCGCAACCTCGCCGGCCTCGACACCGCCGCTTCGCGGAACAATCTCGTCGAAACAACCGGCGTCAACGCGGGCGGGCTGACCAACGGCGTCGACGGCAACATCGTCGGGGCCGACGCCATGCTGCTGCCGCTCAACGACTACGGCGGGCCCGTCCGGACGCACGGCATCGTCGAGGGCAGCCCCGCGATCGACGCGGGCTCCGGCGGCGGCGCGACCGACATCCGCGGCGGGGTCTTCCAACGCAGCGTCGGCGCGGGGCCCGACATCGGCGCGCTCGAGTTCCAAGTCTTCAACTTCACCGTTGATAACGCGGGCGATGTCAGCGACGGCGACCTCAGCCCCGGGCAACTCACACTCCGCGAAGCGCTCGAGATCGTCGGTCCCAACCCGGGCGCCGAGACGATCCGGTTCAGCGAGGCCCTCGCCGGGCAGACCATCCTGCTCACCGGGACGCAACTGGAAGTCGGGCCCGAGACCACGATCGAGGGCCTCGGCGCCGACCGCCTGACCATCGACGCCCAGGGGCTCTCGCGCGTGCTGTTCGCGACCTCATTCGGTTCGGGTGATCTGGGGGACACCATCATCCGCGGGCTCTCGATCACGGGCGGTCGGGTGGAAAACAATGACGGCGCCGGCATCCGCAGCCAAGCCGACGGCCTCGTGCTCGATGGCGTACACGTGTTCGGCAACCGCCTCGTCGATGACGTCGGGTCGTTCGAAGACGGCGGCGCAGGGCTGCACAGCACCGGCAACCGCACCGTCATCCGCAACTCGACGTTCTCCGACAACGAGGGCGACGGCTACGGCGGCGCGGCGTTCATCGGAAGTGACACCCTGGAAGTCACCAACTCCACGTTCTCCAACAACCGCACCGACGCAGAAGGCGGCGCGTTCTACTTCGGCCGAAACCTCAACTCCGCCTCGATCCGCAACTCCACGTTTTTCCGAAACCAAGCCGATGCTGACAACGACGGCGGCGAACTGGGCGGGGCGATCTACTCCGCTCTCGGCGGCACAGACGTGCTCACGCTCGTCAGCGTGCTCTTCGCGTCCGACACGGCCGCGGGCGTGCCCAACACGCTCCAGTTCAACGATCCGACCTTCGTCAACTTCGCCCAGTCCACGAACAACCTGTTCTCCAACGCGGGCAGCTCGGCCACGCTGGTCAACGGCACGAACGGGAACCTCATCAGCGTCAACCCGCGCGTGGGCCCGCTGGCCGACAACGGCGGCGCGACGCCCACGCACCGGCCGCTGCCCGGCAGCCCCGCGATCAACAACGGCGCCAACCCCGACGCGCTCTCCGCCGATCAGCGCGGGCTGGCGCGCGTGGCCGACGGAGCGCCCGATATCGGCGCGTTCGAGTACCGCCGGCCCATCATCGGCGACTTCGACTTGGTGTCCAACCTGCCGGCGGGCGAGCCGGCGGGCACGTTTAAGCCGCTGCGGGGCGTCTTGCTGCGGACCTAGGTCTCGCCCGAAGACGGCGACGTGGACCGCGTCGAGTTCTACGTGGATTTCAACGGCAGCGGGACGCTGGAAGCGAACGAGCTGATCGGCAGCGACAGCACACCCAACGCCAACGGCGAATACGCCTTCACGTTCTTCCCGGCCGATTCGTTCCCGCGAGGCGTGCCGCTGAGCTTCGAAACAGTCGTCGTCGATACCGCCGAAGCGGAGATCGCCTCAGCACAAGGCCGCCTGACGCTCCTCGTCGGACGGCCCGAGATCGAGTCGGCCGACATCAGCCGCTCGGCGTTCGCACAGGGCGACGGCGCCATCACGCTGGTTGCCGATCTGGACGAAACCAAGTCGCGTGAGGGCGAAGCGCTCTTCTACCACGACGCCGACGGCGACGGCATGCTCGACACCAGCCGCGACACGCTGCTGGGTGATGCCGGTCCGGGAGACAACTTCCGCTACACGCTCACGCCCGAGCAGACAGCCGCGCTCAACATCGGCACGAACACGTTCTTCATCGTCGCGACCGACCTGCTCGGCAACGACGCCGAACCCGTCATCACCACCGCGACCGTCGACTACAGCCTGCGAGCCGGCGACGACAACGTTGTCCGCGGCGTCGCCGACAACGCCGATAACCACCGCCTCGTCACCGTGAACGAAGCCGGCGACGTGCTCGTCTTCGAGCAGGAAGGCTGGAACGCGGTCAACCTCTCCAACGCGCTCAACGCGCCGCACGCGATCGGCGACGCGCTCACCTGGGTCGATCCGAAGGACAACGCCGTCTACGCGGCGTACCCGTCGAGCGAGGGCCTCATCCTGCTCAGCCGCGCGGGCGACGGTTCGTGGTCGTTCCGCAACCTCAACACCGAGCTCGGCCTCGGGTCGGCGCAGATCGTCGATCAGATCACGCAGTTCGACTCAGCAGAAGCCACCGGCCGCGTCGTGGTCATCGCGGGCAAGACCGCCGACGGCAACGTGCTCGTCTTCCGCCAAACCGGCGGCGTCAATGCCAACGGTTTCCAGTACACACTCATCGACCTGAGCGACGAAGCGGCCCGCGGCGGATTCACCTTGCCCCGGTTCACCGAGTTGATCAGCTATCGCCCGGCGTGGGACGCCTGGCACCTCGCGGGGCTCGACGAGAACGGCGAGATCGTCAGCGTCTGGCAGCCGCCGGGCTCGACGAGCTGGCGCTTCGACAACCTGTCCACCATCACCGGCGCCCAGCCGCTGGCGGGCGGGCTCAGCGTGATCCTGACGAGCTGGAACGGCATCACGCTGACCGGCCTCGACGCCAACGGCTCGGTCATCTCGACGTGGTGGGTCCCGCAGTTCGGCGGCGACTGGCGCCGAAGCGACCTGACCGAAGCGTTCGACGGCCCGCAGCTTTCCAACGCCGCGCTCACGTCGTTCTACACCTCGTGGAACGCGCAGAACTACGCGGGCGTGAACGAGCAGGGCGAGATCGTCGTCTATTGGTGGGTGCCGCAGTTCGGCGGTCAATGGCGCATCAGCACACTGACCGAAGCCGCGGACGACTCCACGCGCATTACCAGCGCCCTCAACGCCCACGCTTCGAGCGCGAGCACACTCAACGTCTTCGGCGCCGCAGCCGACGGCTCGGTCGTGCGGGCGTCGTGGCAGCCGGGCGACGGGCTTTGGGGCCTGGAGAACTTGACCGAAGTCGCCGACCGCGTCTGAATCCGCGTGCCGGCGGACACTTCCGACGATTAGCGCCCGCCCGTACGCGTCGTACGTTCAAGCACGCGGCGCAGCGCCGAGTCAGCCGGGTCGAGCCTCAATCCGATGACCGCCCATCGCCTTGCCTCTGCCGGGCGACCGAGCTCGAGGGCCATCGTCGCCGCATCCCGCGCGGTCACCGGATCATTCGGGTCGAGCGCGTGCGCTCGCTCCAGCGCGGCGAGGGCGCCAGTGAGGTCGCCCGAAAGGGCGAGCGCGGTCGCGTGGTTGCCCTGGTGCCGCGCGACGTTCGGCGCCAAGGAGCACGCCGCCGCGAGCAGGTCGAGCGCCCGTTCATCGTCCCGCGCCCGCAGCGCCAGCACGCCGGCCACAAAGGCGGCCCGCGCCCGATCGCGCGGCTGCGCGCTCGGTTCCGCCAGCGCCCGCTCGGCCCAGGCTCCCGCGCGTTCGGGCTCACCGGCGGCGAGTGAAGCCTCGGCCGCCTCGGCGTGGTCCCGGGCGCGCTCGGCAAGGTTGTCGCGCCGCTCGGCGCTGCGAGCGAAGAGCGCGGCCGCCGAGGCGGGGTCGCCCGACTCCAACGCGGCGACGGCCCACGCCCGCTCATCGGCGAACCTTGCCGGCCAGGCCGCGTCCGCCCGCGCGAACCCCGTCGCCGCGGCGTCCCATCGGCCCAACAGGAACGCGACGCGGGCCGCACGCAGCGCCGGCATCGGACTCGAGACACGAGACCACACCGGCGTCTGCGCTCGCGCCCGGGTTTCCGGAATACGCACCTCCGGGAAACCAGCTTCGGCGATACGCCCTTCGCCCAGTTCCGCAGGACTCGGCTCGGCCGAGTGGTCGCGCAGGAGCACCGCAACGCCGTCGGCGTACACGATCGGCCAGCCCGTCACCCGCCGCACGCGTGCGATGAGTTCGAGATGGTCCGCCTCGATCAGGCAGGCGTTGATGCGGTAGCGGTCGATGAGCGTGCGCAGCGCATCATCGTCGGAGATCGCCTCTCGGTAGGCGAACAACGAACCGGCGACGCCGCGCGAATCGAGAAACGGTGTGATCCCGGCTCTGACCAGATGCGAGGACAGCGGCTGGCTCGCGAACACGCGCGGCTCGCGCACTCGCTGCGCAAGGGCATCGGCCGCGTCGATCGGCGCCACCGCACGGTTCACCGAGAACCCGGCACGGGTCAGCAGGCCCTGCCGGACCGAAGCGCGGTCGGTCACGAACGACCAGGCGTACACGATCGCCGCCGCGACCAGCAACACGGCAACCGCCCGGCCCGGCCCGCGCAATCGACGGGGCCAAGGCGCCGCGATGATCGCCGGCATCGCGACGAGCGCAAACAACGGCGCCGCCCGGACAGATTGCGCTGTCAGCGCCGCGGTCGCGAGCAGCAACAGCACCCAGAAAGTCTCCCCGCGGCGGATCAGCCCGGGCAACGCCGCCAGCGCGATCAGCGCGAGCACGGCCAGCGCAACGACGGCGTCCAGGCGCCAACCGAAGGCCCACGGGGGCGCCAGCTCAATGATCATGCGCGACTCGGCCGCTTCACCAAAGGCGCCGCTGCTGCGGAAGGCCAACACACCCAGCGCGAGCAGCGTCAAGGCCAGACACACAAACCCGATCGCCGCGCGGCCCGACCCGCGACGAGGCGCATCCGAATCCACGCGGCGGCGGAGCCACAGACCGACGCCAACGAGCGCCACCGCGGCGATCGCCGCCACGGTGAGCAGCACGGGAATGACCACGCCCGGCCGCTGCTGCAATGCGCCGAACTGTTGCAGCGGCACGAGGGCCCCGGCGACACCCCAGGGCGAAGCTACGCACACGAGCGCCTGCACGGCCGTCAGGCCCGCGGGCCACGCGATGGAGCGCGCATCGATCGGCTCACGCCGCGACCAACGCCACCACGCGATCAACACGCGCTCAGCGAGCCACGCCGCGGGCAGCACAACACCGAAGGCAAAAAACGTGTGCGTGTTGACCCAGAGCAGCTGCACCCCCGGCAGCGCCACCAGCAGCCCGTGGCCTCCCGTCGACCGGGCCCGCTGGATGATCGCCAGATGCGCGGCGAAGCAGACGAAACTGACCACTTCCGGCCGAACCATGAAGCGCGGCGACGCCGCCAGCGCCGCAAGCAACGCCACACCAACGGACAGCCACGCGGCGCTGCGCACGGGCGCAGCCAGCAGCGCCAGCACCCACGCCATCGCGATGAGCAAGGCCTTGACAACGATCACACCCGCGATGCCCGCATGCCGCTCGAGCTGGTACAGCGCGACGCAATAGAGCCATGACGATTCGATCCGCTCGGCGCCGCGAGCCGAGAGCGTGAACCGCTCGGTCTCGGACAGACCGGACTGCGCGATGCTCTGCCCGACGCGCCATTGCCAACCGAAGTCCACGGCCTGAAGCTGCGTGCACGCGAGCAATGCGGCAAACACGACAGCCAACACAAGGGTCGCCCGAGGCGCTGCCCGCGACCAGGCGCGAGGCGGCGCGGGAGAACCGTCGGTCGTCGTGTTGGTGGTACCAGACGCCACCGCTTGTGCGCTCCCGCGTTTCGATCACACGTTTCGATCAGGAGGTGATCGTGTACCGGGCGCGGCGCGAGACGCCTTCAACCGCCCCCGTTCGCCCGTATCCGCGGCGATGCTAACCGCTGAGCCGACGATCCAGCACGGCGCTTACAAAAAACACCGCGAGCCCGCGGCGTGGTGGGTCTTCACGTCGCGAGCCCGGCGGTGTGATGGGTCGGCGTCCGACGAAGCGGCCGGACGCCGACTCCCGAGGATGGATCAAGCCCGTTGGATCAAGCCGGTCGGGTCAACCCGGCGGTGTCAAGGCGTGGCGCTCGGCCGCCACGCCGGGTGCGAGGCACGTCTGACTCAGTGCGATTCCATCCGATCGAGCAACTCGGCGAGGCGATCGGACATCTCTTCGAGGTGGTCGTGCAGGTCTTCGATCTGGCTTTCCAGGTCGTCGAAGCGGTCGTCGATCGAGTCTTCCAGATCTTCCAGGCGCTCGTCGAGATCCTCGGCCAGCTCGCTCGCGTCGGTCAGCGGCGAACGGAAGAAGAACGTGTTGTCGTCATCGTCGGCGTTGTTGTTGAGCCGACCGATGAGCGCGCCCGACTGCCCGGCGCCGAAGCGGTGCAGCCGCGCGATCGAGTCGGCCGACTGCACCCGAGCCATCTCCAGCGCCTTCATGGCTGCTTCCAGCTCACGCCTCGCGGCGCCGTCTTCGCTCATCGCCTCGGCGACCGCGCGCTCCGCTTCGGCCAGCGATTCTGCGATCACACGCTCGATCTCGTCACTGCGCTGCAGATTCAGACGCAGCTTCACGTCGTTGTCGTCGTCGTTGAACCACTGCGCCGGCGGCTGCGGGGCCCGCGGCGGCAGGCGTTCCCCACGGGCCAGGGCGCCGTTGAGCTTGAGTGTGTACGACTTCTTCTCGCCGCCACGCAGCACGATGACCTCGACCTTGTCGCCGGGCTGCTTGCTCGCGAGCACCTTGCGGATCGCGCGCTCCCCGCCGGTCTTCTCATCGCCGATGCGGATGATGATGTCGTTTTCTTTCAGGCCGGCACGCTGCGCGGGGAAGCCCTCGGCGATGCCCGAGATCACCACGGCTTCGTCGGAGTCGATGCCGAGCTGCCGAGCGAGCGTGCGCCCGGGCTCGGTGAAGTTGATCCCGATGCGCGGCGGGTTGGTGCGCACGCCCTCAACGACGCGCGGCTCAACGCGCACACCCTCGACCACGCGCGCTTCGATCTCAGCGATCCGACGTTCACGCTCGGCCTGAGCCTGGCGGCCGGACTGCCTTTCTCGAACTGTGAAGCGCGCGCCCCGCCCGTCCTCGATCACCTCTGCGAACCGCGCTTCGGCCGTGATCCTCGGTGAGGCATGGGTCATCAGCTCGAACACGTTCTTGCCCGAGCCGTCGGTAATGAACACGTTGCCGTCTTCGCTGCGAACGAGACGGTCATAGGTCAAGGTCTCGCCGTTGAGCTCGCCGGAGAACTCATCGTTGAGCCAAACGAGTTCGGCTTCGTCGCCCTTCTGCGATTCGAGCTCGATAATGACGATGACCTTGTCGCCGTCCACCGTGCGGTGCTTGGTAACGGTGCGGGCGCCGGGCACGTGGATCGGGCCTTCGAGCCACTCGGCGGTCACGATGCTCTTGTTCTTCGGGGCGGCGGCCGTCCACACGACGGGCAGCATCGGCGCCGGCGAGGACACGCGAGCGGGCCAAGCCGGGGCGGCCGGCGCTGAAGGTGCAGCCGGGAACGCCGAAGGCGCGGCCGGGAACGCCGAGGGTGCGGCCGGCGCCGAAGGTAAGACCGGGAACGCCGAGGGCGCCGCGGGCGCGGGAGGCGCCGGTTGAGCGCACGGCTTCGAGCTGGCCGGGCAGGCAAACGCGAGGCCCGCGGAAACCGCCAACGCGCCCGCCGAGCGGAGCGCCATGCTGGTCACGGACGCGGTATCGATCAGAAACAAAGGCATGACAGAACCTCCATCGCCCGGCCGATGATTGGGAAACGCCCGGCGGGGCTTGCTGCAAATCATGTTGAACCGTCGGTCTCGGGCGGGTTGCCATCACTCGATGGGCCGCTCGGCGAGCCGGGGAAAGCCGATGACTTCGGCCG
>JBCBZM010000085.1:0-13436 GCA_039815345.1 Planctomycetota bacterium | reverse complement strand
GTCGTTGCGACCCCATCTCGGGTCGCGCGCGAGGTTCAAATTCGGACCGTACCCCTGCCCCGCCGACATCGCCGGCGTGGGCGACTGCCTGACCGAGCCCGACCTCGCCGTCACGCTCACCGACTTCGCCTGCTATTTGAAGCTCTGGGCCAACAACATGCCCTCGGCCGATGTGACCATGGCCGCGGACTGCCAGTTCGTCTGGGGCCGCCCCGCGGGCGACGGCGTCTCGCTCGAAGACTTTGCGTGCTACCTCACCGCGTGGGCCGCCGGCTGTGATTAGCGCGGACGGCCCGATCTCCCCGTAATCGGGCCCGTTCAGGCCCGGGCGCCGTACCATGTCCGCGGTATGAAGCTCCCCGCAGATATCGTCGATCGCCTTCGCGACCGCTACGCCGACCGTCCGGTCCTCGTGAACGGCGGCGCCGGGTTTATCGGGTCGCACCTGACCGACGCGCTGCTCGATCTCGGCGCCCGCGTGGCCGTGCTCGACGATCTCTCGGCCGGCCTCGTCGCGAACCTTTCCGATCTGCTCGAGACCGAACCCGAACGGCTCACGTTTCACCATGCCTCGGTGCTCGATCGCGAGTCGCTCACCGCCGCGATCGGCGGCGCGCACACCGTGTTCCATCTGGCCGCGGTCGGTTCGGTCCAGCGATCGGTTGAGGATCCCGAGCGCACGCTCGCGGTCAACAGCACGGGCACGGCCCGCGTGCTGGACGCCGCCCGGCACGCCAAGGCGCAGCGCGTGATTCTCGCCTCGTCTTCATCGGTCTACGGCGACGCGGCACCGCTGCCCGCGCCGGAGACCTCCGCCCCGCGCCCGCGTTCGCCGTACGCGGCCAGCAAACTCGCGGGTGAGCACCTCGCCGCCGCATGGAGTTCGACGTACGGGCTCGACACGCTGGTGCTGCGGTATTTCAACGTCTTCGGCCCGCGCCAGCGCGCCGACACCGCGTACGCCGCGGCCATCGCCGCCTTTGCCACGTCGGTCATGGAAGGCCGAGCGCCCTCGATCTTCGGCGACGGCAAACAATCGCGCGACTTCACACCCGTCGCCAACGTCGTGCTCGGCACCCTGCTCGCGGGCGTCGCGGAACGCCGGTTCGAGGGCGAGCCCGTGAACCTCGCGCTCGGCCGCGAGACCACGGTCGACGACCTGGCCCGCGCGATCGCGGCGGCGCTCGGCAAACCCGAACTCGAACCCACGCACACCGAGCCGCGCGCGGGCGAGGTCCGCCACTCCCGCGCCGACGTCACCCGTGCGCACGAGCTGCTCGGGTTCGAGCCGTTCGGTTCGTTCGACAACGCCCTTGCCGAGACCGCGCGGTGGTACGCGGGACGCGACAACCCGGACCCCGACAATCCGGATCCCAACGACACGGGCTCCCGCGCCCCCGGCACGCCCAGCGAGACGCCGCGATGATCGGGATGATCGGGTCGGTTCGCCCCGCGCTCGCCGCCGTCATCGATACCGCCCTCGGCGGGCTGCTGCTGCTCTGGCAGGTGCTCACCGCCCGAGGCCGATTCAAGGGGGCCTACTGGACGTGGCGCTGGGAGACGGCCTTCGGCGCCGGCGCCCCGCCCAAAGGAGAGCTGCGTGCCGGCCTGCTGCACTACGCCCGCTGGGTCGGCGCCATGAGCCGGCTTTGATCACGAGCCGGCTCTGATCACGCGTCACAGACATTCTTAACACGATCCCGTCCCCCCTTGCGCGTGACCCGAACCCATGGGGCGTGATACCCTCACCCTCCCGGGTCCGAGCAACAGGCCCGGCCGACGGCTCCGAACCGGCAGCCACCACCGCCTTCAACCCGCCCGAACCGGGCATCCTGCGCCGACAGGCGCACCGAGAGCAACGGAGAGTCCGATGAGCGACGCAAGCCAGCATTCCGAATCCGGCGCCATGCGCGCCTTCCTGCCCGGCCTTGTGCTCGGTCTCGTTCTCGGCCTGGGCGTCGGCGCGTTTGTCATGCCGTTCATCGAGTCCGGCGGCTCGCCCGATCTCTCAGAACAGGTCGCGGCCGGTGGGAGCGCGTCGTCGAGCGAGCGCGACGCGCAGCCCGAGACCGAGTTCGAAGCCGCCTCCGACGGGCTGACCAACGAGCAGATCCTCGAGGCGCTCGAAGAATACCGGCAGTCCCACGACCTGACGACCGAACAGGCCGCGCCCGAGTCCGCGCCTGACGCCGGTTCCGACGGCTGATCGTGCTCCGTGCCCACTGACGACCCCAAGTCCGAGCTCCGCCGCCGCGTCGCGCAGAGTGTGGAGACCGCGCGCTTGATGGGCGTCGAGAACGTTCCCGTGTTCCGTGGCGCCCCGGCGTCGGGCGCCCCAACCGGTTCGCCGGCGGCCGAATGCGAAATCGAAGCCAAGCCGGCCGAAACCGAGCCGGCCGAAGCCAAGCCCGAAACGCAACCCGTAACGGCGCCAGAAACGGTCGAACACCCGAGCCAGTCCGGTTCAGATGACGATCGAAGCGATGCCGGCGTCGCCGAAGCGTCGGCCGCGCTCGACGAGATCCGCGCCCGCTACGAGGCCGATGCGCCGCACAAAGACTTCAACACCGAGTTCAACAACATCGTGTTCGGCGAGGGTCACCCCCGCGCTCGGCTGATGTTCATCGGCGAAGCGCCCGGCGCCGACGAGGATCGGACAGGCCGTCCGTTCGTGGGGCGTGCGGGTCAACTGCTCGACAAGATGATCGTCGCGATGGGGCTGAGCCGCGAGTCGGTCTACATCGCCAATGTGCTGAAGACACGACCGCCCAACAACGCGACACCCACGCCCGACGAGGCCCGTGCGTGCGCGCCGTACCTGTTCGAGCAGGTGCGCGTCGTGCGGCCGCGCGTGATCGTCACGCTCGGCTTGCCCGCCGCGCGGGTGATCCTGGAATCCAATGAAAGCATGGGCCGACTGCGGGCGACTTGGGCTCGGCTCGAGCTTCCCAACAGCGAGCGATACCCCGGAGTGGGTGTGGACGTGATGCCCACGTATCACCCGGCCTACTTGCTCCGCGCGTACACGCCCGACAACCGCGCCAAGGTATGGTCGGATCTCCAGCAAGCGATGACACGCCTGTCCGACGGCTGAAGGTTCGCATCGCGCGAACGGACCGATCCCGGGCTGATCGGCGCACGATTTCGTGAGTCACGTTGGAACCCGCCAACAACTCGGGGCGAATCGTGCCATGAGCGGCTTTCGCTTAGTCGGCCGCGGGTGTCTTGCCCGGCCGATCGACACGAGTCCGAGAACAGAACACGCCTCCGAACACGTCTTCAGAGAAGAACAACCTCAGCAAGGACGACCTCTGTCCTGCGCGCGATCGGTCTGCCACCGCGATGTGACTGGGCCATACACAGAACATATTCGTTGCCGAACCATGCGCGCGTTCGGCGACGATCCGGTCCCCACGAGACCCGGTGCTTGGCATGACGGAGCCAGGCGCCGGGTTTTTTTGGTGCGCGAACGCGCTCGGCTTACGGCGTCTCGGTCGAGTCGTGATCCGATTCGTCGATCTTCGGCACGAGCGTCGGGTCCGCCTGCCGGAAGACCAACTCGGTTGCCGGGTCGATCTCTTCGATCGCGGTGACCATCCACTTAGGGTCGCCTTCCCACGCGACGTCGAAGCTGAACACCACGATGTCGCCTACTTCGATGCCATAGAACGAAACATCGTCGGCGACCGCAGGGAAGGGCATCACCATCGCGTTCATACCGCGCATGACCCCGTCCTGATGGACGAAGTCATCGATCGCTTCGTGATGGATCATGAACTCGCTGGTCGGATTCGCCGGGTCGGGCAGCGAGACGATCTGGCCGCGGGTTTCGTAGATCGCGTTCACGCGCCGATCGGCTTGCGGCTCGGACAACCCCTCGCCGCAACCGGATAGCGCGATCATCGCGGTCGCGCTCAACAGAATGATCGCCCGGCGTCCGCACGCCTTCGCCTTGCTCTTCGCTTGCATGGTGACTCCCCGGATCGTCGAAGCGCGAAGCGTCCGTTGGGCTGCTTCGATGCTCAGGCCTTCTCGGTGTTTAGGCCTTCTCGATGTTCAGATAGGTCTCGATGGACCGCAGGTCGTTGGCCAGATCGGGCGTGAACGCCATGGTCCATGTCGCGCCCTTGCGGACGATCGTGATCTTGGCCGCCTTCTCGCGCGAGTACCAGTCGCGGCCGCCGCGGATGTAGACCTTCATGCGCTTGCGGCGGAGTTCTTGGGCCCGCTTGAGGCCGGCGGTGATGTCCGCGTCGCGACGCATCAGCCGCGCGATGGTCTTCGTCTTGGCGGCCGCCCGGGGCTCCTGGCTCACGGTGCACCGGATCGCGTCGCCGGGCTTCAGATTGTCAAGCATGTCAAACTCCAGCAACGCCGTTCGTAGCGCCAGGGCACGGGACCAAAACCAGTTCGCAAGCCCGCCTGTCCGAGTTCAGATCGGCGGGCCCCAACTGTAGACGTGTCAGGCCCGATTTCCACAGTCTGCGTCCGACCTCGCGGCCCTCCGAGCCCCGGCGGTTCTACAGTCGCAGCATGAGCGAAGCACCCCAACCGCAGGCCCAGCCCCAGTTCGACCCCGACGCGCCCCACCAGGTCCGTCCCAAGCTCCGCGCCCTCCGAGGCTTCCCGCTCAACGCCAAGGGACCCGACGGCAAGCCGATCCAGCTCATGGGGCTCGCCGACGCTCGCCAGATCTCACCCGAGATCGTCGCGACCTCCCCGGCGGCTCAGCAGATCCTGCCCATGCTCGATGGCAGCCGCACGGTGGACGAGATCCTCGCCCAGGTCGAGGGTTTGCCGGAGACGTTCTTAAAGCCGTTTGTCGCTCAGCTCGACAAAGCCGGCCTGATCTTCGGCCCGAACTATGAAAAGATTGCCGCCAAAATGAGGGAGGAGTTTGACTCGACCCCCATCCTTCCCCCAGGCGCCTCGGCTCAGATCGCCGATCAGATGGTCGTCCAGACGCTTGGCCAGAACGCCACGCCCGAGCAGAAGGCCGAGCTCGGCCCGAAGAAGCTCTCGGACGCCATCGATACCTGGATCGAGACCGGCCTGAAGGATGCCACGCCCCCGGCGTTCGAGAACCTGCCCAAGGCCGTCATCGCGCCGCATATGGACTATCAACGCGGCTGGAACAACTACGCCCACGCCTACGGCCGCCTCAAGGGCCTCACACCCCCGGATCGGGTGGTTATTCTGGGCATCAACCACTTTGGCGAGTCGACCGGCGTTTGCGGCTGCGATAAGGGTTTCAGTACGCCGCTCGGCGAGTTCGCCCCGGATACCGACCTCATCGAAGCCCTCCGCAGCAAACTGGGCGACGGGCTGTACGCCAACCGCTTTGATCACGAACGCGAGCACTCGGTCGAGCTCCAGCTCCCGTGGATCCAGCGCACGCTGCTGGCCGACGGGGCCCCGGCGCCGAAGGTCTTCGCCGCCCTGATCCATGACCCGGTCGTGAACCAAGGCGCCAGCTACGACGGCAACGGGATCGACCTCGATCCGTTCATTGAGGCCCTGATCGAGTCGCTCGATAGCCTGGGCGGCAAGACCCTCGTTGTGGGGGCGGTGGAGCTGGCGCACGCCGGTCGGGCGTTCGGTGACGACGTCCAACTCGGCGGGCAGGACGAAGCCGCCAACACGTTCCGCGAGAAGATCCGCCAGACGGACCAGGAACTGCTCGAGCAGGTGACGTCCGGCGCCGTGGATGACCTGCTGGGCACGCTCGCCTGGCGGCAGAACCCGAACCGCTGGAACTCGACCGGGGCGCTGGTGGCCGCGATCCGCGTGGCCCGTGGGGAATCGGTGCAGATGTTGAACTATGCCGACGCTTCGGACCCGCAGGGCGTGAGCCTGGTCACGTCGGCGGCCATGGCGATTACCTGATGGCGTCGCGGTAACGGATGCCCTCGTTGTTCGTGATCGCCTCTGCGGGCTGGCCTCAGCCGATCTGGTTGACGGTGATGACCGCCCTGCTGGCCGCGGCCTTGCTCGCGGTCGGGCTGCGGCTTCTGTTCCGCCTCCGCCGGGGGCAATCGATGATGGTGCGGTTGCCCGTGCTCGGGCCTTCGTCGCAGGCGACGGGGCTTGCCGCGTCGTTTTCTAGCATTTTGATCGGGTATCACCTGCTCGCGTGGATCCTGCCGCCGGACTGGCTGCAGTTGCGCGTGCCGATCGAGCGTTGGTGGATGCTGGTCGCCGGGGCGGCAGTCGCGATCGGGAGTTCGTGGCTGATTGACCGTTCCGAGACGCCGGACGAATGGCGTGAACTCGACCCCGGTTCGGCCTCCGAGGATGATCACGCGGATCCGCCGACCGGCTGACTGGGAAGCTCGGCGCGCGGTCTGGTTCTGGTCCGATTCGGCCCGGCAACCCGAGCCTCGGGCTTGCGTATCGCCTTGCAGCCCCCCGCGGCGCGTAGTCGTTAGGATTGGCGTTCCGACACGGATCGTCGGGACGGGCGGCGCGTTCGGGCCCGACGGCGTTCGACAGACGTCGTCCAACTCGGCATGGATGCACAGGCGGCGGCTAGGGAGTGGATGCGCCCGGATCGTCATGGCTAGGCTCGATCCCGGCGGGAACGGGATGGCTCTGGCGGCGCCGGCGTGTGGCGATGGGCACAGGTGGGCATGAGATTGAACCGACTCGGGTAGCCGTTTCGGTGTTTGAGACTGACGCGGCGCTGCGAGCGAGCCCGCGATGGGAAGGACCGGAGATGGCGCCGAACAGTTGTTGGGGGATCGAGATCGGGGCCAACGCCCTCAAGGCGATCAAGCTCGAACTCGACGGCGAGAAGGCAAAGATCGTGGACTACGCGGTCATCGAACACGCCAAGCCGCTCTCCACGCCCGGACTGGATCAAGACGCGGCGGTGCGTGTGGCGCTGGGGGCTCTGGTCGCCGAGCGCGACCTGTCGAAGTCGCCGATCTCGGTGTCGGTGCCCGGGCACTCGGCGTTCGCGCGGTTCGCCAAGCTGCCGCCGGTCGAGCCGAAGAAGGTGCCGCAGATCGTCAAGTTCGAGGCGGTGCAGCAGATCCCGTTCCCTCTGGAAGAGGTCGAGTGGGATTTCCAGACGTTCCAGTCGCCCGACTCGCCCGATGTCGAGGTCGGGATCTTCGCGATCACCAAGGAACGCATCGGCGATCAGCTCCGGCTGTTCGCCGATGTTGGTCTGACGCCCGACGCGGTGACGCTCTCGCCCGTGGCGGCGTACAACGCGCTGGCGTACGACCTCGAGTTCACCGAGGACACGCCCGGGACGATCATTCTGGATGTCGGCACGACGTCGACCGACCTGATCGTGGCCGAGGCAGGGCGCGTGTGGGTGCGGACGTTCCCGATGGGCGGGCACCAGTTCACCGAAAAACTGGTCGAGGCGTTCAAGCTCAGCTACAGCAAGGCCGAGCGTTTGAAGCGCGAAGCGGACAAGAGCAAGCACGCTCGGCACATCTTCCAGGCGCTGCGTCCGGCGTTCACTGATCTGGTGCAGGACGTGCAGCGTTCGATCGGGTACTACCAGTCGCTGCACAAGGACGCGAACCTGACCCGGCTGATCGGTTTGGGCTCCACCTTCCGCCTGCCCGGCCTGCGCAAGTTCCTCAAGCAGCAGCTCAACGTCGACGTGTACAAGATCGAGCAATGGAAGCGGCTGGAAGCGGAAGAGAGCCCGCGCGCCGGCGAGTTGCAGGCGGCGAGCCTGAACCTTGCCACGGCCGTGGGCTGCGCGTTGCAGGGGCTCGAACTCAACACGATTGAGGCGAACCTGATGCCGGTGAGCGTGATCCGTCAGGAGGTGTGGCGCCGAAAGACCAAGTGGTTCGGCGCGGCGGCGGGTTTGGCGGCGTGCGGCGCGGGCGTGATGTTCTTGCGTCCGTTCCTCGACTCGACCGCGGCCGCGGCGAACGCCGAGCCGCCGACGATCGGCAGCGCGGTGCGGCTGGCCCAGCAGGAAGGCAACCGGGCCGAGGAAGCGGGCGTGGTCGGCGGCGCCGGGCCGGACTTCACGGCCGCGAACCTGCTCAAACTGCTCGATGACTCGGACGTGCACACGCACCTGGTGGCCGATGTGTCGCAGATGCTCGTTGACGTGCGCACCGCCGGGGCGCCGTTCATGCTCGAGTCGATGCGCACGACGTACCTGCCGCCCGGCACGCCGATCACGGGCGCCGCGGCGGGCAATCAGGGCAACCAAGGGAATCAAGGCGGCGGCCGGGACGGGTTCGACGATCGCGGCGGCGGCGGGTTCGACGATGCCGGCGGCGGCGCGGGCGGACCGGCCTACGTGCGTGTGGATCTTCGGCTGACGATCGACACGCGCGACCCGCTCGATGTCTTTCTGCGCAGCGTGGTGCCGTGGGTCGCCGACCACATGGAACGCGAGGGCGTGCCGTACCGCTTGGTGCCGTTCAGCGGGAACGCGCAGTGGGACCTGACCGACGCGGCCGCGCCGGCGCCGGACGAGCAGGGGCGGGACCCCGGTCGTGATCCGGGCCGTGGTCCGGGGCGCGATCCCGGACGGGACGGGCGGGGCGGGGACCGCACCGGCGGCGGTGGAGGGCCCGGCGGCGGCGCGGCGGAGGTCATCATCGATCTCGACCGCGACGCGCCGCTCATACTGAACACCGCGTCAGGCCGGCCCGCGGCGTTTGATCTGTACTTCTACGCAGAGCTGATCGATCCGAACGCGGTCGAGGCGTCGTCTGAGACGGACGGCGTGGACGAGGAGGCCTTCTGATGAAGCCGTTGCTTGCTTGGGTCAAGGGCAATCTTGTCACGGTGATCTGCGTGCTGGTGATCCTGCTCACGCTGCCCGCCGGGTTTGTGCTCAGCACGATGTGGCGGCAGAGCGTGATCGATGAACGCCAGAGCGAAGCGTCGGGCGCGCTCTCGCGGCTCGACGGCGTGAAGACGGTGCGCTACAGCGTGCCGGTGCCGATCGAGAACGCCGAACCGCTGGAAGACAACGCGGCGCCCAACCCGCGCCGCACCGACGCGTTCCGTTCGATCGCCGAATCGCTCGAGCGCGACGCCGATCGTGTCGTGTCCGCGGTGCGTTCGATGAACCAACGCGATCACGAGGTGTTGATCGCCGGGTTGTTCCCCGAGCCCGCCAGCGAGCTCCGCGGTCAGCAGCTCGCGTTGGATTTCGTGAAGCGGCTGGTGGGCGACGACGGCCGCGGCGGCGCGTACGCCGAGCTGCTGGCGTCCATCGAAGCCGGGCCGGGCGCCGACAACGAGGCGGTCAGGCAGCAGTTGCAAGACGCGTACGACAGCGAGGTCGAGAGCGTCGAAGCGCAGACCGGGCGCACGAGCCTGACACAAGAAGAACGCGACGAACTCACGCAAGAGCTGATCGAGCGTCGCATCGCGGCGTACCAGCGCAACGCACGCCGAGTTTCGATGTTCGCGACGATTGATGCGCTGCTGGGCGAGCCGGTGCGCGCGGCGTCGAGCGGAAGCGATCGGCGCCGGGGGCCGCGCGGCCGCGGGTCGGGCGGCGGGTCCCCCGCGGGCTGGGCTTCCAGGCCTGCGCCCAACCCGGATCAGCCGCCCTCGGTGGATGAGTCCTACGCGTGGCAGCACGACTATTGGGTGGTGCGCGACATGCTGATGGCGATGGATGCGGCCAACCGCGACGCGGAGGGCCAACGCACCCGCGTCGAGCGCTCGCCTGTGAAACGCCTTGTTGCGTTGCGGGTGGGGCAGTTGTTCAGCCCGCAGAGTCTGGCGCGAGCGGGTCGAAGCGGAGACGCCGGGCCCGGAGGCCACGACGACTTCGGCGGCGGCGGGTTCGACGGCGGTGGTGGTGGGGGCGGCGCGGTCGGCGCTCCGAGCGACGGCGTCTACCCGACCGACCCGGCGGTCTCGATCACGGGACGGGCGCCGACGCCGAACCAGTTGTACGACATGCGCCGTGTTGAGATCGTGGCGGTCGTGACCTCCAGCCGGATCGAAGAGGTCATCGGCGCGATCGAGGCCTCGAACCTGATCTCCGTGCTCGACCTGTCGATCGCTTCGATCGACCCGGCCGAGCATCTGGCGCAGGGGTACTGGTACGGCGAGGAGCACGTCGTGGAACTGACGCTGCAACTCGAGACGCTGTGGCTCCGGTCGTGGACGGTGCCGAGCATGCCGCCGGCCGTTCGCGCGGTGTTGGGCGTGCCCGAAGAGGCGCCCGAGATGAACGACGAGGAGTTTGGCGGATGAGACCTGATCAGCGCGGCCTCGTTGTTTCCTCGGGGCGCTCCCCGATCGATCCCTCGTGCGAGCGTGCGCCTTCGTTGCGCTCTCGTCCCGGAGTCTGGCGATGAAAGTCAAGGGCATCAGTCTTCTCGAACAGCACGCCGAGAAGCTTGTCGTCGCGGTGGTCGCGCTGATCGTGCTCGCGGCGCTCGCGTTCCAGTTCTTGTCGGAATCCAATGTCTCCGTCGGCGGGCGCGACGTCCCGCTGGCCCGGGCGTTCGAGGCCGTCGAACGCGACGCGGAGAGCGTGACCTCGGCGATCCGCGATTCGGACCCCGCGCTGCCGGAGCCCCCGGAGGTTTCGATCGGCGGGCGGTACGAAGAACTGATCGCGGCCCGCGAGGGCGAGGGCGCGGATGTGCTCGCGCTCGGGCCGCGGTTTCGGATGAATCTGGGCGGCGCCGGCGAGCCCGGTCCGGACGAGGACGAGCCCTTCGCGGCATTCGAGCCGCCCGCGCCGAGCGGGCCCGTCGCGGCGGTCTACCGCGGCGCGATCGACCCGCGCGACGTGGTGATGTTGCCGGGCCTGCGCGATTATGTGGCTTCCCAGCAACCGTTCGACGCCGCGGCGATCACGATCGCCGCACGGTTCGACGGCGTGGAACTGGAACGGCGTCTGGAGAGCCCGCCCGCGGGCGAGCGGCCGGCGCCGCGGAGTTGGCGCACGGAGATCGAGATCCTCACGGTCGAAGCCCAGCGGCAACGCCGTCTGAGTGATGGATCATGGAGCGAGCCCGAGCCGGTGGCGTCGGCGCCGTCGGCCGTGGACCTGCTGGGCAGGGTCAGCGACCCGGCCTTCCGTGCCACCGACATGGGGCAGGTGCTGGATGTGGCCCGTGTGGGCCGGCGCGCGATCGTGCAGCCCGCGTTCTACCGGACGCTATACAGCGCGCCCTGGAACCCGCCGGTGACCGACGGCGAAATCAGCGAAGGCGATGACGCGGCCAACCCGCAGGACGCTCGCGCGATCGAGTTGCTCCAGCGCCAACTGCAAGCAACGCGCCGGCAGATCACGAACGTCCAAGACCGCATCGAGCGCCTGGAGAATCAGCCCGCGCCCGACCGCCGGCCGCCTCCGGGTGACGGCGATCGCAGGCGCGATCCGCCCCCCGGCCGCGACAACGCGCCGGACACACCGACGACGCCTCTGGAACGAGCCGAGGCCGAACTGCTCGATCTTCAGGATCAGGAAGCCGCCACGATCGACGAACTCGAAGCGCTCGGCGTGGTGTTTGATGACGACGAGGAACGCAGCGAAGAAGAGGGCTGGGACCCGAGCCGACTCGATCCGCTCGGGCCGGTGATGTCGAACCCGTCGCTGGCGATCTGGACCCACGATCTTTCGGCCGAACCGGGCGTCGAGTACCGCTACCGCCTCCGACCGATCTTCAACAACCCGTACTTCGGACAACGGCTCACACCGGAGCAGATGGAGATGGCCGAAGCGCCAACCGCCGCGGGCGACTGGTCGGACTGGTCCGAGCCGGTGAGCCTGCTCGATGACTCGTACTACTTCGTCACCTCGGCCAGCGAGGCCGGCGTCGGGCCGGCGCGGTCGACGTTTGAGTTGTATCGCTTCTACTACGGCGCCTGGCGGTTCGACAGCGTGAGCGTGGAGCCGGGCGACGCCCTGACCGGCACGATCGGTGTCCCGGTGCTGCCCATCTTCGACATGGCGGCGCTCGGCGAAGGCCTCAACGGTGATGACGGGCGAGGAGACGAGCCGCCCCCCGGCCGGGGCCCTGGGCGAGATCCTGGCCGCGATCCCGGCCGAAACGGCGGCAGGGACGGCGACGGCGGTCGCGGTGACGGTCGGGCCCCTCCGCCCGATCCGCGGCGTGACCCGGACGGTCCGGCGGTCGTCGCCGACGACGGCCCGACCGAGCTGCAGTTCGATATCGGCGCGGTGCTTCTCGACGTGGCCCCCGACATCACGGCCGCCCCGGGCGCCACGGGCGGTGTGCAGGTGTTTCTGTACCAGGACGGCCAAATCCAACCACGCTGGCCGGCGGTCGATGAGGGATCCGAGCTATACCGGACACTCCGAGACGCCGCTCGGGCGGCTGAGAGTCGTCAGTCGAGACTGAATCGCCCCTGAGAAGGCCAACGCTGCGGGACGAGTCCCCCCGGCTCGGGCCTGTGCGCCCAACCGCGACCCTGACCGCGATCCCCGGACACCGAGCGCGAGGCGTACAGGGCGCTCGGAGTCGCCTTGCAACGCGCAGGCCTTGCCGATCGGCCGCGGCTCGGAGCGAGAACTTGCAAAGAATCAACGGTTCATGGACGCGTCGGCTTGACCACGAACCCGACAGGCGTACCATCCCCTCGCCTCTCAATGGAACCCGATGGCTTGCTTCCGAGTAACCCACCCGGCAACATTGACAGGCCGTAAGGCGAGCCTAAAGACGGATGTCTGAAGCTCGCCGGCCTCCT
The DNA here is from genome assembly GCA_039815345.1 of Planctomycetota bacterium. Lineage (GTDB taxonomy): Bacteria > Planctomycetota > Phycisphaerae > Phycisphaerales > UBA1924 > JBCBZM01. The sequence goes on along the minus strand of JBCBZM010000085.1, from coordinate 761 downwards.
TGACAAGTCGGAATCGACGGAATTGGGCCGCTTGATCGGCGGACGGGAATGTCTTGCCCCGTTCGACTGCGAGTGGCCCAGCGGAAATCGAGAACTCGAGAAATGCTGAGGAAAGGTATCCCGGGACAACTGTCCTGGAGATACGTAGAAGTAGCGCTTTGCATCGATGCCATCCGGGATCGTCCGAGTCCATGTTTGCCGAAGAGTCCAGCCGAGAGGTTGGGTTTGAGGTGTGCCTGGAAACGGGTCGCGACGTCCGGTTGGTGCGATCGATAAGGGCGCACGGTGGATGCCTTGGCGTCGGGAGGCGATGAAGGACGTGGGAACCTGCGAAAAGCCCAGGGGAGTTGGTAACCAAGCTGTGATCCTGGGACGTCCGAATGGGGAAACCCGGCCCTTCGGGGTCATCACGTACTGAATGCATAGGTGCGTGAAGCGAACCTGGGGAACTGAAACATCTCAGTACCCAGAGGAAAGGAAAGCAACCGCGACTCCGTAAGTAGCGGCGAGCGAAAGCGGATTAGGGTCTTCGAAGGCGTTGGAATGCGCCGCCAGAGCAGGTGATAGCCCTGTAGTGACCCGTTAAGCCACAGAGTAGGTTCGGGCTCGTGAAACCCGGATCGAACATGGGGGGTCCACCCTCCAAGGCTAAGTACTCCTCGACGACCGATAGCGAATCAGTAAGGTGACTGAAAGTTGAAAACCACCGCGATGAGCGGGGTGAAAGAGAGCTGAAACCGTGCGCCTACAAGCGGTCGGAG
>JBCBZM010000028.1:0-26528 GCA_039815345.1 Planctomycetota bacterium | reverse complement strand
GGGGCTGCGATGTGACGGCCTTTACCTCGACCGAAGCCAAAGCTCCCGAAGCCAAATCCATGGGCGCGCACCATGTCGTCGCAACCCAAGACGACGGCGCCCTCGGCAAGATCGCCGGCTCGCTCGACTTCATCCTCGTGACGGCTAACGCGGACCTGAACTGGGACGCCTATGTTGCGGCGCTGGCGCCAAAGGGGCGGCTGCACTTTGTCGGTGTGCCGCCCGCGCCCGTGGGGTCGCACGCGTTCCCGATGATCAGCGGCCAGAAATCCATCGGCGGCTCGCCGCTGGGTTCACCCGCAACCACCGCCGACATGCTCGACTTCTGCGCCCGCCACCAGATCGCGCCGCAGTGCGAGCAGTTCAAGATGTCAGAGATCAACGATGCGTTCGAGCATCTCAAGGCCGGCAAGGCCCGCTACCGCATCGTGCTGGAAGCGGACTTCGCCTGATCGCCTGGCTGCATTCGTTTCTCAGAACAGTTTCTTGAGCCCGTCCATGACATCGCCTGCGTCGAGGCCGTCGCCGTCTTTGTCCATCCCGCCGAGAACGCCGCCGAGCAGACCTTCCGGATCGTCGGCGTCGGTGAGTTTGCCCTTCAGCGTGTCGAGAATCGTGCCGACGCCCGCCTGAGCTTTCCCGGCATCCCCGCCGACAAGGCCGGAGAGGGCACCGAGATCGAGCCCCGAGGCCAGCCCCTCGCCCGATCCGCCGAGCAGCTTGGAAAGGTCGAGGTCGCCGCCCTTGAACAGCCCCATGATCATCGCGAGCGCCTGATCGAGGAAGCCGCCGGCCTCCCGTTCACCAAGACCGAGCTGGCTCACGAGGTTCTGGATCAGGTCGTTTTTGTTGTCACCGAGCAGTTGGTCGAGCATCGCAGGGGGTCCTTTCGGGCTAGCCACCCGTGTATCGGGGAGTGTGACGCACGCCGGGCCGCCGGGCAAGCGATCTGGCGGGCTAGACTCGCGCCGGCGTCGCGATCGTCCGCCAAAACTGCCCGGAGGAGGCTTGCCCATGTTCAAACAGTGGACCGCATTCGTCCTGTTCATCGTGCTCACCGGCCTGGCGGGATGCGCCTCCACCTCGATCGCCCTCAAAGAGCAGTTCGGCTACGCCAAGCGCGAGCAGCTCGTCGACAAGGTCGAGGACGCCCGCGACGAGCAGACCGAGGCCAAAGAACAGTTCGCGACCACGCTGGACGAGTTCAAGGCCCTCACCGATTTTGACGGCGGCAACCTCGAGAAGACGTACCGCAAACTCTCAAAGGAACTCGATCGCAGCGAGGACGCCGCCGGCGATGTGCGCAAACGAGTGAAGGATGTCGAGCGCGTTGCGAACGCGATGTTCCGCGAATGGGAGGGCGAGCTGAGCGAGTACGCCAACCCGGACCTCCGCGCCGCGAGCGAGCAGCAACTGGCCGACACCCGTGCGAGCTACACGGGCTTGCTGAGCGCGATGAAGCGGGCCGAGGCCTCGATGGACCCGGTCCTGTCCGCGTTTAAGGACCAGGTGCTCTTTCTCAAGCACAACCTCAACGCCCGCGCGATCGCCTCTTTGGAGACGAGCGTCGCGTCGCTGGAACAAGACATCGACCGACTCATCGCGGAGATGGAGACCTCGATCGCCGAGGCCGACGCCTTCATCGGTTCTCTCGGCGCGGGGTGAGCTACTCGGGCCTGTTAATCCAAACCAGTTCCTCGATGCCGCAATCAGCGCACACGCGCAGGAACTCTTCGCCGTTCTTGCGGACTCTGCCCCGTTGGCCGCACACGTCGCATTCGAGCGCGATAGGCGTGTTCCCGTCGCACGCGGCGCACTTGGCGTAATAGCCGTATCGGCCCGACCGCGCGTGCAGGTCGCCGGCGCCGCAGTTTCGGCACGTCAGCACGAAACGCCGTCCTTCGGGCTTAGTGACGACCGGCTCAGCAGCACCACTCTTCGGCTTGTGCCGGTCGAGCAGGAATGACTTCAGACGGTCGAGTTCGCCGCTCTTGAAGGTGTACATGCCCCAGGCGCCGTCTGCCTTCGTGAGCAAACGCGAAGCCTTCGCGTGCCGGCGCATGATGTCGCGCGCGGCGCCGGGCGCTTGGTCGGCTTTGAACACCTCGGAGGGCCCCTTCCCCTTGCGCTCGATGGTTCCCTCATCAGAGACCGCGACAATGGGGTCCATCGGGCACAGACCGAACCGTGATTGAAGGACACCGAGCACCTTCGTCAGCAACGTCTCCGCGTGGTCGTTCAACAAGGCGCGCAGCAGTTCTCCCTGCCGCCGCGCTTGCTCAATCGGCGAGGGCATCCCCTGCCACCGCCCGCGCACCCGTCGGCGCCACTCGCCGTGCTGGTCCACCGCCACGGCGTCGTGCACCGACTTGCTCTCGATAAGCACGAACCCGTGCTTGTGCAGCAGCAGATGATCGATCTGCGCGACCTCGCCGCCCCGCTCCAGCCGGAGGTCGTTGAACACCCGCACGCCGGGCCGATCGGCGAACTCGCGGCGAAGGTAGTGCGCCATCTGCCGCTCCGCCCGTCGGCCCGCCTCGGCGCGTTGGCCGCCGCCTCGCGTCTCATCTGCCTCCTTCACGATCGCCATGTCCCGAGCCTAACCCGAACACGATCGGCGTGGGACACCTCTGAACCGCGGCCGGCGGACTCGGGTCTATACTCAAGCCTGTATCTGAGACTCAGTCTCAGCGAACTGCCCCCCACCTCCGCCAAGGAGCGCGCGATGACGGCGACCAGCCTCACGGTCATGGAACGGCTCAAGGAATCCACCCAGGACGCCCACACCGCGGCCGAACGCCACCCGCTCCAGGCCCAACTCGTCCGAGGCCAACTCCCTCAAGACACCTACGCCGACTACTTGGGCCAGCTCCTCGTTGCGCACCGGGCGCTCGAGTCCGCCCTGCGTGACTCGGCCTCGAAGCTCCCGGCCGTGGAGACCATGGCCAAGCCCTCGCGCGATCGTGAGCCGGATCTGATCGCTGATCTGAAGGCGCTCGGTCGCGACCCAGACACGGTTGCCCCGGGCGCCGCGGCCGCGTCGTTCGCTGAATGGTGCCGCGAAACCGCCGAGACGAACCCGGTCGCGCTCATCGGCCCGCTCTACGTGTTGGAAGGCAGCACCAACGGCGGCCGATTCATCGTTCGTGCGGTGCGCAAGGCCTACTCCGTGGACGGCGGCGACCGCTATCTCGATCCGTACGGCGACGATCAGCCCACGCACTGGGCAGCGTTCAAGACCGACATGGCCAGCATCCCGTTCGAAGAGCGCGATGTCGAGGCGTTGATCGCGTCGGCCGATCGCATGTTCAACACGATCGCCGCGATCGGGAGCGAACTCGTGCCCGCGTCCGAGGGCTGAATCGCCGGCATCGCCTGTGTAAGCGTTGAGAACTGGTCAGTCGTCGAGCACGATGTAGTAGCGCCCGCCGGCGATGCGACGGAACAGGCCGGCCGTGAGATCGCCATCGTCGAGCGTGGCATCGACACGCTGCATGTAGGCATCGTCGCGTGTCACACCCGTTCCGTTGAAGTGTACGCCGACGCCGGCGGTCACGCCGCTGTCGCCGGTCTCGAAGTCCCACACGCCGCCGATGGGCGTGCCGCCGACCCAGTCCGCCTCGTCGATCCACTCGGCGAGTTCGGGGGGGAACTCGCCGCTGCCCGAGTCGGCGGGCCAGAAGCCCTGCTTGGCGCGCACGGTTTCGGCGAGGTCGGCGAACTGCCGTGCGGTCGAGATGAACGACTGACGCCGCGCATCCTCCGAGGCTTCGCTCCAGACGGGGATCACGATCGCCGCGAGAATCCCGAGAATCACCACGACGATCAGGACCTCGATGAGCGTGAAGCCCGTCCGCCTCGCGGCTCGACGCGCGGCCGGGCGACCGATTCGTCGGGTTGCGTTGGGACAGCATCGCGGCACGTTCGGACCTCCCTCGCGTCGCGGGCCGATCGGCGCCAGCCGAGCCCGCAACGTTACAGGTGCGATGTGATCGCTCGAAAGACCAGCGGATCGACGGGCGGACGCGGTCGGTATCGGGCCGATCGCGCCGTCTGGTCAGGATGGCGAAGCCCGTGCGCTGCGCAACGGCTGCGTGACCCGGCGCAGCCGACGCGGTCGATCGGGCAACGTCCGGAAACCGAATCGCGCTGCACCGCGAGGATCATTGCATGCGGGGCGGATTCGCCGGCCGAGGGTGCGCGTTCCTGCGACCGACCGTACCATTCTCTCCATGCGGCTCATCACCCTGATCACAACCGGCGGAACCATCGAGAAGACCTACGACGAGGGGTCGGGTGAGCTCGAAAACCGTCACTCCGTCGTCCACCGCATGCTCCGTCGGCTCCGGCTCACCGACACGCACATCAACGTCATTGAGCTCATGCACAAAGACTCGATCACGCTGACCAACGAAGACCGCCGGCGCATCGCCGAGACCGTCCACGCAGTGGGGGGCACCGTCGATTTGGCGACCGAAACCGCGGGCGTCGTCGTGCTGCACGGCACCGATACGCTCGATCGCACCGGGCGCTGGCTGCACAAAGCCATCTGGCAGCCGCGCGTGCCGATCGTGCTCACTGGGGCGATGCGCCCCTACGAGATGACGCGCACCGATGCGCTCCAGAACCTGACCGAAGCCATCTTCGCCACCGGCATCCTCACGCCGGGCATCTACTGCGTCGCGCACGGGCAGGTCCTGCCCTTCCCCAACGTGCGCAAGGACCGCAGCCGATCGACGTTCGTCGCGACCGAACCGGGCGAACTGATCGAGTCGATCGACAGCGTGTCCGAAACGCCCGATGCCAACACGACGTCGAACGCGGACTAAGCCGCCGATCCATCCCTACGACCAGCCCCCACTACCAGTCGTCGTCACGATCGCGTTTGCGGTCTCGATCCCGGTCGCGTTCGCGGCGCCCGCCGTCGCGCGGCGGTTCGGGCGGTGGACCCCAAGAACCACCACCACCAGCGCCATGACCGCCATGACCGCCGCCGTGCCCCCCGCCTCCGCCGAATCCACCACCGCCACCACCGCCTCGGTAGCCGCCCCCACCGCCGCCGCCTCGGAACCCGCCGCCGCCACCACCGAAGCCGCCGCCGCGTGGGCGGTCTTCGCGGGGACGGGCTTCGTTGATCACGAGCGGGCGGCCGTCGCAGTCCGAGCCGTGGAGCCGTTCCATCGCTTCGCGGCCGAGTTCGGCGCTGCCCATCTCGACGAACCCGAACCCGCGCGACCGTCCGGTCTCCCGGTCCATCACCACGGCCGCGGAGACGACCTCGCCGACCTGCTCGAAGAGTTCACGCAACGACGCCTCGTCCGTGGAGTACGGGAGGTTCCCGACGTACAGCCTCATAGCAATCCTGCCCTGATCTCGATCGCCCGGCGGATACGGAGCGGTCGCGATCGACCCGGGCGAGATCGGCCGCGCAGCCGCGGCGTGCTTCGCCGCGTGCGCGCCAAAATACCCTTAAGACTCGGACAGTTCAATCAATGTGACACACCACCCGGAAAGGGCAGGTCGATGCGCTCGGCTCATCAGCCGTTCAGCGAGGTCACCTTCACCAGCGTGTAGCGCTGGCGGTGACCGGTCTTGCGCTTGTAGCCCTTCTTGGGGCGGAACTTGTGGATGTAGATCTTCTCACCCTTCACGAGCCCGTCGGAGACCTCGGCCGTCACGGAGGCGCCGTCGAGGTAGGGCTGGCCGACTTTGGCTTCGCCGCCTTCTTCGCCCATGACGAGGACCTTGTCGAAGGTGACCTTCTCGCCGGCCGGCTTCTCGCCGCCCTCGACGAGGTCGATGAGGATTTCATCGCCCTCGGCCACCCAGCGCTGGCCGCCGGACTCTTCGATGATCGCGTACTTCGTCGCCATGCTCGCCGCTCCTGAGCCCCGACGACCCGAAAGACCGGGCGTGGGTGCTTCACATGCCGCATCGGGTCGGAGCGGGGCGGAAGGCCCCGAGCTTGAGGTCCGGCCGACGGCGGGCCGTGATGGTAGGCCCGGCCCCATCGCACGCCCACCCCGGCCGTCGCCCACCCCGGCCGAAGCCCACCTCGGCCGAAGCCCACCTCGGCCGAAGCCCAGGTCAGTCCAGCCTCGGCGCCGGCTCGTAGCCCGCCCGGGCCCGAGCCCGCCGCCAGGCCACCCAGCCCCACCGGCCCCTCGCGCGCAGCGGGATCCACAGGATCGCCCCGCCGAGCCCGACCCGCACCAGCCACGCCAGCGACCGGACGAACTCTTCACCCCCACGGCTGAACTCCCGGGCGAACATCGCCCGCGTGCGCTTCCACCACGTCGCCTCCTCGACCTCCACGACCGGCGCCGACGGCTCGGCCAACGGGCGGAACGTGGCCGTGATCGTTGCCAGCGCCACCCGCCGACCCAGCGCGTCCCGTTGCGCCGTCAGCCGCTCGATCTCGCTGCGAACATCGTCGAGGCGGCGGCGAACGCTGAACACGTCGTCCAGACTCGCGTCCTCTCGCGACTCGAGCAGTTCCAACAACTCCGCCTCGATGCGTGTCTCGTTGCGGAGCCTCGCGTCGAGATCGACGGCCTGGTCGGTCACGTCCTCGCCGCTCACGGTCAGGCTCGTCACCGTGCCGAGATCCCGCAGCCGGGCGAGCGTTTCGTCCAGTTTCGCCGCCCGGACCCGCAGCGTCAGTTCGCCGCGGCGCTCCGGCCCGGCGCCGGAGATCGACGCCTTCTCGACGTACTCGCCGAGTGCTTGTTCGACCATCGCCGAAGCAAATGCGTACGCCGTCTCGACGTCCTCCACCCGCATCGCGACGGTCGCACGACGGATAACCGCGCGGGGGCTCACCGGAGCCTCTGCCGATTCAGACCACTGCTGCCCCAACGCTACTGTGTCACGATTCGCGACCGCGGAATCAAGACTCAAGCCTTCGGTTCCTGCTCCTGCTGCGGCGTCGGTTGGCGCCGACCCCACCGCCGACGACCGTGCCCGCCCCAATGCCGGCGCCATCAGAATCACGCCCAGCGTGGACAGCACCAATACCGCCGCCACCGCGAGCACCGAGTTCGGCACGCGGGATTCCAACGAGAAGCTGGTCTGCTTGCGTCCGAAGTCCTGCTTCGCCGCCGCCGCGCGCCAGAGCCCATCATCGCTCTCCGTCGGCGTCGACATCGCGATCAACTCCTGTTCGATCGCATCGAGCGCGATCCCGGTCGTGCTGTCGTTGCGTTCGCTCATCGTTCCGCCCCCCCGGCCCGATCCTTTATCGCGTTGGTTCCGGTCGTTCCCGCATCAAGAGCCACGCGCAACGAAGCCAGCGCCTTCGCCAGCCGCGACTTCAGCGTCCCCACCGGGATGTCCAGCACCTCGGCCGCTTGCGTGTGCGACAGCGACCGGTGGTAGCACAGCAGCAATACGAGCCGTTGCCCGTCGGGCAACTCGGCCGCCGCGGCACGGACCCGCGTGCTCAACTCCATCCGCTCGGCCGACTCGGCGTCTTCGGCGCGAGGCAACCGAGCCAGCACCGGCGAACGCTCCCGCGCCGCCTTCGCCCGCAGATCATGGCACCGGTTCACCAGAATCCGATACAGCCACGTCCGCACCGTCGACCGCTCGGCGAACGACCGGGCGCCCCGGATGACCCGCTCCCACGTGTCCTGTACCGCATCGCGGGCCAGGTCGTCCCGCCCTGTAAGCAACGCCCGCGCGAGGCCCAGCAGCGACGGCTCATACAGCCCCGCCAGCGTGCCGAGCGCGGCCAGATCGTTCTTGGCGATCCGCCGGAGCAGCTTGAGATCCCGGGCCGAGTCCGCGTCGGCGGGCTTGGCCGGCTCACGTGTCTCGGGTTGGCGTCGGAGAGGGCTCACTACAGAGGTGTTGACCCCCGAGCCCCGGAATGGTTCGCGAGAATCTCAGAAAAGCGGCCTTGAAATGAGACCGACCGTCCGGCGGCTCAGCGCGACCTCACGCCTCCGCTTCAGCCTTGGCCGCCTTCGCCTGACGGTCGGCACGCTTCCGCATGCTCTCGTCGAGCATCTTCTTGCGCAGGCGAACCTTGGAGGGCGTCAGCTCGACCAGCTCGTCGTCTTCGATGTACTCGAGCGCCTCTTCCAGCGTCGGCCGACGCGCGGCCTTGAGCGTCACCGTGGCCTCCTTGGTCGAGCTGCGGATGTTGTTGAGCTGCTTCATGCGCACGATGTTGACGCCGAGGTCGTTGTCGCGGTTGTGCTCGCCCACGACCTGCCCGGCGTAGACCTGATCGCCCGGCTCGACGAACAGGATGCCACGATCGTGCAGGTTCTCCACCGCGTGGGCCGTGACCTGGCCCTTCTCCGTCGCGATGAGCACGCCGGCGGGCCGGCGCGGGCGTTCGCCGCCCAAGGTCTCCCACCGCTCGAAGCGGTGGTTCACGATCGCCTCGCCCTGCGTCGCCGTGAGCAGCCGGGCGCGCAGCCCGATGAGCGCACGCGACGGGATCTCGAACGTCAGGTGCGTGACCGAGGCGCCCCGCGGCTCCATCTTCTTCATCTCGCCCTTGCGCTCACCGGCGAGTTGCATCACCGCGCCGACCGACTCGTTGGGCACATCGACTGTCAGCGTCTCGATCGGCTCGTGGGTCTCGCCGTCGATCTCACGCAGGACGACCTCGGGCCGACCGACCGAGACCTCGAAGCCCTCGCGGCGGAGTTCTTCGAGCAAGATGCCCAGGTGCAGCACGCCGCGGCCAGAGACCCGGAACTCCTCGGCCGACTTGCCCGGCTCGACGCGGAGCGCCACGTTCTTCTCGAGCTCCTTGCTCAATCGATCGCGGATCTGCCGACTGGTGACGTAGTCGCCCTCCTGTCCGACGAACGGCGAATCGTTGATCCGCATCATGATCGTGATCGTCGGTTCGTCGACCGTCACCGGCGGAAGCGCCTCGGGCGTCTCCGGGTGCGTCAGCGTGTCGCTGATGTCGATGCCCTCGATGCCGATCACTGCGCACAGGTCGCCCGCTTCGACCTCGTCCGTATCCTTTCGGCCGAGCCCGGCGAACCGCTGGAGCTGCGCGATCTTGGCACGCTTGACCTTGCCGTCGCGCTTTACCACCGCGACCTGCGCGCCCGACGTAATCGCGCCCCGGTACACACGCCCGATGCCGATGCGACCGACGTACTCGGAATAGTCCAGCGTCGTGACGAGCATCTGGAGCGGGCCTTCAGCGTCGGCCACCGGCGGATCGACGTGCCGGATGATCGCCTCGAAAACGGGCCGCATGTCCGTGCCCGGCTCGGCCAGGTCGTTCGTCGCCCAGCCGCCCTTGGCGCTGGCGTACACGGTCGGGAAGTCGAGCGCGTGGTCGTCGGCGCCCAGATCCACCAGCAGGTCGAACACCTCGTCGATCACCGCATCGGCCCGGGCGTCGGGCCGATCGCATTTGTTCACCACGACCACCGGCTTGAGACCCGCCTCGAGCGCCTTGCGAAGCACGAACTTGGTCTGCGGCATCGGCCCCTCGAACGCGTCGACCACCAGCAGGCAGCCGTCGGCCATGCGCAGCACACGCTCGACCTCGCCGCCGAAATCGGCGTGGCCCGGGGTATCGACGATGTTGATGCGGAACTCGGCGCCCTCTTCGTCGTGATACACCACGGCGCAGTTCTTCGAGCGGATCGTGATCCCGCGCTCCCGCTCCAGCGGGTTCGAGTCCATGATCAGGTCGTGCTGGCCGCCGGCGAGTTTTTCCAGTTCGCCCGCGCGGAACATGCCCGACTGCTTGAGCAACTGGTCCACCAGGCTGGTTTTGCCGTGGTCAACGTGGGCGATAATGGCGACATTGCGGAGGTCTTGAGTGGGCATGCGGGCGAACTGTACGCGGGGCGCCACGCCCGACCGACCCGCAAGCCCAAACACAGGCCAAGGAATCCGAGGATGGCCCAAGCCGTTCAGGGACCGATGCTCAGGGGTCAGCCGGCCGCTCACCTGCGCCGTCGCTCGCAGGCTCGGGCGCCGACAGGACCACCGCGCCGGTCAACATCCATCCGCCGCCCTCGGCGGCGGGCGACCACTGCCAGCCGAGGCGATCGACCGTGCTGATGATCGGCTCGAGAGAAGCCAGCGATTCCGGCCCGAGAGCCAACCCCCGCCGCCATACACCGGGCGCCCGGGCCGGCCGGATCCAGGCCGTGCCGAGCGGCGCCGGATCAGCCGAAGAGAGAGGACCGTCTGACCTCGGCCCGTCGTCTGCGGAGTGCGCCGACCGCACCATTTCAGCCAAACGGGCCTTGGACATAGTCATCGCGGCCGGATCCGCGGCGCCCGGGCCGATCGTTGCGATCAACCAGCCAGCCGCTCGCGGCGGCGTCGCCGCGTCGCCCTCCCAGGCGTAGCACCACGAAACACGCATCCGCTCACCGAACAGCCCGACGCCCGCCGAAGGCGTCTCGACCGATCGCCCGCGCACCGCCTCGGGCGCCGAGCCATCGAACCCCGCCCGCTCGAACGCCCGATCGCCCCACGCGCTCAGCCACCGCGAGACGCCGGCGTCGAGCGCGAGGTCGCCCGCGCGTGTGGCGGTCGAGACATCATCCACCCGCGCGACGGCCAACAGACGCACCGGCCCGCGCCCGTCGGCGTCCGTGAATACACGCCACCCGACCGCCCGAACCCCCGCCGAGGCGATCGCTTCCCGGGCCCGGCCGTCGATCAACCCGACCGGCCCGAGCACGCCGGCCCAGGACGCGACCGCGCGGGAACCGTCTTCGTCGAGCACGCCGATGACATCCAACGCCTCGGCGACCTGGGTGGCGGCCTCTGCGTCTGCCGGATCAATCGCCGAGTGGTCCGCCCCGGGCAACGCCACCGCGAATCGAAGCCGACCGCGACGGGCGCCCTCCCGGCCGTCGGGGATGGCCGCGAACGCGATCGGCTCACCGTCGCCCGCACGCACCAGCCCTTCCAGGCGGGCCGATCCGGGCGCCTCCTCCGTGATCGCGAGTTCGGCCCGCACGGCATTCAGGCGCACCAACCCGGATGCACCGACATCACGGGCCTCATCCGGCGGCGCGAAGACAGCGTTCAGCCAGCCCTCCGCCGCTGCCGGGGCGATGTGGGCCACACGGTCGTCCGAGCGCGCACCATCCCCGGCCGGTTCCAGCGTCAACCAGTACCGCCCGTCCTCGACCGCGAACACCGGGCGGCCGCCGATCGATTTCCGCGGCGCCGGGGAGAGGCGGGCGGTTAGCCGCGACGCCATCGCCGACTCCAAACGCACCCGCAGAAGCCAGCGCCCTCGCTCGCCTAGCACCAGCGTCGTGCGCCTGCCGACGAGCCCGGCGAACGCGTCTTCGGGCGAGAGTTCCAGACGACGCGCCAACGCGTTCCACGCGGCCCGCGAGTCCGCCAGCACATCGGCCCGGGCGATCGCTTCGCGCATCGGCCTCGACTCGGCATCCGAAAGCAAGCGGCTCGCATCGTCCGCGTGCACCACGACCGACCACTGATCGCCCAGCTTCTCCGTCAGAGGATGCCAGACAGGTTCCGCGGCGTGCGCCCAGGCGCACAACGACAGCGCAAGCAAGCACGCCGTACGCGTCAAAGTCGAAGTCAAAGGATGATGACAAAGCATCCGCAACCGGTTCACGGCGAGGGCACGTTCCGGGCGCCGAGCGGTCGGAGACCGCCGTCGGCACGGGGCGTCTGCGCCGTGTCGTCCGCTACGGGATGCAACGGCGTGGCCAACACGCCGCCCGCAACGAACCGGGCCTGAGACCAACCCGTCACGCCTAGTCCCGCGTCGGCGCCGCACGAAACACCGACTTCGGCCCGGATCGAGGCGTCCGCCCAGATCCACCCGCCCGCGTCTCGGCCCGAGGCGCTGCGGTCCGAACGGCCTGCATCAATCACGGCCAGATCCAGATCGCTCAGGTCGAGATCACCCAAGTCCAGATCACTCAAGTCCATACCGCGCAAGTCGATCGAGCCCAGATCCAACTCCCGCAGCCGCGGCGTCGCCGCGCGGTCCACGATCCAGGCCAACCGAGTGTCGGCGCCGTCCATGGCCGCGGGCTCGGGCCGCATGGCGCGATCGACCATGGCCTCGATGGCTCGGATGGCGCCGCCGGCGTCCGCCTGCGCGGCCGACTCGACCTGACCGATCGAAGACGCGTCCGAACGCCACATCGAGAACAACTCGGGGTGCATCCGCCGACCCGCGGCGAAGACCACAAGCAGACCGAGCAGACCACACGCGATCGCCATGCGCGAACCAAGCACCAGCCTCCGGCCGCGGCGATTCAGGAAGCCCCTGCGTCGACCGACATCAGACAGCACACGGTGTGTGAAGTCGGGCGCCGCGATCGACTCATCGCCCTTGAGCGCCGATTCCAGATCGCGCACACCGAAGAGGTAGTCCGATTCCGACCGGGCCTCGGGCGAATCCTCTCCCAGCCATTCGTACATCTTTGCACGCTGCGCATCGGGCATCGCACGGTCGAGCAGGTCATCGATGCGTTGCCGATCGCGCGGGCTATCCGAGCCCGGCTGCCGCGCGTCGTCAGGCTGGCCGTCCTTCGTGCTCACGCCAGCGCGTCCTCCACGCGGGTCGCGTGCACGTCGTGCGACTCGATCAGCCCGCGCATCCGGCGGCGACCGCGATGCAGGTGGCTCTTGACCGTGCCCTCGGGCATATCCAGGTGATCGGCGATCAGCGAGATCGACCAATCAAGCTGATGGAAGAGCACCAAGACCTCGCGCTGCTCGGGGCTCAGACGCATCAGCGCGTCCTGCACGGCATCCCTCGCGACATGATGGTCTTCCTCGGCGTGCACCGACGCATACGGCGCCGGCCCGCGCCCGCCACGGGCGCTGACCACGTCCGTGTCGTACGCCGGCCGCAGCTTCTGCATCGCGTTGACATACAGACGCCGGGCGATCGTGAACAGCCAGGTCGAGAACCGGTAGCGGTAATCGAAGCGGTCGAGGTTCGACAGCACGCGGACAAACGCCTCTTGGACGATGTCCTCGGCGAGGTCAGGCCGACCGCTGATCCGAACGAGATACGCGTAGACCGACCGCTGGTGCGCCTCGATGAACACACCCGCGGCTTCGCGGTCTCCCGCCGCGGCGAGCCGCAGCAGGCGATGTTCCTCTTCGCGGTCCATAAGCGCTCCTCAACCGGTCGACCGGGGATGGTACCTCGGACCCCCGCCGACCGTTGCACCTGATTCGGCTTCTGGCGCCTGCGGGTTCGCGCCGAGCGCACTCCGATCCAAACAAAACGCAAAAGACCGCGTCGAATGCACTCCGACGCGGCCTCCACCACAGATTCGGATTTCGTATGCCTTAGGCCGCTTCGCGACGCTTCCGGCCCACCGTCTGCTGCTCGGGGATCGCCCGCTGGTCCGGCTCGAGCACCATGACCTCGACGAGTTCGAGCGGATCGCTCGCCCACAGGTCGGCGCCAATTTCCTCGGCCAAGCCCTCGGCCCGGTTGAACACGCCGCCACCGACCACGACCTGCGTGTCGGGCGTCGCGTTGATCTCGCGGAGCTTGTCGATGACCTCGCGCGTCGCGGGCAGGTCGCCCGGGGCGGCCGCGAAGACCAGCAGCACATCGGGGCGGGCCTCATGGACCTGCGCCAGGATCTCGTCCGTCGCCACGCCGCCGCCGGCGAAGACCGGGTCGAACCCGCGGGCTTCGAGCAGATCGACCGCGATCTGAGCCGAGAGCTCGTCGGCCTCGGTCGGGCCGCAGACGGCGAAGATCGTTCGGCCGAGCGCCGGACGCCGGACCAGCTGCCCGGCCGTGCGATCGACCAGCACGCGGAGCAGCCGCGTTGCGAGGCGGTACGACAGGTTCGAGAGCTGATCCTGGCGGAACAGACGCTCGATCATCTCATACGTCGGCCAGAAGACCTCGCTGAGCACGTCGTCGGCTTGGAGCCCCGAATCGCGGAACTCCTGCACCAGCGACCGGCTCGCGGGCCGATCCCCGTTGATCAACGCCTCGAACAACCGCTCGATGGCCGACGGCGCGTGGAACGGGGCTTGCTTGGATGTCTTGGCGGAACGGGTGGTCGATTCGGATGTCGAGCTGAGCTTGGGACTGGTCGGCTGCACAGTGGAACCCTCCGGCGGTGTTCGCCGTGCGCACGCGGTTCCACCACGGGGCGCCCTTCCTTGGATGATCGAGGCCCGGCTTCCAGACCGGGCCGCCGCGGCGGGCCCGACCGATCGGCCGAACCCGGGGGGAGACATCCCCAGCGAGGCCACTCCATCGGCAGCCGCATGAAATCGGCATGAAGCGAGAACGAGGCGGACGCGCACAGCCCGCTCGATCGGCATTTCCTGCCGCACGATCCGCGCGTTGCGTCCCGATAACGGCCGCCGATCGGTTCCGTGGTTGTTCTCGGACGCAGACGCCCGTTGCCCGAGACGAAACGCTCAGCCCGCACGCACGCCGTAGTAACACGCGCAGATGCCGAAGGTCAGCGTGTCCGCCCGGGCGCCCTCGAAACCGTGCTCGGCCATGAGGCCCAGCAGCTCGGGTCGGCTCATAAAGGACTCGACCGACTTGGGCAGGTACTTGTACGCCCCGCTCCGATCGCCCGAGATCAGGGTCGCCGTCCGCGGCATCACCCAGCCGGAGTAGAAATCGTTGAACCACCGCATGGGCGCGAAGCCGGGGCGATCGAACTCGAGAATCACCAGCCGCCCGCCCGGCTTGACCACCCGCGCGAACTCGGCCACGGCCCGCTCCGGCCGCTGCACGTTGCGGATGCCGAAGGCGATGGTGAGCGCATCGAACGCGTCGTCCTCAAAGGGCAGCGCCTGCGCATCGCCCTCGAGGTACTCGATCCGCCCGCCCGCATCGCCCGAGAGACGTTCGCGCTTGACGCGGGCCAAGTCGAGCATTTGAGGCGTGAAATCCAACCCGATCACGCGCTCGGCGCCGGCGCGGGCGAGGGCCTGTGTCAGGTCGCCCGTGCCGCAGGCCACGTCGAGCGCGACATCACCGGGCCGAATCCGTGCCCGCTTGACCGCACGCTTGCGCCACGCCTGATCGCGCCACAGCGAGTGCACGCGGTTGTTCAGGTCGTACCGCCGGGCGATCGCGGCGAACATCGACTGGACCTTCTGAGCCTTGTCGTCCCGCTCGTGCAGGCCCGAGAGTTCCTCGTCACGCCAGGCCGGGGGAGCGCCGGAATCGGCTCCAGATTCGTCGGAGAGGCTGGTAGGCTGTGGGGTAGTCTGGGAAGGAATCGCGGGCTCCCGTCAAAAAGGTGCACAGTGCGCCTTTCGACCCGAGCCTAGCGCGCGGATGCGGAGATTGCCCTTATGAACCTGCCTCTAAACCCCTCCACCCTGTCCGACGACAGCCGGCGCCCCGCCGCCCGAGCCCTGGCGCTCATCGCGGCCCTCTGCGTCACCCTGCTCGCGGTCGGCTGCACCACCAACGACGCCACGGGCCGCAGCCAGCTCCTCGCGTTCGACCGCGGCGAGGAGGTCGCAATCGGCGAAGAAGCCATGCCCCAACTCATCGCCGAGTACGGCGGCGAGGTCCCCGACGCCTCCCTCCGCACGTACGTCGCCGATGTCGGCTACTCCATGGTCCCCTTTACCGAGTCCGACAACCCCTCCCTCCCCTGGGAGTTCACGCTGCTCGACTCCGACGTCATCAACGCCTTCGCGCTGCCCGGCGGCAAGGTCTTTATGTCACGCGGCCTGGCCGAGGCGATGACCAACGAAGCGCAGCTCGCCGGCGTGCTCGGGCACGAGATCGGGCACGTCACCGCGCGGCATACCTCCGAGCGCGTCGGGCACTCCATGGGCGTGCAGGTGCTCGCCGGGATCGTCGGCGCCGTCGCGGGCTATTCGAGTAGCCAGATCGTTGCCCAAGCGGTGCCTGAAATCGTCGGCGCCGGCGGGCAGGGCTACCTGCTCAAGTACGGCCGCGATCAGGAACTCGAAGCCGACCGTCTCGGCATGCGCTACATGGTCCGCGCCGGGTACGACCCGATCGGCCTGAAGCAGACCATGGAGATCCTCGCCGCCGCGGCCGGCGCGGGCGGACAGCCCGAGTTCCTCTCCACGCACCCGCACCCCGAGTCACGCGTCAAACAAGCCAACAAAATCATCGCCCGCGACTACGCCGAAACGCAGAACAACCCCGAGTACGGCACGTTCGAATCTCGTTTCCGCGACCGCTTCCTCAGCGTTGTCGCCACACTCCCCCCAGCACGCCACGGCCCGGCCCGATCCGGTCCAAACGGGCGCATGCCCATCGCCGCCTATGCCCTCGCCGCGCACCAGCCCCACCAACATTACGACGGCCCCGTAGATTTCAACGACCCCTCAAGCTGGTGCGCCTTCTGCCGCGAGCGCTAAACCAACGACTCAGCCGCCCCGCCAGAACCGCCGCCAGTTGCCGCCGCGGAAGCCCTCGATCTCGGCGTCGCTCCAACCCACGTCGCGCAGCGCGTCGGCCAGTTTCTCGTAGTCGCGCGGATGCCCGATGCCCTCCGGCAAACGGTCCGCGCCGAACCCGCCGTCCGCGTCCGAACCCAATCCCACCCGATCGCGCCCGCCCGCGGCCTGGGCGATGTGCTCGGCGTGCCGCGCGACATCCGCCGGCGTCGCCCGGTCCTTCGACCCGCGATCCGACGCCGCGGCTTTCAGGAATCGGCTGTAAAGGTTGATCCCGATCACACCGCCGCGCCCACCGATCTCCGCGATCGTCTCGTCGCTGAGGTGCCGTTGACCGTCGCGCGCGCTCAAACCCGGCATCAAGGCCCGAGCGTTCGAGTGCGACGCGATCACCGGCGCCGAGGTGTGCGCCAGCAACTCATCCGATGCACGCTGCGAGAGGTGCGACAAATCGTGCGTTACGTGCAGCTCGTCCATACGATCGGCGAGGGCCCGGCCGAGATCCGTCAGACCCGCGGACATGTCCTTGGGGTCCGCCCCGTTGCCCGCTGCGTAGCGCCCGCCGTGCCACCACGCCATCCCGATCGCCACCACGCCCGATTCGACCCACGTTTCCAGATCGTCCGGGCGCTCGATCGGGTCGGCGCACTCGATCAGTACACCAAATTCCAACGGCGCCGACGCTTGTCCAGCATCCGCCAGCGCCGCCTGCCCGCGTCGCGGCATGAACCGAATCAACCCCGCGTCACGCCAGGCCTTGTAGAGCAGCACCTGGCGCCACCCCGCGCGGTACGCCGCGAGCGCGTCGCCCGTGGGATACGCGAACGCGCCCTGCTCGGCGTCTGGCGCCGAAGCATCGGCCACGGCCTCAGTAAACACCGTGCCCAGACACCCCGTCACGCCGCCCTCGGCCAAGGTCGGCAAGGTCACCGAGGCCGGCCGATACCGACCCCGGCAGTCGGCGAGCCCGGTGTGCATATCGCGCCCGCACTCGGCCAGATAGGCCAAGTCCAGGTGCGCGTCGAACCAGTTGTGTTTGGAGTCATCTGCGGGCATGGACGCAGACTACGCCGCCCAACCCGGGAATGACCAAGTGCCGATCAGTACTCGAGCGCTCGCGGCAGTTCCTTCGCCTGCGCCACCCACTTCTCGCAGTCCGCCTCGCTCGGAACCTTCCGCGTCAGCTTCTTCTCTTCGTTCACCTCGGACATCTTCTGGGCGAGGTTCGCCGCGTTGCGCTGCGCCAGTTCCGGCACGGTGTCCACGCCCGAGGCTTCCAGCAGTTCGGCGTACTCGCTGCCGACGCCGCTGATGCGGTAGAGGTCGACCATGTTGCCCCACTTGAGCACCTGCTTCTCCGTCAGGTCGGCCTTCTCGGCCAGCGCCTTGCGGTCGGCGGGCGTCTTGCAAGCGGCCAGCAGCGCGTCGGTGTCGTTGATCCCCGCGCCGCGGAGTTTCTCGCCGTACGCCGGGCCGATGCCCTCGACATCCTCGATCTTGTAGTTCGCCATCGTGATCTCCTTCGAACCGCCACCCGCCCGGATTGGGCGACACTCTACAGGCCTGCGAGCTGCCCGCTCACCAACGCCACCATGAACACAAAAACCGTCCACGCCAAGAGCCCCGTGAAGACCCCGGCCGCGATCGTGACGATCGGGCGTTCGTTCAGATCGAAAAACCGTACCGCTGATCCACCGCCGGCTGCCGACGACCGCGGCGCACGAAGCAGCGGCTCCTCAAGCGGCACATCACCTACATCTACGGCCTCGGCCGACGAAGCGTTGAACCGCCCGCCCCGATTGGCGATCGCAACCGCCTCGTCCGCAGTCTCCGCCGAGACATACACCTGGGTCGGGCGCCCGGTCGACTTCTCGGTCACTTCAACCCGGAACACCATGCCGCGCCTCCTCGCAAACAGCCGGCCGACCCCGCTCAGATAAACGTCACCTCACCCACACTCTCCGGCACGACCAACTCCGCCTCGGTCTTGGCCACCACCTCGTCCGCCGTCACCCCCGGCGCCAGCTCGCGCAGTTCAAACTTCTCCGCCGCCTCGTTCATCACCAAGACGCACAGGTCCGTGATGATCATGTCGACGCACCGCCGACCCGTCAGCGGCAGCGAGCATTCTTTCACCAGCTTCGCGTCGCCCTTTTTCGAGCAATGCTCCATCATCACGACGACTTTCTTCACGCCCGCGACCAGGTCCATGGCGCCACCCATGCCCTTGACCATCTTGCCCGGAATCATCCAGTTGGCGATGTCGCCGACCTCGCTGATCTGCATCGCGCCGAGGATGCACATGTCGATGTGCCCGCCGCGGATCATCGCGAAACTGGCCGACGAGCCGAAGTAGGCCGAGCCCTCGCGGGCCGTGATCGTCTGCTTGCCCGCGTTGATCAGGTCCGCGTCCACCGCGTCGTCGGTCGGGAAGGGCCCGATGCCGAGCAGCCCGTTTTCTGATTGCAGCCACACGTCCACGCCCGCGGGGATGTGATTCGCCACCAGCGTGGGCATCCCGATGCCGAGGTTGACGACAAAGCCGTCGCGCAGTTCGCGGGCGGCCCGTTGGGCGATCTGATTGCGGTCGAGTGTCATGTCGGCAGTCTACCAGTCCGCGACGCGCACTCCACATGCCCTTACAGCCCGGCCGTTTACAGACCCAGCCGATCGCACACGCCCATGAGCGAATCGCACACAAACCCCGCGCCGCCGTCGTCCTTCGCCGCCGACCCCGACGCGCTCGCGCCCCCCGGCCGACGCACCCAGCACGTCGGGAATCCCAACGCCGACGCCGGCTCGATGTCGTGATGCCGGCTCTCCGCTACGTGCAGAATCTCGTGCGGCGCCAGGCTCAGCCGCTGAATCAAGACATCAAAGTGCTTCCGCGCGGGCTTGTAGCTCCGCACCTGCTCGGCCGTCACCACCTCCGCGATCGGCGCCAGCAGTTTCTGGAGCGTCGGCGTAAACAGGTCGTCGTCCACGTTCGACACGATCGCGAGACGGTACTCGTCCGACAGCATTTTCAACGCCGGGTTCGTGTCCTCGAACGGCTCCCAATCCCGGATCGACTCGGCGATCGCCCCCGACTCCGATTCCGTGCACCCCGGGACCAAGTCGCGCATCACGTCCGCCAGTACCTCCCGGTACGGCCGATACCCGCCCTTCTCGAGCGCCCGCTCCGCCCGCCGCTCGGCGTCGGCGTACTGCGCAATCACCGAATCGTCGTCATCACCCCCGGCCATCCGATCCCGGAACGGCTCGAGCGCACGCAGAATCCCAGAACTCCAATCGATCAACGTCCCGTAGCAGTCGAAGCTGATCCGCGCATAGCGGCCTCCCGGTGCGTTACGCACAAGAATCCTACTCGACGCGAATCTTGTCAACGTGCCGATCCCAGACCTCTGCAACCTGTGCACCGAGACAAGTCGGATCGAGTTCCGCATAGCGATCAGAAACCGGAGCGCCTTTCCAACGAGGTCGCCTGATTGCTTCGGATAGTATCTGCAACGCCCATGGTCTAAGTTCAACCAGGTATCTGAACTCAAGAAGAAAAATACGCAACCTCTGATAAGGCAACTCGCGAGGATCAACAGGCGTGGGTCTGAGCTCAAAACGATGAGCGAGGAACGCTTCTCCTTCACGATGCTTGCACAACAAGTCATCCTGCAAATCATGGCTCACAACCTGCTGGAAAAGCCCAGGTAACTCTCGTCCAGTTTCACCGTGCGATCGCCCAGCCTTCGTCTCTAGGCTGGGCAGGCCACCGTCTGAAAACGAAGTGCCAAAGCTCAGCTCTTTCAACGGTGGCCAAACAATTCGACGCATCCACGTGCTCGAGTCTTCGGATAGCCACATCCCGACGAGGAACTGGCCAACGCCTGGTATTTCTGCAAAGTGGGCTCCAGTCCAGCTAAACCCATTGCGATCAGCCCAGGCCATGTCAGACGCGAATGCCCGCCACATCTTCACTGAGGCGACAGTTCGAATCGGCATTGACAACGCTTGGTACGGTTCATCACCACCTTCGGAGATCAGATCGTGCAACAAACAACGGTCTGACGCTCTCATCGGTGGCACCGCAATAGCTACCTGCGAGGCGCTAGTCGTGAGCAGGTGTTCTTGATACCAACAAATCAGATAGACAAGCGTCGCCAAGCTGACGGTCACCATGTAAACGACAACGGCATTCGCGCTCCATGTTGGCATTGGTCCGGCGATCCACGATCGCACTGCCAAGAGAAGCAAAAATGGAGACCAGATTACTGCAAAGTAGATCAGCACGGCGCGGGTTCGTGGCTTCACCCCTTCTGCACCGTCCGCTGCTCGATCCGCTTCTCGCTCTGAGTCATCACCACGCGATCGACGTAGCTCCCCGGCGTGTGCACCAGGTCCGGCTCGATCGGCTCGTCCGTGATCTCGTCCACCTCGGCGATCACCACCGCCGCGGCCGTGGCCATGTCTTGGTTGAAGTTCCGCGCGGTCATGCGATACACCAAGTTGCCGAACGGGTCGGCGCGGTGCGCCTTCACCAGCGCCACATCCGCGTACAGCCCGGTTTCCAGGATGAACTCGGTCTCGCGTCGGTCGCCCTCGGGCTTGATCGTCTCCGCGGGCCGAACCAGGTTTCGCGCTTCTTTGCCCTCGGCGACCGGCGTGCCGGCGCCGGTCGCGGTGTAGAACGCCGGGATGCCCGCGCCGCCCGCGCGGATGCGCTCGGCCAGCGTGCCCTGCGGGTTGAACTCGACCTCGAGTTCATCCGCCAGAAACTGCCGCTCGAACTCCGCGTTTTCGCCCACGTAGCTCGACACCATCTTCTTGATCTGCCGCGTTTTCAGCAGCAGCCCGAGCCCAAAGTCATCCACGCCCGCGTTGTTGGAGATGCAGGTCAGGTCCTTCACGCCCGTGTCGCGGAGCGCCGCGATCAGGTGCTCGGGGATGCCGCAGAGCCCGAACCCGCCGACCATCAGCGTGGCGCCGTCGCGCAGCACGCCGTCGGAGACCAGATCCGCCAGCGTTTCCGCGGCGGTCGGGTAGAGCTTCGGATGATTCGGATAATCAAAGTGCGGCATCCGTGGACTCCATCATGCCATGAACAGCGACGCGACGCGCCTCGATCGCCGCTCAACCCGGGTCGTCCGCCTTGGGCGCATCCTCGCCGAACAGCGCCCGCTGCGACTTCACTTCGCGAGGCCGCGCCTGGAGCTCTTCGAGCTCCTGCAAGACCTCGCCCGCGTTCTTGAACTGGTGGTACTCGCTGGCATACCGCAGGTACGCCACATCGTCGATCTCGCGCAGGCGCTTCATCACCCGCAGCCCGATCTCCTGCGTCGGCGCCTCGCGGTCGAACTCGCGGTGGATCTCTTCTTCGACCTCATCGACGAGCTGGTGCTTCACGGCCTCGGGCACGGGGCGCTTGCCGAACGCCGCCATCACGCCCTTGAGGACCTTCTGCGGGTCGAACGGCTCGCGGGAGCCGTCTTTCTTCACAACCGCCAGCCTCGCCGCCTGCTCGATCCGCTCGTAGGTCGTGAACCGTTTGCCGCACGCCAAACAGGCGCGGCGGCGGCGGATCACCCGCCCGCCCTCCGACGCCCGTGAATCGATGACCTTGTCCTTGTTGGCGCCGCAGAAGGGGCAAATCATCGAAGTCGGCCGGTTCCCGTGCTAGACCGGCCGCCGCCCCAACGCTCGGGGCTCCGTGCGACCTCGGCGACATGGTGACGCCCCGGCCCTCCCGCGTCAAAGGGCCGGGCCGCCGGCATACGGCCGGTCGCTTGGGCCACCCTTCTCAGCCGCCCGCCCCGGCCTCAGTCGCCCGCCAACTCCAACTCGATCAGCCGCTCACGCACCGCGTTCCGGAATGCGCGGACATCGTCCAGTTCCGTCGACAGAATCATCTGCCGGACCTGAATGTCCTGCAGTTGCTCCTTGGTCAGATCACTACTGCCGTCCTGCCACTGCAGCGCCAGCCGTCCTTCGTCCAGGCGGAGCATCGCCTCTTGATCCCGAAGCTCGTCCATGCGTTCGCGCAGGCGCGCGATCTGATCTCGACGCTCGCGGGCCTCCCGTTCACGCTGCTCCGCCGCCCGCGCCCGGTCACGGGCCTGGGCACGATCGAACGCGGCCTCCTGTTCGGCTTGTTGGGCCTCACGCTCACGCTGCTCGGCCGCCCACTGCTCCCGCAGCCCCTTGTTGTAACGGTCTGACTCGGCCCGCAGCCTGGACAGCATCCGCTCCACGCCCGCGTGCGCTCGCGGCGGCGCGTCCACCATCAGCATCGGGCCCAGTCGATCGATTGACCATGTGCCGCCGTTCAGCATCCAGCCATCCGGCTCGACGAGTGAAACGATGGAGTCCATCACGTCGTCCCACGTGATTCCCATGCCCACAAGCGCGACTCCCGACATCGAGTACTCGCGCAACGTCCGCTCGCGCGCGTCGAAGAACGCCGTCGTCGCGACCTCCAGCGTGCCGGCCGTCAGGCGATACGTCGGCTCATGGGTCCCCGGGAGCAGCCGCTCGATCACCTCACCCAGCGTCATGCCGTCGGCATCAAACGTTTCAATCTCTGAGCCGCGGTCGCTCTGACCCCGCTGCGTCGAGACGTCGCGCCAGCGCACGATGACCCGAGCGTTCAGTTCCTCGCCGAGTTGGTCGAACGCCTCGGCCAGCGTCGGCCCGGTCACGCGGAAGCGGTCCAGCCGCACCTCGCGCTCGTCCTCGGCCGCGAACACTCCGCCTGCGGCATCGCCGTCCGTCGCGACCAGACCGGCCGTTCCGGTTCCCCCCGCGGCCCCCGACAACCCGTTGGTCGCCGCCCCGCCCGCCGGGCTGAGCGCCGTCCACGCGCTGATCGTAATGGCCGCCGCCGCCGCCGAGATCGTTACGAGTTGCATCACAAGCCTCCTTCGTCTGTGTGTCCGCGCCTCGCGAAACCCCTTCGCCAGCGCCACCGTCTCACCCAGTTCCCCCACCGCCCGCCGCGTCGCCTCGGGCTCGCTGAGCCCTCCGATCAGCAGGTCATCCACCCGCGTCCGCAGGTGGTCTTCGAGTTCGTCCAATATCTCCCGCGCCTCCGTCTTCGGAACGGCCAACGTCCGGCCGAACACTGCCAGCCACTCGGCGATCGGATCACGGGCCGACGGCTCGACGGCCTCGCGCTGCTTGGGCTTCACATTCGGCGCCGTCACGCGACGCCTCCGTGTGCATCGACATCCGCCCCGCCGATGAACCGCTCGAGCACGGCCGTCGCCCGCCGGTGCGCCTCGATCCGCTGGTCCAAGCGCTGCCGACCCTTGGCCGTCAGCCGGTACCACTTGCGTCGCCGACCGCCGCCGGCGTCGCCCTCGTCTCGGCCTTCCGCCTTCACCTCATCCCACGACGCGCTCACCAGCTTGGCCTTTTCCAGCTTGCTGAGCAGCGGGTAGAGCTGCCCCGCGCCGATCGACCACGCCCCGTCCGACAACGCCGCCACCCGCTTCGAGATCGCGTACCCGTACTGCGGCCCTTGTGCCAGCACCGACAGCACGACCAACTCCGTCCCGTCCGTCTGCAGATCCGACATCGCCATACCGGCCTCCATCCGTCTACCATAGATATATCGGATGCAGATATATCGACACAAGAGCAATCATAGATATTTTTCTCACCGCCCCGGCACTCGTTCTGATCCTCCCGCTCCGGCTGCCTCTCCCCCCAAGCGGAGACGAAGAGAACGCCACCCGCCCGTCAACGCTCTAGCATCCGCCCCATGCCCCAGATCACCCTCCCCGACGGCTCCATCAAATCCTTCGACGCACCCGTGACCGCCTACGAGGTCGCCGAGTCCATCGGCGCACGCCTCGCCAAGGCGGCCGTGGGCGCCAAGGTGGACGGTGAACTCGCCGACCTCTCCACCACGCTCGACCGCGACTGCGCCCTCGCCCTCATCACCGAGAAGACCCGCGAGGGCGAGGCCGACGCCGATGCGCTCTACCTGCTGCGCCACTCCGCCGCCCATGTCATGGCCGAAGCGATCCAACGCGTCGTGCCCGGCGCCCAGCTCGTCTACGGCCCGCCACTCGACACCGGCTTCTACTACGACATCGCTTTCCCCGAAGAGCGCCCGCTCAAAGAAGGCGACTTCGAGGCGATCGAGCAGGAGATGGCCGCGATCGTCAAGGAGGACCGACGCTTCACCCGCTACGAACTGCCCAAGGACGACGGCCTCGCCAAGCTCAAAGGCGAAGGCAGCAAGTACAAGCTCGATAACGCCGAGCGCGCCATCGCCGCGGGTTCCGACGCGCTGACTTGGTACGCCACCGGCGAGCCGGGCCAGAACTGGGAAGACCTCTGCCGTGGCCCCCACGTCCCCTCCACCGGCCGCATCGGCGCGTTCAAGCTCATGTCACTCTCTTCGTCCTACTGGCACGGCGACGAGACCAGCGACCGCCTCACCCGGGTCTACGGCACGGCCTTCTTCAACAAGAAAGACCTCGCCGCCCACCTCGAAAGGCTCGAAGAAGCCCGCAAGCGCGACCACCGCACCCTCGGCAAGCAGCTCGGGCTGTTCCACATCGATGAGAGCGTCGGACAGGGATTGGTCCTGTGGACCCCCAAGGGCGCCGTGATCCGCAAGGAACTCCAAACCTGGATCTCCGCCGAACTCACCAAGCTCGGCTACGACGAGGTCTTCTGCCCGCACATCGGCAAGCTCGATCTCTACAAGACCAGCGGGCACTTCCCCTACTACGCCGACAGCCAGTTCGCGCCCGTCGTGGAGCGCGACTTCCTCAAGGGCATGGCCGACGAGGGCTGCTCCTGCGGCGATCTCTCCAATCGGCTCAGCGAGGGCGACCTCGAAGGCTACCTCCTCAAGCCGATGAACTGCCCCCACCACATCAAGATCTACGCCAGCCAGCCGCACAGCTACCGCGACCTGCCCGTCCGCCTCGCCGAGTTCGGCACCGTCTACCGCTGGGAGCAGTCGGGCGAGCTCAACGGCCTGACACGTGTGCGTTCGTTTACCGTCGACGACGCCCACATCTTCTGCCGCGAGGACCAGATCGCCCAGGAAGTCTCCTCCTGCATCGGCATCGTCAAGACCATCTTCAATACGCTCGGCCTCGAGGACTTCCGCGTCCGCGTCGGCCTGCGCGACCCCGACTCGACCAAGTACGTCGGCGACCCGGCCAACTGGGACAAGGCCGAGGACGCCTGCCGATCCGCCGCCGCAGAACTCGGCGTGAACTTCAGCGAGGAGCCCGGCGAGGCCGCGTTCTACGGACCGAAGATCGATTTCATCGTCAAGGACGTGATCGGCCGCGAGTGGCAGCTCGGCACCGTCCAGGTCGATTACAACCTGCCGCAACGCTTTGATCTCACCTACGTCGGCCAGGACAACACCAAGCACCGCCCGGTCATGATCCACCGCGCGCCTTTCGGCTCGATGGAACGATTCGTCGGGGTCCTCATCGAGCACTTCGCCGGCGCCTTCCCGCTCTGGCTTTCGCCCGAGCAAGTCCGCGTCCTGCCCATCAGCGAGAAAACCGCCGACTACGCCGCCGAAGTCGTGCGTGAACTCAAAGCCGCAGGCCTACGCGCCAAACTCGACGACGGCAACGAGCGCGTGCAGGCGAAGATCAAACGAGCCGCCGACGAGAAGATCCCCTACATGGCCGTCGTCGGCCCGCGCGACGCCGAAGCCAGAGCCGTTTCCGTCCGCGCCCGCGGCATCCAGAAAGACCTCGGCGCCGTCGCGCTCAACCAGTTTGTCGAGGCCATCGCCAACGAACACCGCACCCGCGGCGGCGAAACGCTCCGCGCCTCGCTCGAGCAAGAATCCGCCGCCAACTAGTTCGCGCACACCATCGCCTGCACAGACAGCAACGACCTCCGCCCCGAGCGCCCGGTCCACATAGCGGGCGTAGCGCAGATAGCAGGCGTCAAAGAGGCCTGCCGCGTCGAGCGCCGGTCTGGCGCCCGTGCGGGGGTGGCGGTCATCGCTGAGCCCGCGGCCTGCATAAAACGCATCGCCGAAGACCACCGGGCGAGCACCATGGAGGATCGCCTCCAGCCCCATCAGGGAGCTGACACAGTAGACGGCTTCTGCCCGCGCGATGAGGTCCGCCGGGAGCGCAGGCCCCTGCGGCGGGGGGGCGGGCGCG
>JBCBZM010000082.1:0-13977 GCA_039815345.1 Planctomycetota bacterium | reverse complement strand
GGCGGCCAGCGCGATCGCGATGCTCACGGCCGCTATCGAGTGGGATGGCTCGGACGGCCGGGCGCGCGAGCGATTGATCGAGTGGATGGACGATGAACGCGTCTCGAACGCGGCGTTGTGGGCGGTGACTTCCGAGATTGCCCAGCAAGGCCTTTCGGATCCGATTGATGTCACGATGACGCTGGCGGCCGCGGCCAGCCCGTTGGCGCGGGCCGAACTGCGTGATCGGTACCGCGCGGTGTGGGGACTGCTGCCGACCGGACTTCAAGATGCGCTGCTGAACGATTGGGCGAACGCGGCTCGGCGCGACCTCGCCGCGCGGTCGGCGCCCGAGTCTGCTTCGCGCCTCGCCGCGGCGGTTCGTCTGTCGCTCCTCTCGGCCGCCGGCCGTCGGTTATTCGATGGAGCTATCGATGAGGCGGTCACCCTGTTGACCGAATCCGAGCGGGCGACGGCGGACCCTCCGCCCGGCAGCGGCAGCGGCGGGCCATCGCTCCGTTCGGCCGGCGGTGACGGCCGATGGGCGCTCCGCTACCTGACAGTGAGCAACAACAGCGCCGAGCGACAGCGTCTGATCGCAGAACTCAGCCCGCGCAGCCGGATCGGAACGATCGATGCGGAGGTGCTGGTCGCGGATGCCGTGCGCGGTTCTCCGCGTGATGTGCGACGCGCGGCGGCCGACGCGGTTCGGCGTTTGGCGGATAGCCCGGCGATCGTGAACGCGTTGTTGGAAGAAGCGCCTCTGATGCCGGCCACGCATGCCAACGCCGATTTGGTAGCGCGCGTGACGCTGACGCCGCGGCTCGGCCCGCGTCGGGCGGACTGGCGGCTGCGTTCGCGTCAAGCGCTCGTGTCTCGGCTGCTGGAGTTGCTCGCGCGCCGCGGCGATTGGTCGTCGATCGATCGGCACGCCGAGCGGTTGTCGGATGTCTACGCCGTGCGCACGGGCGCCGCTTGGCGAGCGTCTTCGGATGCCGACGAGCAGGCCGCGAGCAGCATGCCGGCGCCGTCGCCCGATGTCGAGGCGGCGCTGCTGCGGGCCAGTTGGGAACGGACCGCGCGGACGGCGTTCCCCTCGCCGAACGCGCCGGTCGCGCTCGATCGAATCCTGCGGGCCCACGGGAGCCGGCTCGTGCAGGCCGACGGGCCGATCCAGCGATTCCATGCGGAGCAGGTCGCGATTTGCGATCTCATGGCCTTCGTCATCGGCTCTGAGCGCACCGGAGCGGCCGATGCGTGCGCCGCGGTGCTCGAGCGGTTCGCGACCGAGCGAGCCGCGGCGAAAGATGTGGTCGAGCAGGTCCTCGCGGGCGAACGCGCGATGCTCGCACTCTGGATGATCCGGCTGCTCGGAGCCGAGCAAGGAGGACCGGCGTGACGGGATACCTGCGGGTGATGCTCCTGATGTGCGCGACGGTCTCCGCGGCGGCGTCGACGCAGCCGGTCGAACGGCTCACGCTCTCGCGCGCTGTCGGCGACCTGACACCTTCGTTGGCCGCGCTGTCTCCGAGTGATCCTGAGGCGTATCTGCTGCTGGCCGAGGAGATCGCCGACGAAGCGGGCACGCCCGAGCGGATCGCGCTCGCCAGGCGGCTGTTCGTGCTGGCGATCGAGTTGGACCGCGGCCGCGGCGCGACACCCGTGAGCGCCGCGGCGTGCCGAGGGCTGGCCGGCGTCGCGGGGTCCGAGTCCGACCGTCGATGGCTCGAGGCGATCGCCCGGCGGTTCGACGCGTCGGCGCCCTCGCCCGTGCCGCCCGTGCGCATGGAGTCAGCGGTCAACCCGCAGACGGGGCTCCGCGCGGCGACCGCGCTCGGATTGGCGCGATCGGGCCGGGCGAACCTCGCGGCCCGGTATCTCGAGGACGCCGAGGTCGCCGGGCTGATCCGGCGGTACGACGGGGTGCTCCGCACCGACGGCCTGCCGGGCGCGGAGAGCTGGCTGCTCGAACAGACCGAGACGTGGCCGCTGGGCGTGGGCTCGCTCGATCGGGTCGAGCGCGTGCCGGGCGACGGCGCACCGGTGTATCGCTTTGATCCGATCAATGAGGGCGATCCGGGGCCTGACCTGACCGATCGGCAGTTGGTTGCGCACCTGCGGTTGGAGTCGCGGCTTCTGAACGGGATTCACCGATCGTGGGCCGCGCAGCTCGCTGCCGATCAGGGCGAGCCGCTGCGCGACGCCGACCCGGACCGCCTCGCGACGCACTTCGGGATCGATCCTTCCGCCAACGTCTACCGGGATGGCGACTGGGTCGCGCTCGCGCCGGCCCCGGCTCCCTACCCTGCGGCTCAGACGCCGGGCCCGTGATCCGCGTCGCGTTCGTTTGCAAGGAGCTCAGCCATGTCCGAAGCCACACCCGAATCTACGTCCGCAACCGAAGCCAAGCCGGCCGAGTCCATGTTCAAGCCGCAGATCGAGTTCACCGATTTCGCGCGGGTGGATCTGCGGGTGGCCAAGGTCATCGCCGCCGAGGCGCACCCCAACGCGGACAAGCTGCTCAAGCTCAGCGTCGACGACGGCTCGGGCGAGCCGCGGCAGATCTGCGCGGGTGTGAAGGCGTACTACGAACCCGAAGCGCTCGTCGGCAAGAAGATCATCATCGTTGCGAATCTCGCGCCCCGCTCGCTCCGCGGCGAGGAGTCCCGCGGCATGCTGCTGGCGGCAAGCGACGCGCCCAAGGACGGCGGCGGCGAACGCAACGTTGTCCTCGCGACACTGATGGACGACTCGATCCCGACCGGCTCGATCGTCTCCTGACGGCACGCCGGTCGTCTACGGCTGGCGCCGGCGCCGGCTCTCGGCACGGACCGGGTCGGTCATCTGTTCGAGGCGCTCGTCGATCAAGCGCTCCGGATCGGCGCGTTGCTCGGCGAGCTTTCGCTTCAGGTCGGCGACCTTGCGCTCGAGGCGTTCGATCTCAAGCTCCTGCAACTGCAGCTTGAGCTCGAGCCCCTGGGCGACCACGATGCGCAGCTCCCGCTTCGCGTTGACGGTGGCCTCGGCGTCAGCGCCGAACTCGGCGAGCGTCCGTCGATACTCGCCGAAATGGTGCGCGATACTCAGGCCCACGCGGAACTCGTCCGCTTTGATCTCGGCGGCTTCGGGGTCCTCCGCCCGGACGCGACGGAGTTCTTTCAATCGGCCTTCGATGCGAGAAAGCATCGCATCGGCCCGGATCGGACGCTCCGCGACGATCTTGCGCACGGCTTCGGCCATCCTCGGCGCCAAGGTGTCCAGCTCGGCCAGAACAGCGGCGCGACGCTCTGCCGTCATGGGCTCGCGGCTCACGGGTTCACGGTTGTCCCCAGGCCGGCGGTCGTCGCGCATGCCGCGCCACGCGCCTCGGCGTTCACCACCGGGGCCTCGGCCGAACTCGGGCGGCGGCTCTTGCGCATCCACCTGTCGTCCGGCGTCCAAATCGGCGATCGCGGACTCAAGCCGCGCCTCCATCGCGCGGACGCTCTCCAGCCGTTGAGCGAGCCGCGACCGCAGTGCCTCGCCCGAA
Organism: Planctomycetota bacterium; assembly: GCA_039815345.1. Taxonomy (GTDB): domain Bacteria; phylum Planctomycetota; class Phycisphaerae; order Phycisphaerales; family UBA1924; genus JBCBZM01. The sequence continues at coordinate 10,469 of JBCBZM010000082.1, read as the reverse complement.
GGCCGAGGCCCCGCGGGCTCTCCATGCCGGGATGGTGGGGGCGGCGCCTGTTCAGCGCCGGCTTGCGCATCGGTCTGGGCTTCGGCCTGTTCGGCAGCGTGAGTGGCTCTGAGACCGACGCCGGCTGCGAGCGAGATCACCACGAACGCAACGCTCCAGCGAATCACAGCGCGCCCCCCAGGTCGAGCCAATCCGTTGCGACGTCGGCAGAGGCGCCGAGCCCGGCGTCCCACGCTTCGTCCAGCGACGCGACCTCCGCCAAGAGCAGGTCGATCTCGCCGGAGACATCGCCTTCGAGCGCGTCGAGCGACGCGATCCAGATCTCGAGTTCGATCTCCGCCGCGTCGAGTTCGGACTCGGCTGCATTCATTTCGGCCGACAGCAACTCGTTTGGCGCCGCGGCGGGTTGAGAGGCGCTCAGCCAGCCCGCTTTCCAGACGCCGACGCCCGCGACCAGCAGCACGGCCGCCGCTGCCGCGAACCCGACGAGCGGCAGACGCCGGCGAGACGGACCGGATGCCGCCGTGCTGCCGACCAGCTTCAGAGCCGGCTTCGATCGAGTAGCGGCAAACAGCCGGTCCTCAAGCCCAACCGGAGCGGCGGCACGGTCTTCGGCGGCGACCCGGCCGAGCAGTTGCTCCATCCGCTCTTCGCCGGGGCGGCTTGCTTTGCTGTGCTGGTCGTTGGGGTGCTCAGGCATCTTGGTGGGTCCATTGCGTCGTGCGTACTCGGTTCACGCATTCGTTTCCGAGTCTGTTTCCATCAGTGTGCGCAGTTTCTTGAGCGCGCGGTGGTGTCGAGCGAGCAGGGTGCCGACGGGTTCGTTCAGCAAGGCGGCCATCGCCTTGAACCCCATGCCACCCTGATGCCGAAGCGTAATGATGTCGCGGTCCGACTCGGAGAGCTGCTCGATCGCGGCTCGCATGCGATCGGTCTCGGATCGCGGGGCTTCTTCCGGAGCCAACTCGTGCTGGCTCGGAGCGGCGTCCAGCGACCCCGCCGGGGCGAGCCGTCCGGCGCGGCGTCGACGCCCGCGGGCTTCGTCTCGGATCTGATTCATCGTGATACGGAAGAGCCATGATTCGAATCGTCCTTGCTCCGTGTAGTCGCCCGACGCCCATTGCTCGGCGACCTTGACAAACACAGCCTGCGTGAGTTCCTCTGCGATATCCGGGTCCCGCAGCCGGCTGAATGCCATCGCAAAGACCCGACGCCCGTACGCCTCCAACACCCGCCGCCAGGCCTGGTCGTCGCCCGCGGCCGCGCGGGCGAGCACGTCGGCGGAGACAGCCGGATCGGCTGCGTCTGCGGAGGCCCGGTGCTGTTCGGCCCGATGGTCTTCGGCTGGGCCCGCCGAGGCTCGCGTCATGCCAGATTCCAGTCCGTCCCGGGCTGAACGATCCAAACCCGGCTCCATTGCCGGCTCTCGCGGCCAATTCGCGGTGAGGCCGCCCTCAGAGCGGTAGTCTGGGAAACACCGAACAATCGGCAGGGTCCGGGCCTTGGATCCCGCCTGAGGATCTTTAGGGTCGGATGATCCTGTGCCCCTTGCCCGGCGTACGGCGTCCGTGCCGATCCGCCATAGCGATCAGGAGCCCGAGTTTCCCAGTGTCCGAACCTACCGACGAACATCTCTTCGACGCCTATCGGGCGGGTGACACGGGCGCCCTTCGTCAGCTCATCGTCCGATATCAGCCCGAGTTGCTCCGCTTTCTCTATCGGCTCGTGGGCGATCAGTCCGCCGCAGAGGATGTGTTTCAGGAGACGTTTCTCCAGCTTCACCTCTCTCAGGACGGCTTTGACCGGTCACGCAAACTTCGTCCCTGGGTATTCACGATCGCGGCGAACAAAGGGCGGGACTACTTGCGTAAGAGGGGCAGGCGCCGGGAGACCGCTCTGTCGGCGCCCAGCCAGGGGAACCGCGAGGCATTCGACCTCGTGGACCTGCTGGAGATCGACGTCCCTGATCCCGGTTCTGGGATCGCCAACGAAGAGTTGAGCCGACGCGTGCAGTCGGTGTTAGAACAAGTTTCTCCGACCCTTCGCGAGATTCTGCTGCTCGCGTACTTTCAGAAACTGACGTATGTGCAGATCGCTGAAGAACTTGGAATCCCGCTCGGAACGGTCAAAAGCCGCTTACACGCCGCGGTTGCCACGTTCGGCAAGCGGTGGAACGCACGCCACGCCGGCCTCGACGGAGCGGAAGCGGGCGAGAACTCTGGTGAGGCTCGCTGACAAAGGAACGGACGGGGTCATGGATCACGGATGGGATCTGAACACGTGAGTGAATCAAGTACGCCCAACTCGGACGCCTTCGAGCCCGAGGCCACGCTCTCGCCCGAGGATGCCGAGCGCGTGGATCGGTGGCTCGCGGATCGAGCCCGCGGGGATCAGCCGCCGGCCGGCGATCCGGTGGCCGGGCTGATGGACCTGCTCGGTACGCCCGACGCTTCGCTGGATGAGCACGCCGACGACCTTGTCGCGGCGACGCTGGTGCGGATCACACGCACCGGCCAAGACTTTGCCGGCGACGAGGTCGAGCCCGTGCTGCATCCGGTGTCCGCCGACGCCGTGGACGCGTGGGTCGCTGCGGGCGGCGACACTTCCCGCACGCCCGAGTCGTTGCGATCGCACACGGCCAGGCTGGAAGCGATCGGCGTGGGGCTGCGTGCAGGCGCGGTGTCAGCTGCCGACGAACTTGCCGACCGGACGCTGGCGCGGATTGCCGACGCCGAACGCGGCCCGATCCCGTTCGAGCCGGCCGCGCCTTCCCGGAGTTCGTTCCGGTTGATCGACCTGATCTCGGCCGCGGCGATGCTGCTGGTCGCGGCATCGGTGGTTTGGCCGGTTGTGGCTCAGGCGCGGGGTGCATCCCAACGCACGGTCTGCGCCGCCAATCTGATGGACACGGGCCGGGCGTTCAACGCGTACACGTCGAGCCATGCCGGCTCGCTCCCCGTCGCGACGGCTGGCTTCGCCTCGCCCGCGTGGTGGACCTCGCCTCGGCAGGCCCAGCCCACGCCTCAGAAGCAGCCCTGGTGGCAGGTGGGCTCGCGCGAGCAGCCGGCGAACTCGGCGCATCTGTTCATGCTGGTGCGTCTGCAGTACGCGAGCATCGATGACCTGGCTTGCCCGGGCAATCCGAGTGCTCCGCGGAAACTCCTGGATCCCCAGGCCGTGGACTGGTCCTCGCTCGATGAGATTTCCTACAGCTATCAGCTCTCGGCGGGCCCGCCGGACCCGATCTGGCTCCGCAAGAACACCAGCATCCTCCTCGCCGATAGCTCGCCGGTGGTTCGTCGAGCGGTGCGAGGCGAGCGGGTCGATCCATTCGCCAACTCGGCCAACCACCGCGGGCGCGGCCAGCACGTGCTTCGGGTCGACGGCTCGGCTGTCTGGCTCACGGACCCGGTGATGGCCACGGGCGACAATCTCTGGTTGCCCCGACCCCTAGAACAGGCGATCGCCGACAAGCTTCAGCTCAAGGGCTGGGAGCAACCCGCGGGCCCGGATGATGCATTCGTCGGTCCCTGATCGGCCTTGGCATCCACTGAATCAGGCCGTGAGCGTCGGGGGGCGTGGTCTGCGGTGTGGGTGGGGGCTATGATCGCGGCCTGCCGATTGTCATCGACCCGAGTGAGGTCGTTCGGCTCACGGACGGCGCCTTCGAAGCGGAGTTGGACTCCATGCCCAAGAACAAGAGCCATAAAGGCCTTCTGAAGCGGATCCGGATCTCAAAGACCGGCAAAGCCCGCCACCGCGCCGCGGGGCACAAGCACTTGTCGTCTCACAAGACCGGCAAGCGGCTGCGCCACCTCCGCAAGGACCGCTACATGGCGGGCCCGGACGCCAAGCGCCTTGAGAAGCTGCTCTTCCGTCGCCTTCGCGGCCGGAATCAGCCTCGCGCGTCGCTGAAGCGAAGCCCCTCGCCCGAGGCCCGCGCCGCGATGCGTGCCGAGGCTGAGAACAGCCAAGACTAAGTCAAACGATTGCGACGGCTCCGGCCGTCGTTTCTGATCCGCACCGTTCGCCGGGACTGAAGTCGGCTGCCCGCCGCTCCGTCGGACCCATCCCAACGGGGATTGATCATGCCCAGAGTTCGTAAGGGCGCCGCTCGCACGCAGCAGCGCAAGCGCATTCTTCGTCAGGCCCGCGGTTATCGCGGCGCCAACGGCAACCACAAGTACCGCGCCAGCGACGCGATCATCCGGGCTGGCCGATACGCCTACCGCGACCGCCGCCGCCGGAAGCGCGACTACCGCCGTCTGTGGATCACCCGCATCAACGCGGCCTGCCGCATGCGGGATACCCGGTACGCCCCGTTCATGGCGGCGCTGCGGGTCAAGGGCATTGTCCTGAACCGGAAGATGCTCAGCCAGATCGCGATCGATGATCCCAAGCTGTTCGACCAGCTCGTGAAGCTGGCCGCGGGCTAAGGCCCCGCGTCTGGCCGGCGTCCAGTGGCGCCGGCGTGCAGACCCGCGAGGAGTTGTTACACTCGCGCCACCGGAGGATGTCTTCTCCGGTCCAATCCAGCCCCCACCCCCAAAGTGTCCGGGCAACGTTGCCCGGGCACGTTACTTTTTGGCGCCATGGACTGGCGTCAGGCGTTCCGCATGCCAGCGGTCGCGGCGCCGATGAGCCGGTAGAGCGCCCGAGCGCCGACGATCGCGTCGATGCCGTCGGGTGCTTCCGGGAAGCCCGGGCCGGGCGCCACCTCCACCAGATCGAATCCGACGAGGCGTTTGCCGCTGCGTGCGATGTGTTCGAGCAGCCGCGAGACTTGTTCGAAGCTCAGCCCGCCGGGCACGGGCGTGCCGGTGTTCGGGCAGAGCGCCGGTTCGAGGCCGTCGATGTCGAACGTGATGTAGACGCGTTCGGGCAGCGCGGCGACGATCTCGGCGCAGGTCTCATCCCACGGCTTACCCGTGAACGACGCATCGGCAAGGTCTCTGCCGGTGAAGGCGCGGAGGCGGCCACCCAATGCGCGCGAGGCGTTCCACTCTTCGAGCGAAGCGTCGCGCACGCCGACCGACACGAGCCTTGTGATGTGATCAACGTCGCGCATCGCGTTGTGGATGATCGAAGCGTGCGACCAGTGCATACCGAGATAGGCCGGTCGTAGGTCCCAGTGTGCATCGATGTGCAGCACGCCGATCGGCCCGGTCTGTGCGCAGGCTCCGATCGCAGCGTACGGCACGCTGTGTTCTCCGCCGATCACACCCGGGACCCGGCCCGCTCGGATCACCCGCCGTGTGCGTTCTGCAACAAACGCGTTCACGTGATCGCCCGCCTCATCGAGCACACGCCGATCTTCGGCTGATCCACCGTCTGCGGCCAGCATGATTCGTTCGGCCGCGGGGCGGACGCGTTCGGAGAGCTTCAGCAAGTCCGGGTCGATCGGCTCCATCGCGATGCCCGCGCGCCAGACGTCTCCGAACCGCGCGTCGTGCAGGTCGATCTGGCAGGACGCACGCCGGATCGCCTCGGGCCCGAACCGCGTGCCGGGTCGGTAGCTGGTCGTCGCGTCGTAGGGCACTGGGATGAGCGTGACAGCCGCCGAGTCGGGGTCTTCGTGAAGTCCGAAGATGCCGTCGCCTTCCGGGATGTCTTCCGTCGGTGTCGTTGGTTCGTCCGGCATGGGCGGGTTCCTTTGGTTCGATCGGCCGGTTGCGTCGGCGGAGCCCGGCCGGCGGCCCGAGGGTAGCCGACGCGGGTTGAGTTGAGCCGAATCGCGGTCCCGGCTAGTTTGCGGCGACGAGCCGGCTCGATCGAGCCGACGCGATCCGACTGGTGAGACGATCTGGGAGTCAACCGCATGTCCGACGAGCCCCGCACCGCGCCCGAAGGCGCCGCCAAGTCGGGCGGGTTGCTCGGCATCATCGAGACCGTGGGCAACAAGCTGCCCGACCCGGCGATCCTGTTCGTCATCGGCATGATCGTCGTGATGAGCGCGAGTTGGGTCGCCTCGGTGACCAACTGGCAGGTGCAGCCCAAGAAGCTGATCGTCGTCACCGAAACGGTCGTGGAAGATGGCCAAGAGGTGACGCGGCCGATCCTCAAAGAGAATGGAAGCCCCGAGACCACGCTCGTCGATGACCCGAGCGTCAACGAAGGCGAGCCGTTCGAGTCGGTCAGCCTGTTCTCCGCCGATGGCATCTACTGGTGTCTGTCGAGCATGGTGGACAACTTCATCAACTTCCCGCCGCTCGGCGTGGTGCTGGTCGGAATGATCGGCATCGGCGTCGCCGAGCGCACGGGGTTCATCGGCGTGGTGCTGAAGGCGGCGATGCTGGTGGTGCCCAACCGGCTGCTGACGCCCGCGATGGTGTTTTTGGGCATTATGTCTTCGCTCGGAACGGACGCGGGCTACGTGGTGCTGCCACCGGTCGCGGCGGTGCTGTACAAATCGGTGGGTCGCGCGCCGCTGGCCGGTGTCGCGGCGGTCTTCGCCGGCGTCGCCGCGGGGTTCAACGCCAACTTGCTCATCACCTCGCTGGACCCGCTGCTCAGTGAACTGACGCAGGCGGGCGCTCGGACGATCGATCCAAACTACGACGTGCCCCCGACGGCCAACTGGCGGTTCCTGTTTGTATCGACGTTCGCCATCACGGGCGCGGGCTGGCTGGCATCAGCGCTGTTCGTTGAGAAACGCCTCAGCAAGAAGCCCGAGGACGAGGGCGGCCCGTCACCCGACGCCGCGGCCGCCGCGGCCGAGCATCAGGGCATCACATCGAAAGAGGCCAAGGGTCTTGTCGCAGCCGTGCTGGGCATCATCGTGATGACCGGCATCTTTCTTTCGTTCGCGTTCGTGCCCAACTGGCCGTTCGATGACGCCCGGGGCAGGCTGCCGGGTGACAACTTCGACCGGTGGGTCGAGGCGATCGTGCCGATGCTGTGCATCTTGTTCCTGATCCCGGGTCTGATCTACGGCGTGGTCGCGGGAACCATGAAGAACAGCTCCGACGCGGCCCGCATGATGACCGAAACCATGGCCTCCATGGCGCCGATCGTTGTGCTCGCGTTCTTCGCCGGGCAGTTCATCGAGTACTTCAAGTACTCCAATCTCGACAAGATGCTCGCACACACCGGTGGTCAGGCGCTCGCGTCGGCGGATCTCTCGCCGATGGTGCTGATCGTCGCGTTCATCTTGCTCACGGCGTTCTTCAACCTGTTCGTGGGCTCGATGTCGGCCAAGTACTCGATGTTCGCGCCGATCTTTGTCCCGATGCTCATGCTCGTGGGCATCTCGCCCGCGCTGACGCAGGTGGCCTACCGCATCGGCGACTCGGTGACAAACATCATCACGCCATTGAATGCCTACCTGATCATCGTGCTGGTGGTCATGCAGCGGTTCGCGCCGCGGGCCGGTATGGGCACGCTGATCGCGATGATGGCGCCGTACACGATCGTGTTCCTGATCGTGTGGACGATCATGCTGTTGGTGTGGATGTGGTTCGGTTGGCCGTTGTCGTGGGACGACTCGGGCCCGCTGACCTACATCCCTCAGGCAGCGTCCTAACCGGAGTTCAACCGTTCGCGGCGTACGCGACGCGTCCTCTGAGGAAGGTCGCCTCGATCTGGCGTTCGTCCCAGCCCCAGAGCAGCCGCGCAAGCGGGTCGCCGCCGGCGAGCCACTGCGGGTCTGGGCGGAGACAGACCAGATCGGCGGGTGCGCCCTCCCGGATCACGCCCGCGTCATCCCACCCCAGCGCCTGCGCGTTGCCGCGGGTGATCATCCACCACGCCTCGGACGCGCTCGGCGGCGTGTCGCCGCGATGAATCGAGGCCTCGATCATGGCCCGTGCCACACGCGGCATGGAGGGATCGGGCCCGCCCGCAACGTCGCTGCCCAGGGCAGTCTGCATGCCGGAGGTGTTGGCGCCGGCGAGGTCCATCGTTCCGGACTTCAAGAACGTATTCGCGGTGGGACAGTGCGCGACCCACGCCCTGCGCTCGGCGAGCAATCGGCGTTCGCCCTCGGAGAGCCACACGCCGTGCCCCAGCACCGCGCGGCTGTGCAGCAGCCCCGCTCGGTCGTAGACCTCGGCGTACGGCGTGCCGTCGAATAGTTCTTCCGTCAGCCGGCACTCGTCTTGCATCTCCGACAGATGCGTCTGCACGAGCGAAGACGTCTCTTGCGCGAGCTTGCCTGCGGCGGCGAGCAGATCGGCGCCGCATGAGATCGCGAAGCGCGGGCTGATGGCGTGGGCGACGCGCGAGCCGGATGGCGCGAGAACGCACAACTCGGCCGCCTGTTCGATCTGCTTCGCCGGATCGCGCAGCAGCTCACCCGGGCCGTTCCGTTCCATGAGTACGAGCCCGATCCACGCGCGCACGCCCGCGGCTCGTGCCCGGTCGATCGCGGCGCGTGTCGCCGCCGCGTCGGACGTGGCGTACGCGGCGAATCCCGTGGTGCCACAGGAGAGCATCCGTTGGATCGCGCGGCTCGATGATTGCGCGGCGTAGCCTGGCAGCGACCATTTAGCCTCGGCCGGAAAGATCACGTCGGCGAGCCAATCCAGCAACGTCATGCCCTCATGCCCGACCGCGTCGAACTGGGGCAGGTGGGTGTGGGCATCAACGAAACCCGGCAGCAGCACACGCGGCGTTCGGCCGGAGCCCTCGCCCGGTTCGATGCTCGCGATCACGCCGTCGGCGATTGTGACAACGCCAGAGACCAACGTGATCGCGCCGCGTTCATCATCCGGCCGGACCAGCCACGCCTCGATGCGGTCGGGTTCGGAGCCGACGGGCAGATCAGTCGTCATCGGATGACTCCGCGTCGTCGTCATCGGATGGCCAGTCCACGCCCAGCCACGATTCGTACACGGCGCGTTGTTCGCGCGTTGGCTCCTCGACACGCTTCAGCGTCCAGGCGCCGTCCGGGCGTTCGATTGGCGTGAACGTGATCACACGCAGCTCGTCCCGCCGCGACAGCAGCACTTCGACCGGCAGGCCGGGCTCGGCCGCGTCGATGAGATCGGCGAACGCCCCGGTCGATCGCCCTCCCACGCGTTGCCCGTTCACCGCGAGGATTTCATCGCCGACGATGAAGCCCGCCGCGTAGCCCGGGCCGTTGCTGACCGCGCGGGTAACGGTGTGATCGCCGTTGACCGACAGGCCCGTGTGTAGCTTGGTCGGCGGGTCCGCGTTGTCATCGTCTTCATCGCCGGCGCTCTTCGCGTCGATCGCGGGCGAGACCAGCTCGAGGCCGGCGACGGCGGCCGCTCGCTCGAAGTCCACCTCGGCGAGGCCTTCGATGGAGTCGCGGAAGAAGGCGTCGACGTCGACACCGGGCGCCACGGCTCGGATGATGCGCGCCAGATCCGCCCGGGTGTACCCGCCCTCGCCCAAGGGGAACTGTTCGTACAACCGTCGCATCACGTCATCGAGCGAACGCGCGTTGCGCGTCGCGCTGCGGATCTCCATATCCAGCACAAAGCTGACCAGCGCGCCTTTCAGGTAGAACGAGATCTGGCTATTGGCGCGGTCGGGCGTCCGGTCGGCGCCGCGATGGAACAGCTTGATCCATGCGTCGAAGCTCGATTCGTCGAGCGGCTGAACCATCCTCCCCGGTGTGGTGCGATAGCCGTCGATCGAGTTGCTCAGGATCTCGAGATACCGATCACCGTCGACCACGCCCGCGCGGGGCAGCGTCAGGTCGTCGTAGTAGCTCGTCGTGCCCTCGACGAGCCAGAGCAGCTTGGTGTACGTTTCTTCGAGATATTCGTATCGGTCGAGTTCTGCCGGGCGAAACCGCTTGATATTCCAGGTATGAAAGACCTCGTGCGCCACGAGGCTCAGGAATCGTTCGTATCGGTCTTCATCGGTCCACATGGCCGGGTCCACGCTCAGCACGGTCGAGTTGTAGTGCTCGGTTCCGCCGCGCAGGCCGGGGGCGCTGTGCGTGAGGATCTCGTAGCGCTCATACGGAAGCTTGCCGAAGATCTCACGCTGCACGCGCACAATCGCGGCGGTGTCCTCGGCGAGTTGTTCGGAATCGCCGTCGTACCGCCCCCAGATGACATGCGCGTGCGGCACGCCGTCCACGTTGAAGTCGACGCGTTCGTGAAGACCGAACTCCACGGGCGAGTCGATCAGGATGTCGTAGCTGCGCGTCTCCGCGGTCAGGGGCTCGGGCTGGGCCATGCCCGTTGCGAGGCGCCACTTCTCCGGCTCGTCGGCGCCGACGCTCGGCCGCTCGAACGTCACTCGCACCGGCGCATCGCGCGTCGCTTCGCTGAACAGGAACACGCTCGAACCGCTCAGGAACGCGTGGGTAGAGTCCACGTGCCGGGTCCGGTTCGCGATCGAGTTGGCGTAGATCTCCATCGCGACGGTGACATCATGCGAGCTGCTACCGAGCGGCGACAGGTCCACGATCCAACTCGACTTGCGGCCTTTGCGGATGTCCAACGGCTCGTTGTTGGGGCCGTGCGCGGTAACTCGCCGTACCGAGCCCGCGT
>JBCBZM010000125.1:0-7693 GCA_039815345.1 Planctomycetota bacterium | reverse complement strand
TTGCGGCGGCTCGGCGGCGCAGGCCGCCCGGGCCCTGGGCATCTCCGAGGCGACCATCTACCGCAAGCTCAAGGCCTACCGCTCCGCCGGCGCCGATCGCCTCTAAGCCAACCGTCAACAACGACTTCGGGAACGCCGCGTACTTCGCGGCGTTTTTTTTCGCGCCTCCGCGATGGGCCCGTGCACACGGATCGCGTGTTCGTGTGAAGCGGCGTTCGCCGCCGGGCCGTTCAGGCCCACAGCAGACCACACAGCGCCGAACGTTCTGCTCGGCGCCATCCGCACGACCGCCCCGCCGATCGCGCCGGGGCCCACAACCCGCACGGAGATCACGCCATGATTCGGACCCGCATCCGGCTCAGCACCACCGCGCCGTTCGGCGCTCGCACGCTGTCTCGCGCTCTCATCGCCGGCGCCGCGCTCGCAGCCGCCGCCTCAATCACGTTCGCCGGCCCGCTCACCCCGCCGCCGGGCCCGCCGTCGGACACCTTCAACAACCTCGAATACAAAACGCTCCGCCAGGTCGAGCCGCGCTTCCCGATCAACCGCCTCAACGCCGGCGCGTTCGGCGACTTCGAGATCACGCGCCCCGGCTCGTACTACCTCACCGGCAACATCGGCCCGGCCGCCGGGCTGCCCGCGACGATCAGCGTCAACACGCCCGGCAAGGTCACGATCGATCTCAACGGCTTCACCGTGGAGGGCGCCGGCTCTTCCGGCACGGGCATCGGCGCGTTCGCCGGACCGAGCCAGGTCACCATCCGCAACGGATCGATCCAGCGCTACGACGGCCCGGGCGTCGATGTCGCCGAGAACCTCTTACTCGAAGACGTGACGATCGCCGAGTGCGGCAACGCCGCCGACCCGGCCGTGCGTACGGCGTTTAGCTCACGCATCGAACGCTGCCAGATCCTCCGCAGCCCCGGCCGCGCCGTCGAGGCCGCCGAGTCCGTCCTCGTCGCGGAGACCGAGATCATCGAGACCGGCGATACGGCCGTCGAGTTCTTCGGCGCCAACTGCGAGCTGCGCGAGTCGCGCATCCGCTTCTGCAATGGTCCCGTCGCCGTCCGCGCGTTCGACGCCGTCATCACGCTCAACGAGGTCACCGACGTCCAGAGCGGGCTCGAAGTCTTCGACGGCGCCCGCGTCCACCGCAACGTCTTCAGCCGCGGACAGGGCAACGCCATCACCGCCTTCGGCGCCCACAACGTCGTCGAGCAGAACACCGTCACCGAGTTCAACGACGCCGGCATCCTCATCGACAACAACGGGTTCAACAACCGCGTGCTCGGCAATGATGTCTCGCGCTGCGGCGTCGGCATCATCTCCGACGGACGCGACAACGTCATCGACGAGAACCGCTCGGCCGAGAGCGGAATCGGGATCATCATCAACCCGGGCAACAACGACCTCGTGACCCGCAACACCGCCTTCTTCAACGCGGCCGCCAACTACAACATCGGCGCCGGCAACAACGACGCGGTCATCATCGCGGCGCCCGGCGGCGGGTTCGGGCTCAACCAGCCCTGGGCCAACTTCGAGTTCTAAACACACGGCCCTCTCTCCTTGGCTTCGATTTCCCTTCACTTCACGGGGGCGTCCCCGCACGGACGCCCCCGTTCCTCTTCCGCCCACGTCAAGATCAACCCGGCCCCTCACCCTCTGCGGCCGTCGGCTCCACGCCGGCGGCCGCCGTTGCGTGCGCACCAAACAAAACGCCCCGTGACGCTCAAGCCCATGCGGGATAGGCTCTCCCCGCGTCCGCAGCGCGCTGTCGGCACGCAACCCGAGAGGCCCCGTCCCGCACCCATGAACGAACAACCCCGCCAACCCACTTCGGCCTCCGCAGGCTTCAGCGAATCGATGCGCTTCGAGGTCGTCGCCGGCCCGCCCGGGCCCGCGATCCAGATCCCCGAAGACCGCGGCATCGTCCTCGGCCGGTCCAGCCAGTGCGACCAGCAACTGCCCGACAACACCGTCTCACGCCGCCACGCCATGACCGCGCGACGCCACGGAAGCTGGCAGATCACGGACCTCGAATCCCGCCACGGCACCTTCCTCAACGGCGTCCGACTCGATCCCAACACACCCGCCCCGCTCAACCCGGGCGACCTCGTGCGGCTCGGCCCGTGGACCTTCCGCGTGCGCATCGGCGACAGCCTCTCCAGCGGGCTTCGCACCGACGACGACCACGGCTCGACCAACAACCGCGTGCAGAAAGTCCCGCAGGCCGAGCTCCGCAGCCTCGCCCAGCAACGACTCGAACTGCTCATCGAGTGCGCCGCTTCGATCAACTCATCGGCCGACGAGCGTGCGCTCGCGACCAGCGTGCTCGACGCCGCCATCCGCGGCACCGGCTTCCCGCGCGCCGCGCTCATCCGCCTTATGGGCGACCGAGACGAAGTCGACCTCATCGGGTTCCGACTCCCCGAAGACGAAAGCCCCGACGACCTCCGCGTTAGCCGGTCACTCGTCGAAGCCGCGACCAGCGGCGAGATCGTCCGGCTCTCGGGCGATGCGCCGGTGAACTACGGCGAGTCGATCGTGCGTCTCGGTATCCACTCGGCGCTGTGCGCGCCGATCCATATCGACCAGGCGATCGCCGCGTATCTCTACCTCGATGCGCGCAGAAAAGAATCCAGCGTGCAGCAGGACGCCGCGGCCTTCTGCCAGGCCGTTGCCCGGATGTGCGGTCTCGCGATGAGCAACATCAAACGCACCGAGCTCGTCCGCCGGCACGACCGCCTCGTCGACGACGTCCGCGAAGCCGGCAAGGCCCAGGGCCTGCTGATGCCTAAGACCGAAGCCACCGTCGGCGGGTTCCGCTACTGCTCGCGCATGCGTGTCGGCCGGATGGTCTCGGGCGATCTGTTCAACGTGGTCCCGCTCGGGCCGGGCAAGCTGGGCGTCTATCTGGGCGACGTCGCGGGCAAGGGCCCGAGCGCCTCGATCCTGCAAACGCTCGTCCACTCGCACATGGAGGTCGCGCTCGAAACGTACGACGACCCCGCGCGCGCCTGCAACGAGGTCAACCGACGCATCGCGCCCCGGACCAACGAGGGCAAGTTCATCTCCCTCTGGGCCGGCATCTTCGACTCCGAAGCCGGCGAGGTCCGCTACGTCGACGCCGGGCACGGGCACTGGCTCCTCCGCCGCGCGGGCCAACCCTCCGAACGCGTCGAGTGCGAGGGCGGCATGCCGCTGGGCATCGACGCCTCCGTCGACTATCACACCGAACGGCTCAGCATCGCCAAGGGCGACCGCGTCATCATCTTCTCCGACGGGGTCGTCGAGCAGCAATCCCCCGACGGCGAGGAGTTCGGGCTCCGACGCACCATCGCGGGTCTGGCCGAGTGCGCCACGCCCGATCAGGAAGTCGACCGCCTCTTCAAACTCGTCGCAGGCTTCGCCGCGACCGACACCCTCGCCGACGATGTGACCATCGCCTCGGTCGAGTGCCTGGCCGACCCGGCGTCCTGAGCTGGCTTGAGGCGTCGGCTCGAACGCGCCTCGCGCCTTGCGACCCGTTCAACCACCCAGAATGCGGGCGACAGGACTTGAACCTGCACGACCTTTCGGCCACGGGAACCTAAATCCCGCGCGTCTGCCAATTCCGCCACGCCCGCGGCGAACCCATCCTATTCGCGCCGCACGCCCATCCCGCGACCCAGAAAGGACCCCGCGCGAAACCCGCAATGCCCCGCTCCAAAGTTTCCAGACCCATCGGACCGATCTGCCCAGTTATCAACCCAGTTATCAATGGGTGGGCGTGACACTCGACGCCCCCCCGTCCTCAGAGCCCCCCGGGCGCCGCGTCCTACGCTTGAGCCAGCAGGAGAACACATCATGGCCATGCGCGAAGCCGCCGCCGTCAACATCGCTCCCCTTTTCCTCCGACTCGTCCTCGGGGTGACCTTCCTCTGGGCGGGTCTGGGCAAAGTCCTTGTTGAGACACCCATCAACGCCTCCCAAGCCACGGCACTGGCCGAACTGGGCGTCCTGCCCTCCCGCACCGTCACGCCCGCGCCCGCCGACCCGGCCGAAGAGACGGACGCCAACCCGGCAGACTCCGAAGCGGACGCGCCGTCCGATGACGCGCCCACCGAAGATGCCCTTCCCGATCCCATCGACCCGGCCGAGCTCGAATCGCCCGAAACCGAGCAAAGCGACACTGAGACAATCGCGCACGCCTTGACCAACCCCCAGATCCGCACCGTCGCGTACGCCCAACCGGACGCGGCGGCCGAACCCGACGCCGCCAGCCCGGGCGAGGTCATGCGTCTGCACGCGGGGATCACGCTCTTGGTCAAGCGGTCCGCCTCGCCGCGGTTCGCCGAATCGGGCGAACGCATGGACCCCATCCTGCCGTCGGTGCTCGCCAATCGGCCTTGGCCCGTCGCGCTCGCTTGGGCCGCGGCGGTCACGGAAATCGGCGCCGGCCTGCTCGTGCTCTTCGGGTTCTTCACCCGGCTCGCGGCGCTCAGCCTGACAGGCACCATCGCCGTCGCCGCCTGGCTCACACAGATCGGCCCGGTCATTCAGGACGGCACCGCGATGTTCGGCTTCCTCCCGCCGCACGAACCCTGGTACGACCCGGGTCTCTGGGCAACCCCGCTGTGGCAGCTCGCGCTGCTCGGCACGGGCTTGGCTCTGTTCTTCACCGGCGCCGGCGCCGTGAGCATCGACCGCCTGCTCTTCAAGCCCAAGCCCGCCGGCCCGCCCGCCAAGAAGTCCTGACGTCCGCAAGCCGATACACACGACATGCGGCGACTTCTCCCCATCGCCTTCGGCGCCTCGGTCGCCGCCCATGCAGCCGGTTTGCTCGCGTGGTCGTGGCTGAGCGCGCCCGCCGCGCCGCCACCGCTGGCAAACACCGCCGAGGCGATCGAGTTCACACTGAGCCTCGACGCCGCGCCGCTGCTCGCTGAGACCGAATCCCCGGCCGAGCCCATCGCATCGCAACCGGCGCCGTCCGAACCGACGCCCACCGCCCGAGCCGCCGAGCCCTCGGCGCCGGAACCGTTCGCCCCTCCCCCACTTGAACCAGAGCCCGAACCGCCGCCGCCCCCGGATCTCGCCGAACTCGCCGAGGCGTTCGCAACCCCGAACGCCGAGCGCACGCCGCCGCCCCAACCATCCGCAATCCCCGCCGCGATCCCGGCGCCGGAAACCGACGAGGGCGTGCGCACGGGTCGGCGTGTGGTCTTCGTGCTCGACGCCGCGGGCAGCACCGCGCCCGTCTTCGCCGAAATGCTGCGTCAGACCGAGTCGCTCGTCGACCGCCTCGGCGACACCGACGTGTTCACCATCACGCTCGCCCGATCGGGTTCCAACACCGCCGACCGGGCGTTCCAAGGCGGGCGCCTCCTCGAAGCCACGCCCCAGCGCCGCGACGCGGCCCGGCGTTGGCTGACCCAACTGCGACCCTTCGGCCGGCCCGATCCGCTCGCCGGGCTCGAGCCGGCGCTTGGGCTTCGGCCCGATGTCGTCGTCTACCTCGCCCGCGCCATCCCGCGCACGCCCGAGGCCGGCGCCCGCATCAGCCCGCGCCCGGGGCTCGACCACGCCGAGCTGCTCGGCGCGCTCGACCGCCTCAACCCGCGCGACCCGCGCACCGGCCGACGTGCCGCCGCCATCCACGCCGTGCAGTTCGCCGAGGACGACCCGACCGGCCTGATGCGCGCCATTGCACACGATCACGGCCTCGGCCCGACCTCCTACCGCGTCCTTTCCGTAGAACCAGAGCCCGGACCGCAGCGACTCCCACCCGCAAGACAACCCTGAGGCCAGCCCTCAAGCAGGCGCCACGGATAGACTCGGCCCGTGCAGGACGCCGAACACCAAGAAACCCACGCCGAAACAACCACGCCGCCGGCATGGCTCAAGGCCCTCGCGGGCAAGTTCATCGTCTTCGAAGGGCCCGACGGCTCGGGCAAGACCACCCAGCTCCGCCGCCTCACCGCACTCTGCGAAACCTACAAGCTCCCCTTCCGGCACGTCCGCGAGCCCGGCGGCACGCCCGTCGGCGAAGCCATCCGCGATGTCCTGCTCCACCGACGCGAAACCGACATGACCGCGCGCACCGAGATGCTCCTCTACATGGCCAGCCGATCCGAGCTGGTCACGCGCGAGATCCGCCCGGCGCTCGAACGCAACGAACTCGTGCTCGCCGACCGGTTTGTGTCCAGCACGCTCGCCTATCAGGGCGCCGCCGGAGGTCTGCCGCGCGAGGACATCCTCAGCGTCGCCCGCGTCGCCACGTCCGGCGCCCGCCCGGACCTCATCGTCATCTTCGATGTCAACCAGGACGCCGCGGCCCAACGCCTCGGCCTCCTGCTCGACCGCATGGAAGCCAAGGGCGCGGCGTTCCACGCCAAGGTCCGGCAGGGCTATCTCGACCAGGCCGAAGCCGTGCCCGAACTGCACCTGGTCATCGACGGCTCCCACCCCGAAGACCACGTCTGGCGCGCGCTCACCGAGGGCCTCGCCGATCGGCTCGCGCCGGAGCGCCGCGCGTGAGCGTCGAGCCGCTCACCGCCCTCGGCCTGATCGCGCTGGCGTACCTGTGCGGCTCCGTCCCGTTCGGCTGGATCATCGCCAAAGCCAAGGGCGTCAACATCTTCGAGCACGGCTCGGGCAATGTGGGCGCGACCAACGTCGGCCGAGTCCTCGGCAAGAAGTGGGGCCTGCTCTGCTTCGGGCTGGACGTCGCCAAAGGCCTGGCGCCCACGCTCTTCGCCGGCTCCGTCCTCGGCGCGCTGGGTCAGTTCACGCCGCCAGCGCCCGATGCCTGGGTCTGGCTCGGCGCCATGGCGGCAACCATCGTGGGCCACGTGGCCAGTCCGTGGCTGGGGTTCCGTGGTGGAAAGGGTGTCGCCACGGGGCTCGGCGCGTTTTTAGGCGTCTTTCCCATCCTCACACTGCCCGCCGGGCTCGCCTTCGCGGCTTGGCTCGCTACACTCGCCTTCACGCGCTATGTGAGCGTCGCTTCATGCGTCGCAGCCCTTACTTTGCCCGGTTCGCTGTTTTTTTTGTCACTCAGCCCGACCGGTTACACACTGCACGCCTCGATACCGTTTCTGGTGGTATCGGCGGCGATCGCCCTGCTTGTCGTGTGGAAGCACCGTGGAAATCTCGCCCGTCTACGTCGTGGCGAAGAGCCGCAAATAAAGTCCAAGTAACGTTTTATGCGCACAATCGTCACCGCTGCCCGAGCGTGACGCAAACGTGCATATCACCGTGCGCCAAACGCTCCAGAGGCCGACCGAAGATACCCAAATGTGGTGGATTTGCCACCTAGAGCGCACATCCCGCGCCACCTGCCACGCCTCATGAAATCCGCAGGCATGGGCCCGTCGCGTCCGATTACGAACCAAACCCGGACGTTACACCGGGACCCCAGGTAAGCGGCGCCGATTCTGCGGCGGCGTACCCACCGCCGGGGACAAGATCGGGTCCATCGCGGTCGTCACCGCGCCGAAACGACCCGATCGTTGACAACGCGGCTCTGTTCTGACCGCGTTGGGAGGCATCAATGATGCGGCTCGTGCACTTCGATGATTCTGAGACCTTTGGTGACCCGATCCCGTTCCCCGGCCGCGCGGCGTCCGAAACGCCCGCCCGGTCCGCCTGGGTCGCATCCGGCGGTCTCCGTGAAAATGTCAGCGTCGACCCGCCCGTCGACAGCATCCGC
>JBCBZM010000007.1:0-46246 GCA_039815345.1 Planctomycetota bacterium | reverse complement strand
GCGCCGCCCTCTTCCTTGGCGCGGTTGTTGGCGAAGGTGGAGCTCTCAATCTCGAACATACCGTTGAGATACGCGGCGCCGCCGTAGCCGTCGCCTTCGTTATCGTTGAAGGTAGAGTTGCGTATGACAACATCGCGGCTGCCGCCGACGTATAGCCCCGCCCCGCCCCTCTGATTGCCGATGTCGCTATCCGGCGTCTCTTCCAATCGGTTGCCATAAATGTGGACGCCCTCGAGTACGAGGCGTTGCACGGACGATCTGATTCCGGCGCCGCCGTCGCCGACGTCGGCCAAGCCGCCGGTGATGGCAAGGCCTCGGATGATCGTTTCGGAGTTCTCCTCGATCCCCGTGCCCGAGACTCGGAACACTCTGGACAAACCCCGCGCGTCGATCGTGAGCCGATCGGCGCCCGGGCCGTCGATGATCGTGTCGGGGCCGACACCGAGTTCAGTCCCATCAAGCGTAATCGTCTGCCCATTGAGGGCGGCACTAAACCGAACGGTCTCGACACCCGGGTTGACACTCACGATCTCAAGGACCTCGCGCAGCGTCACATCGCCCGCACTCAGATCACCGTTCGAAACATCGCCCGCGTTATCCACGGTCAGATCAAAGAGCTGGTACTCGACGGCGCCGATATCGACGGCGTCACCGAATATGCGTTTGAACACACCGCCGCGCGCGTCGGCGCCGGTCGTAGCGGGGTCGCCCTCGAAGAGTCCGGCGTCCACAGCCGGGCTGTCAGCGCGAAGGGCGTGCGTCCGCATAGACCCGCCGTACTCGCCGAGGCCGAGCAAGCCCGACTCAATGCCGACGAGGTTCCCGTTGTCGCCGTTGGTGACCCCGCCCGCTTGCACGCCCGTCGTCTCGATCAGGTTGTTGCGTGAAAGCCCCATGTTCAAGCCCGCGGCGTTGCGGATGTCGTCGAAGTTCTCATCGAACTGGAAGCCGAGGTAGTTGTCGGCGAAGATCGTGTTGAGCAGACTCACGCTGCCCGAAGCAGGCGGCAGAAGGATCATCAAGCCGCCGCCGAACTTGTTGCCCTGCCGGGCGCTGTCGGCTCGGTTCTCGGCGATGGTGCTGCTTTCGATGGACAGCGACCCAGCGAATACGCCGATCGCGCCGCCCGATTCCGCGGCCGTATTCCGCGAGAACGTAGTGCCGACGATGACCGAGGACCGCCCGCTACGCAAGTGGATAGCGCCGCTGTCGCCGTCCGCAGAGTTAAACTGGAAGAGCGAGTCGAAGACGGTAATCGAGCCGCCGCCGAAGACGTCGATCGCGCCGCCGTGCGCATCCGTACCCGCGGCCTGGTTGCTGCTGAACACGACCCGTTCGAGCAAGAGATTCTCACGTGTTCCGATCGAGCCGCCGTCGGCTCCGCCCGTCACTCGGCCGCTGGAAAGCGTGAGCCCGATGATGGCGACGTCGATCTCGGTCGAGCCGTTGAAGTTGTCGACGAAGAAGTGACGGCTCATCCCGTTCGCCGAAATCAGGAGCTTGTCGGCCCCGGGCCCGACGATCCTTACCGAGTCTCTCAAGATGATCTCGCCGTCACGCATCTCGAGCCGATCGAGGTCACCCGTGAAGCGGATGAAGTCGAGCCCCGGATTGACGTTGGCGAGAATCGCGGCTTCGTACAGACTCAACTCGCCTTCGTCGTCAGAAAAGGCGAAGCCCGGATCCTGATCCCCGTTCACATCAACGCGGAAGGTCGCCACCTGACGCTCGAACGCGCCGATGTCGGCCGCGTCGCCGAACACGCGCGTGAAGAACCGCTCGCTGCGCCCGTCGCGCTCGGCGTCTGTGGGGTTGAGACCCGCGTCGATCGCCGGGCTGTCCTCGGCGAGCGCGTGCGTGCGGATCTGGCCGCCGTAGAGCCCGATCGGAAGCAAGCCCGGGTCATCGGTGACGATGTTCCCGTTCTCCCCGTCGGCGAACCCGCCGGACGACACGCCAATGATGTTGTTCGTCGAGCCCGTGATGTTCAGGCCGCCGAAGTTCGTGACATCACCCGGACTGCCGCCGGCGCTGCGCAGGTTGCCGGCCACAATCGAGCTGATAAAGGTGACGTTGTTCCCGACAGAACTCTCAACCGCGATCCCGCCGCCGGAAGACCCGCCGAGGTTGGTGTTGGCGGAGATCGTGACGTTGTGGAACGTCACATCGCCCGCACCGCCCCGGACGAGCACGCCCGCACCGTTGCTCCCCGACTGGTTGCCTGAGATGGTGACGCCTTCAACCGTTGCGCGGGCGTTGTTGCCGTCCACGCCCAGGCCGCCGCCGAAGGCGGCGCGGTTGTCGGTCACGTCGCTATCGCGCATCGTCAGCACACCGCCCGGCTCGACGAACACGCCCCCGCCCCACCGCGCCTCGTTGTTGCGGATGCCGACGCGTTCGAGCAGGAGGGTGGCGTTCTGTGCAACCCGCACGCCGCCGCCGTTCTCGACACCTCCCACGAAACCATTGCGCACCGTCAGATCGGAGATCAAGACCGCACCGCCGAACGGCAGGTTGATGTCGAAGACGCGCGAGGCATCACCCCCACTGATACTTGTCAGCGACGCGCCGAAGCCTCGGATGATCGCCGAGTTCGTGACCTGCAGCTGACCCTGCGTCAGCGTGATGACCTGCCCGCGGAGACTTTCGTCGAAGACAATTTCATCAACGACCTCCGTCAGATTGCTCAGCTCGATCGCTTCGCGCAGCGACGTCACGCCGTCGTTGAACGTCGACGCATCGCTCGTCGTGTCGACAACGAACGTGGCCAGTAGCTTCCGCGGCTCAAGCTGTTCAAACCCATCCCAAGCCCGACCGGAAAGCGCGACAAGCCGTCGCGTGCTGCGTAGTGACCGATTCATGAACCGCCTCCTGCTCCGAGTCGAGCTATTCGAACAACGTGCGCCCGGAACGTCTCAAACGACGCGGAACTCAAGGCCGGGACCACACCCGCCCCGACCTCGCCCGTCCGACACACGCGACGCAAGTACCCCAAGCCTGACAGGCCAAAGTACCGCAATGACAAAGCAACATACCCGCCGCCAAAGCCGCAGAATGCGCGAAATCCCCCCTTTTTGACGCCGCACGCAAAGTCGGCGCATCGGGCTCGCCGCTGGTCATCTGCCTCATGTCAACCCAAGGCCCCATCGCACGTTGGCGAAGAGCATTGGCCGGAGACGCTCGCGAGGGTGACGCCTGCACCGATATCGGACCCTCAAGCCATGCCCGAAGACGTCCGCCTTGGAAGAGGCGAGCGCGGAGGACGCCACCTTCAGACCGCGATCCCTCGATCGCAACTCCCGCCCTTCTAAAAAAGACAAGGCCCCGCCATCGCAGGGCCTTATCAAACCGGATCAGACGGCCTTTCCATCGAGCACGCACCACAAAGATGTACGAGCCCGCTCGAAGCGATCAATCTACATCGACACGGTCGAGCTGAACGCGAGGGCTACGGGCATCCCTGCGACCACGCGGTCAGGTAGCACGAGAAATCAGACAGCGTGACCCCATCGCCGCCCTGTCCGTAGTCGCACACGCCATCCGTCGTCACATCCGCCGACGGATCGCTGTTCGACCAGAGCGACAGGTAGAACGAGAAGTCCGAGAGCGTGACGAGCCCATCGGGGATGCCGTTGGGCGAGCCGTCGGTCGTGAGGTCGGGATCGCACACCACCGGATCGATCACCGTGCAAGAAACGCCGAAGACGCGCACATCGTCGATGCCCGCCTCGACCAGCGAGCCCGCGCCCAGATCGCTCGCGACAAACTTGACGCGGATCGTTGAGGTCAGATCGACAAAGTCACCGACAACGAACCCCGCCTCGATCCAGCCGCCGGAGGTCCCGGCGCCGCCGGGGCCGACGGTTTCAACGAGCACGTAGTTCTGACCATTGTCGTCAGACACGAACACCTCGAAGATGTCCGCGTTCGGGGCTTGGCCCGTGTTGTTCGAGTACCACCGCGCGTACGAGATCGTCGCGAACTCGGCGTCACTCAGGTCGATCTGGTTGCTCACCAGCGATGTCGTGCCACCATCGATGTCGTTCTCACCGCTGGCGCCGCCCGGGCTTCCCTGGCCCGTGACCCATGCGAAGACGCCGGTGTCGCTGTTGTCGTCTTCCGGTTGCGCAGCCGTTCCGTTCGGGTTCACGCGGACCCAGACACCCGTCGTCGCATCATCGCCGGGCGCGCCCGCCGAGAAGCCGACAGCCGACTCAAAGTCGTACAACTCATCGACGTCCACTTCATCCGCCGCCAACGCGCGAAACACGCTCGACGATGTCGCCGACGCGCCCGCCGGCGCCGTCACCACGGCTCCTGACTGGAGGTCGAACGAGATGAAGTACTCCACGTTTGCCGGGCAGGCGTCGGGCGCCGGGAACGTGGCCGTAAAGCTCGTCGCCGAATCAGCGGCGAGCGCGAACTGCTGAAACCCCGAGCCCGTGTTGACGTGGAACGTGCCGCTGCCCGGAACGACCGGATCGGCGGGCGAGGGCACGATGTCGACGCGCAGCGTCTCACCACCTGCCGAGGAAACAAGGTCGGGCGCGCCATCGGGGAGCAGAATCTCCAGACCGGTGATGAACTCGCCGCCGGCCGATTCGATCGCGTCGCGGAAGAGCGCCGTGCCGGTCCACCAAGAGATATCACCGTACACGCTCGTGTTCGTCGTACCGCCAGAGAGGACGCCCGCGATCACCCACTCACCACCGGTCTGCACCAGCACCGGGCCGCCGCTGTCACCCGGCGCCGTCGTGGCTTCGAGGTCGAGCGCCACCGGGCTGCTGCTCGGGATGGTGTTCGAGGTTCCGGTGGGGTTATCGAAGTCGGTCGAGATGATGTTGGAGCCGCTGCTGCTCGCCGGGCTGCCGTAGACATCGATGATGTTCTCGCCACCCCAACGGAAGCCATCAGAGCTGAACCCGTGGCCGGAACTCCCAAGGCCGTTCCACCCGTAACCCAGAGTGGCACAGACCGTACCCACGAGATCGTTCGTCTCGTCGATCAGCCGCATGGGCTCGGCGATGTTGCTCGGAACTGACGACGTCAGGATGTGGATCGACACGTCGCCGCCGTCCAGCAGCGAGCCGCCGCCGTCCGGCAGACTCGACGACTGAACCGTGGCGGTGAAGATGCCGCCGTTCGAGTTGTCGCCGAACACAATAAGATCGCCAGCGCCGATGCCGCAGTGGCGCGCACTCAGGACCACGTTGGGCGCGATCAGTGTGCCGGTGCATCCGACCGACACGCTGATGATCGAGTCGAACGGCGCCGCGTACGCCCTCGAGCCCGCCGCGCCGATCGTGTTGTTGATCACGATACGAGGGAACACGCCGTCGGCCGCCTCGGGCGAACCGGGCGCGTACGTCTTGGTGTCGATCTGCCTCTGAGACAGGATCCAGCCGCTGTCGGCATCGATCACCATCTCGAAGTGCGTCGGGCTCGCGGCCAGCCCGCGATCGGCCAGCGTTGTCGTGACTTCCCACGCGAGGATCGCTTCGTCGCCCGTGCGGAACCAGACCTCCTCGGCGACCGAGTCGATCGCGCCGGGCAAGAGCTCTTCGGCCAGATCGACGGCCATGTCCGGCGCCACGTTCACAGGGCCGCGACGCAGCTTCAGGTTCTCCGTCGAATCGTCGATGACCTGCGCCACCGTCCCGTCGGCGTTCTCGATCACAAAGACCCGAGCGCCATGGAGGCGGAGGTCGCCGATGTACTTCTGGAACACGACCGCGTCCACGGGCGCTCGCCGTCCCGGTTCGAGCAACTCAAGGCGAGAGCCGTCACTTTGCAGATACGCGGTCGACTCGGCATTCGCCAAGTGCGCCCGCGCATTCAACTCGTCCGCAAAGCTCAGGCTGCTCATACACAGACCCGCGGCCAACGCCGCACCCATCAATCTCAACGTCATCATCCTCAGAATCTCCCAACAGTGGCGTGACCGGCAATGGTCCTCGCGTCAGCGGGCAACATACGGCCCCGCGTCCCTTCATCTCCGGCTCCTCTGCACGCCGGAGCGAGAATACCTCATCTCCCGGGGTACCAAGCCGTTCAAAAGCCGGCTCCCGAGACAGTTTTTGCTACTGGACGATCGAACCGGCGGAGCGAATCTCGCGAGACGCTTGCCCAAAGTCGCCCAGGTCGAAACCTCCAGCCCGCGCAGATGCGTCGGGCAAAAATGAACGGCGCGTCGCGCACGAGCGAACCCCGTTACGCGAACACGGCACAGCGCACACAACCGGCCGCACAGGAATCGGCTTCGTCCTAGCCCCCTCGAAGTAAGCCGACTAACACCGACTGCACGCAAAGGGCCCGGTAACGAACCAGTCCGCCCCATGTGTACTCCGTCACCGAACGCGAACCGTCGAACGCGAACTGTCGAGCGCCAACGCCCTGCTCGCCCTCTGTCATCGCACAACCCGGTTAAATTGAACCGCTCATGTCGCCCGCGGGCAGATCACACGCCTCGTGAGAATTGAGGCAAGATGACCCCGATACGTGAGCCTCGGGGCGGGTGTTGCCGAAACGGACCAAACTGTTCGCCGCCCGACGCCAAGTCGACCTTCATCACCAAGACCACCCACAACCCCACGCATGCCGCAGCGCGTGAGTCCTGCTTCAGGCGACTGAAACACCTGATTCCCGGCCGAGCCGCGGCATCATCCGGCGCTTGCCCACCCCACGGAGACCCACCCCGCGTGGTCCAACGGGCGCCACGGATGGGCCGAAGGGCATCACAACATCAATGGCAACACTGGCGGAGCCAAGCCAGCCGCCTCGAGGCGACTCAGCACAACGAATCAGCGCATGACAGAACCCCGCTGCCCCTGCAAGTACACAGGAAAACGGGGTTCTTCAAGCGGAGAGGGGGGGATTCGAACCCCCGATGACCCGAAGGCCATACCGGATTTCGAATCCGGCGCGTTCAACCGCTCCGCCACCTCTCCGGTGCGTGCGAGATCTGAGTCACGCAGTTTAGCCAGGATCTCCGCCGTCGGCACGCCCGAGAGATCGAATCAACACCCTTGAAGGCCCTGACCGCGTCGCGTCAAGACCATCACCCGCAGCCAGCAAGCCGCTCGGAAACAAGATCCACCAGGCGCTCCGGCTCCACCATCCGGCCCGGCCCGACATGCCGGCAAGCCTGCCAGCCCTCGTCCGGCCCCACCATCTCGAAACCATCGGCGAGCAACTGCTCGCGGTTCCGTTGCGTCACCGGCTGCGACCACATCACGTGGTTCATCGCAGGCGCCAGCAGCACCGGCGTCTTCGAGCGATCGACCGCCGAAAGAATCAGGCACACCACGTCGTCCGTTCGGCCCGTCGCCAGACGCGCCATGCAGTCCATCGTGCACGGCGCCACGATCGCCAAGTCACACTTGTCCGCCAGATCAATGTGCTGAGGGTCGTGCGCCTCCACATGCTCCCAGGCAGACGTATACACCGGCCTCGCCGACAGAGCCTGAAACGTCACCGGCGCGACGAACTTCGTCGCCGCCGGCGTCATCGCCACGGTCACTTCAGCCCCGCGCTGCGCAAGCCGGGAAACCAACGTGCACGTCTTGTACACGGCGATCCCACCGGAAATGCCCACAAGCACCCGGCGTCCTTCGAGTTGGCGTTCATTCGGCGTGGTCATCGGCCGCCGCCCCGCAACGATCGCCTCAACAGCGCTCGCTTCGTGATCGATATCCCCGAGCGATCAGAGCAGCAGATCGCGCTCGTCCGGCTCATGCTCCGTCTCGCCCGCTTCCACGTACGCCAGCGTGATCTTGTCCTGAAGAATCTCGTCGATCACGAGTTCCAGGTCCGATCGGCCGTCACGCTCCACCAGCGGGCGCGCGCCCTCCAAGAGCTGCACCAAGCGACGCTGGATCAGCGCGCACAGCTTGAATCGGCCGCCGGCCTTGTGGACAATCTCATCACTCTTCAACGCCTCGATCATGCAGGCCCTTTCGCTCGGCCACGGCCCATCGGTCCGCGCAGCCCCGAATCACTGACTAGCGTACATTCTAGGCCCTCTGACCGGCATCAGCGCACACGAAACACGCGCCGACCCAGCCCCCCACTGCATTGGAGACGCCCCGTGACGACAAGGATGTGGAGTATGGGCGATCGCGTCGTGCACGCCGCCCGACCGGAATGGGGGCCGGGCCAGGTCGTCAGCGCCAAACGCGTCGATCAGGACGGCGAGTCCGTCCAGAAACTCTCCATCCGATTCGATCGCGCCGGCCTCAAGACCCTCTCCACCGCCATGGCCAAGCTCCTGCCGGCCGACGGCTCAACGACAACGACCGACGCAGGCGCCGGCGCCACCGCAACCGCAACCGCCGCTCAGCCCAGCGCCGCGCCCATAGAGGTCCCCACCGCCAAGATCCACGATCAACTCACCCCCGCCGAGATCGACGCTGTGATGATCGGCCTGCCCGAGTCGGCTACCGACCCGTTCGCGACGCCCGCCGATCGGCTCCGGGCCAGCCTCACCCTCTACCGCTTCAAGCCCGAGGGCGGCTCCCTGCTCGACTGGGCCGCCATGCAAAGCGGATTAACCGATCCGCTTTCGCGGTTCAGCCGCCACGAACTCGAAGAGTGGTTCACGCGGTTCCAGCGGGCTCTCACGGCCCACGTCAAGGACCTTGCCCTCGGTCTCGTCCGCTCTGACCCGGCTGCCGTCGCTCAGATCGCGCGAGAAGCCGCGCCCGAAGCGCAACAGGTGTTGCGTCGGCTCGACACACGACGGTGACATGACGCAACCCGGCGACACCGGCCGCTCATCGTCCCCGGTCTTCACCCCGCCTAATTAGGCGGGTCGCGCGGCATCGATCGGGCCGTGCACCCCGATCCAGAGCGCGCCGCACGGTTCTCGGACCTCCGCATTTCGAGACCCCCGCTTTGGCACGGCGATCGCCACCCATCTCCGCAGCGGCGGCCTTCGAGTGGGTCCGCCCGACATCGCCAGACACGTCGCGGAGCATCGATCATGAACGACCAAGACTTCAAGGCCAAACTCACCGACCTCCTTGATCAGATCTCCGACCTCCCGCCGGCCGAGCGCACCCGCCTCGAGCGCCTCGCCTCCGAGACCCAACAACGCCACGACCGCATGAAGAAGACGCTCGGCGATCTCCAGGAGTCGCTCGACTACCTCCGCCTGAGCGTCAAGTACCTCGTCTTCGACCTCGAAGCGACCCGCCGCGAGAACCACTACCTCCGCAATCTGATCCAGCCGGGCGAGGCCGAGTAAGGCACGCGCCCAGCGCGGTCCGATCCCTCAAACCAGCCCCGGTCATCCCTTGTCGTTGTCTCCGCTCGGCGTCTCGGCTATCGTCCCCGCCGGTCAAGGCCTGTCCTTGACCCGGCAGGAGCGGTGCCCGAGTGGCTGAAGGGGGCGGATTGCTAATCCGCTGTAGTGGGTATCACCTGCTACCGAGGGTTCGAATCCCTCCCGCTCCGCTTGCACGAACACGCCGGCCCGCCCCCAAGGCGATGGCCGGCGTCTTTGTTTTTCACCCGCCGCAAGCGAACGCCCGACCGGTCACTCAAACCGCGGCGCGCAGCGTCGGACCGGCCGGGGTCGGCCCTGCGGAACAGTTCGGGCGTCTCGGCGCCAGCCAAGCCCCCGTCTCCGCCGCCGAGACCACAAACAGGTACTCCTTGTTCCGCAGCCGACCAACCGAACCCACCCGGACCCCTTGCGGGTTATGAATCCCGATCTGCGCGCCCACGTACCGCTTGTAGTCGTGCTCCACGACCGACAGCCGCGAGCCCGCGAACACCGCGCTCAACAACCCCTCCATCGCATCGCGCCCGATGTACCCCTCGTCGCTGAACGACACCACCACATGCCGCGCGCGCACCGAAGCCAGCACCGCCGCCATCGCGTCGTAGAACCTCGGCCGAGAGTTGAACGCGCTCTTGCGCTCGCGGCAGTCCGTCCGTTTGCACGCCACGCCGTACGCCTCAGGCTGATCCCAAAGCACCAGCGTCTCCCAGATGTGATAGTTCCCAAGGTACGAGTGCTGGTTGTACGGCGGATCGATGTAGACCACGTCGGCCGCCAAGGCCGCCGCCGCGTCCGCGGCCTCCATCTGATACGCGCGGCATGGCCCCGCCGCCGGCCGATCGACCATCGCGGGCACGCGCAGCTCCAGGTCCTTCTCCGACCGCGCCGCCCACTGCTTCAGGTACGCCATCTGCACGCCGGTCGTCGAATCGACGCGGTCCGCCGCTTCCATCAGCGAGACCAGCATCGCCGCCTCCAACTCCGGCGGCAGCCCCTTCGCGGCGATCGCCTCGCGGATCGCGTCCACACGCGCGCCGTTCTTGGGCTGGAAAAACCGTGCACGCTCGCAGAACGTCTCCGTGAAGTAGCCCGCGCGCCCCGGCATCGCGTTGAACTCGGCCACGAGCCGTTCCGCATCGGCAACGTGCGTTGACCGATCCGCCTGCACGTAGCACCGAGCCAGTGTCGCGGCGTAAGCGTTGTGATCATTCGCCGAAACCCGAAACCCCGCGGTCTTCAACGCCAGGCCCACACGCGACGTGCCGGAAAAGAGATCCAACACCGACTCGGCGCCCGCGCATCCGCGGATCGTCTCAACGATCGAAGGGGCCAGCGTTCGTTTCGAGCCGAGGTATTTGATCATCGTCGGATCATCATTCCAGCCGTCGAGAGACGCCCGCTCGCACGCCGCGCCCGATCACCCGTGAGGACCCGCCGGCCGAACGCGAACCCGTCTCTACCGAATCGGCTCGCCGCCGCCGGCGTCTGCAATCACCAGCCCCCTCCTCGGCGGCCGCAGACGCCCACCACTCTTCATATCCTTCGAGCATGTCCATCCGCTGGAAGCTCCTCGCGCTGCTCCTCATCATCGCCCTCGTCCCGCTCCTCGCGGCAACCATCGTCGCGCAGTTCTCCACACGCACGCTCAGCGGCGCCCTGGTCTCCGACACCCGAACCCTCCTCGTCAAAGACACCGAAGCCAAGCTCGAGCAGATCGTCCGCACCTACGCCACCTACGTCGATCAGACCATCGAATCGCTTAACGTCGTCGTCGAGATGCAAGCGGCCGAAGCCGCCAGCGTGCTCAGCGAGCCCCCGCCAAGCGACAGCCGCTTTGTCTTAGCGACCGACCTCGACGCCGGCGTCAACCTCCCGCCCGACTGGACGACCGACGACAACTACGCCATCTGGCGCGACGACCCCAACGGCGGCGAAGCCTCCCAAACCCCGCTCCCGATCGCTCGCTCTATCCAATCCATTGTCGCCGCGCCGGGGACAGACGAAGCCATCATCACCCGCAGCGCCGCCCAACTCGCCCAACTCACCGAGTACTACAGCGTCCTCGGACAGATGCAAGACCAGCTCATCTACTGGCAATACACCGGCCTCGCCGACGGTGTCCACGCCTCCTACCCCGCGCACGGCGGCTACCCCCCCACCTACGACCCGCGCACGCGACCGTGGTACACCGATGTCGTCGGCAGCCTCGCCCAAGGCAACCCGCCACGCCCCGTGTGGAGTCGGCCGATCATCGACGCTTCCACACGCCAGGCCATGCTCACCGTCTCGCACGCCGTCACCAACGACGAAGGACTTCTCCTCGGCGTCACCGCGCTCGATATCCGCCTCGCCGACATCCTCGGCCGCGTCGATGAATGGAGCAAAGGCTGGGAAGAAGGCTCCGCCCTCTACCTTCTCGCCAGCGGCATCGAGCGCCCCGGCGTCGACCCCGACGCGGTCTACATCTGGGCCCAACGCAGCGATGACCTCGACGGCGGCGCCTGGCTCCGCCCGCCCGAGACACCCCCCTTCACCCTCGACACACCCGAAGCCACCCAACGCGTCCGAACGGCCATCGCCGATTCAGAGAGCGCCACGTTCGCCGCGAGCATCAACGGCGAACAGATGCTCTGCGTCGTCGCGCCCGTTGGAGCGCCCGATCCTCGCTACTCCGAACGCGCCGGCGTGCTCATGGCCTTCCCGCTCGAAAGCGTCGTCGCGCCCGCCGCCATCGCCGAGGCCGGCTTTCTCCGAAGGCTTCGGCTCCAACTCACCACCAACCTGGGCATCGTGCTGCTTGTCGCGGGCGCCGCCGTAGCCGTGGCTCTCGGCGCCTCACGCTCGATCACCAAACCCGTCGCCGAACTCGTCACCACCGCCAATCAGATCGCCGGCGGCGACCTCGACGCCCGGGCGCCCATCCACACCAACGACGAGATCGGCAGGCTCGGCCAGACCTTCAACGACATGGTCCCCGTCCTCCAAGACCGCCTCCGCATGCGCGACTCGCTCGAGATGGCCATGGAAGTCCAGCAACGGCTCCTGCCCCAGAAACCGCCAGCCATCCCCGGCTTCCAGGTCGCCGGCGTCAGCCAATACTGCGACGAAACCGGAGGCGACTACTACGACTTCCTCACACTGCCGACCCAAACCGGAGAAGAAAGCGCCGGCCTCGGC
The DNA here is from genome assembly GCA_039815345.1 of Planctomycetota bacterium. Lineage (GTDB taxonomy): Bacteria > Planctomycetota > Phycisphaerae > Phycisphaerales > UBA1924 > JBCBZM01. The sequence goes on along the minus strand of JBCBZM010000007.1, from coordinate 33,786 downwards.
ATCGCGCTCGGCGATGTCACAGGCCACGGCATCGCCGCCGCCATCCTCATGGCCACCGGCCGAGCCATGCTCCGCGCCCGCGTCGAACGCCCCGGCCCGCTCAACGAACAGATCGACGACGTCAACCGCCAACTCGCCGCCGACGCCGGCGATGGCCGCTTCATGACCCTTTTCTACCTGACCATCCAGCAAGGCCAGCCCCTCCGCTGGACCAGCGCCGGACACGACCCCGCCATCCTCATCCGCCCGCCAAAGAACGACCAGCCCGCCACCGCCGAAGAACTCGCTGGCGAAGACATCCCCCTCGCCATCCAGCCGGACTGGGAGTACCACCAAGCCGAGCACCCGCCGCTGCAGCCCGCCGAGACACTCGCCATCGGCACCGACGGCATCTGGGAAGCCCGCAACAACCACGACGAGATGTTCGGCAAAGATCGCTTCTACGACGTGCTCAAAGCCAACGCCGAAGCGGATCCCCAGACACTCTGCGACGCCGTGCTCAGGGCCGTCGAAACCTTCCGCGACGGGCACGAGCAACTCGACGACATCACGATGGTCGTGATCAAGGCAACAGGGTCCACAGAAGTGAACTAACGCATGGGTGTGAACTTCTACATCAGGCGGCAGTCATCGACGGGAATACCTGAGCCTATCGATCGCCCAGAATGGAGCGAGATCATCGCAAATGACCCCGACCTAGAATTTGCAACAAACGACAAATCAGACGATGCCCCGCTCGACGCTTTCTGGACAGCGCATCCCGATGCTGACCGCGGGTCGTTCTTCGAGTGGGATGAGGTAGACGGTGCTATCTGGGGCAAGCATTCTGATCAACCGGAACTCCAGAAGCTCGCGCTAATCGCGGAGGCTCTCGATGCCAAACTGTGCTCAGAATACGGAGACGAAATGACTGTTGATTATTCAGACGGACAGGTGATTGAGCGGAAACAAGATCAGCAGACACAGAAGTCTTTCTTGAGACGTCTGCTTGGGCTGTGAGTGGTCAACGCGGCCCTATCTCTCAACTCACTATTGAACCAACATCTCCGCCTTTTGCTCAAACTCGGATGTCACAACGCCCATCTAGGTAACGCCGGCTTCAACACCCACTTCACGCACCACCACTTCCGCCTCATCCCCCACCGCCTCACCCTTCAGCACGCGCTCATAAATCGACGCCACCTCACCCACATGCCCCGGGTAGCTCTGGAGCGCGCTCACCGCGTGCACCTCACGTGGCGTCGGCAGCGACACCTCACCACGCACCAACCGCGTAATCGCCGACGCGAAGTCCTCGGGATCACCGCCGCGGAACAGCAAGCCGTTCCCCGACCCGCCGTCGGCCGCGTCCGTGCCCGGCTCCACGATCCAATCCACCGGCCCGCCCAGCCGCGACGAAATCACAAACTTGCCCGCGTGCAGATGCTCGAGCAGCACGATCGGCGAGTTCTCGAACCAGATGTGCGGCAGCAGCCCCACGTGGTACTCCCCCATCGCCGACACCAACTGGTACGGATGGTACCCGCCCAGCATCGACACCTCCGGGTACACGCTCAGCCGTTTGCGGAACGCCCAGTCGTACCCACCCGCCCGGATGGAGAAGTGGCACCGCCGCCGCACATCGCGGTCCAGCAGCGGGATCGCGCTCGCCAGAACCTCGAGCCCCTTGTTCGGTCTCGCCGTGCCCATAAACGCCAGACGCAGAGGCCCGGGCGACGTCTCCGGGTCCCAGGGTTTCTGGTCGTAAAACGCGCTCCGCCGCGCCACGCGGTTCATCTGATCCAGGTGCGGCTGCCCCAGCAACACACGCCGCGAGTGCCCCCGCTCCAGCCCCATCGCCCGGTGCACTTCCAGCAAGAACGAGCTCGGCGGAATCACCGCCGACGCGGCATTCAGCGCCTCGACGCCGGCCTGCCGACGCCGCCCGTAGTCGTTCAGCACCGTCAGATGGTGATCCACCCGCAGGAAGCGCTCGTTCTCGTCATCGGCCGAGATCGCCGGCGTCATCGGGGCCTCGTTCGCCGCGGCTCGCAATCCAAAGTCCACGCACCCGCCGTGCTCTTCCGTCTCGGCGCCCTCGTACCCTCGGCCCGCCTCCGGGTCCGCCTTGACGAGGTCTTCCTCGCGCACCGTCACCCGCGGCGTCGAGAACCCGTTCTTCAGACGTTTCGCTGTACCAAGAGCCGTCCGCTTCATCGACTGCGCCGCCGAGTAGCCCACGACGCGCTCAGCCGTCTGCTCGATCCGTCGCTTCACACGCACCGACTTCGGATCGGGCGTTTCCAGGCACGTTTCGCAGCGCTTGCCGCCCTCGTAGTCATGGCAGACCGTCGTCTCGTTGTGCAGCAGATCCACCTGAGAGCAGACCATCCAGTAGTTGTGCAGCGTCACCACGACCGGCCGACCGCTCGCGCGCACCGCGTGGATCACGTCGAACCCGTAGCCCTCAAGCGAATGGATATGCACCACCTCGGCGCGCACACGCTCCAGCCAATCCACCACGAGGTGCGCCTGCGAAGGCGTCGCGATCTCGCCCGTCGGGTTCGTAAAGTTGCAGTACGCGGGGCTCACGTTGGGGCTGTTGCGCACCTCGTAGCACTCGATGCCGCGCCACGTCTCCCGCTTCGTCACGGCCGGCCGGATCCGCGCGTCGTACCGCATGCCCGACTGCAGATAGAACACCTCGTGACCGCTCATCGACAGGCCCGAAGCGAGTTCCGACGCGGACAGGTTGTACCCCGAGCCCTCGCGGGCCTGATTCGAGAGCGTGGCCCACCCGATGATCGCCACGCGCCGCGGCGTATCGGTGACCGGCCAGCCCTCGGGCCGGTGCACACGCTCACCCGCCGCCGTTTCGCGTGCCGAGTCACTCATCGGGTCTCTCGCTCCTCATCGATCTCTTCGATTCGATCTGAACGGGCATCACACGCCGAACCGCCCGCGGTGGGTCTGCGGCTTCACCGTCGCCGCGAACCACGCCGAACGCACGCCCGTCGCCGCGATACGACCGGCAAGCCGGGCCCGCTCCTTAAGCCCCGTCCGCTCCGCCTGCGCCACCGTCGGCGCCCGCGTGTCGATGTGCGCCGTCCATCCACCCGAAAGCAATGGGAAGTCGTTGTTCTGATCGAACACGACCGCCAGATCGGGCGACTTCAACAGGAACGGCAACTGCTTGCGCACCCACCGCGACCGGATCCGCGAGCCGTACTCGATCAACTCGCTCCGCTCGTCGCCCGCGGTGAAGTCCTCCGTCGGCATCGCGCTGTTCCGCACCACGAACACCCACCGCGGCTCGCGCGACGCCTGCCCGCGCTCCGCCAGCGCCGAACGCACCGCGTCCCGCGCGTTGATCGCGTGCGTCAGCATGTAGGGCTCCTTGACCAGGAACACCACGCGCCCGCCCGTGTGCAACGCGCCTGAACGCGACATCGCCGCGACCAGATCCTCCTTGGCAGGCTCCGTGAACGCCAGCTTGCCGCCGCGGTTGTCCATGATGTCGGCCGCGGTCTTGCAGATCAGTTTCCCGTGGAACACACGACGCATCACGAGCGCGCGCGACGCGCCCAGCATCAGCCGCCCCATCCGGCGGGCCGTCACGCGACGCAGCGGCCCGGGCGCCATGATCTTCTGGCACATCCAGACCACGTTCCGCTGCCCGTAGTACGCACGGGCCGGCGTCACCTTCGCGTGCCACGGCTCGTGGTACACGACCGCGTCCAGGTTGATCAGCACGCGGTACCCCGCCTTCCGGAACCGCAGGCACCAATCCGCGTCGTCGTTGTAAATGAAGTACCGCGAATCCCAGAAGCCGATCTCCTTCACGCGATCCCACCGCCCCAGCAGGCTGCACGCGGCCTGCACGTCCACGTCGCGCACGCCGGTGAACTCACCGTACCCGTGCGCTTTGCCACCCAGCGGGCTGATCCAGTGCCGGTGCGGCTCGTACATCGGGTGCCCGGGCTCCGGCGCCGGCCCGAGCAGCCCGTTGCTCGGCGTGAAGTACACCGTCGTTTCCAGCGTGTGCGCATGGTCCGTCATATCCACCATGCGCGATCCCACCAGGCCGACCGAATCGTGCGACTCGCCCGCGCGGACCAAGTGCTCCAGGCACCGCTCGTGCGGGATCGCGTCGTCATCGACCAGCCACACAAAGTCCGGCCGATCGCTTTCGCCGCGATCATGGAACGACTCGGTGAACGCGAAGCCCGTATTGAACCCGCCGCAACCGCCGTGGTTGTGCGCGTTGGCGACGATCGTGAGCGAACGGAACCCGCCCGCGTTGACCGCGCCTTCGCGCTCGCGAGGCGTTGAAAACGCCGGCTCGTGGGCACGCTCCGTGGGGTTGTCCACGGTGCGCTCCGGGTTCCAGCGCTCGGTCAGCCATTCGACCGTGCCGTCGGTCGAGCCGTTGTCGATGACCACGACATCCAATCGGTCGGCGCCGTGAGACTGCTCGGCGATCGCGCTGAGGCAGCGGTCGCACATCTCTTTGCGGTTCCAGGTGACCACGTGGACCGCGACCCGCGCGGCCGAGACGGCCTGCGCCGGTTTCGGCTCCACCCGGATCGGCGCCTGCACGCCCGCGTTGCTCACAGTTGCTGCCATCCGACTCCGCTTCCGTCCGGGGTGCTGTCCGTGCCGGCAGCGCCGGCGCGTGGGGCATGGTACCCGCTCAAAATGGCAGGTCCGTTCAGGCCTTCGCTGAACCGGCGCCGGGCCCCCGCGTGACGACCTCGGGCGACGCCGGGTCACCCGCCGGCCCGGGCGACCCCGCCGAGCCGACCTCGCCCATCAGAACCCGGTACAGGTCCAGCATCTCCTCCGCGTGGACCTCGATGTCCTTCGGCTTGCGGACCTGCTCGCGCAGCTCGAACAGCCGCTCGAGCCGTTCGAGCAACGCCGAGAGCTTGGCGACAAAGTCGTCCCGGTCGTTGCCGCGGAACAGCACGCCGTCCACGCCATCGCGAACCGTATCGGGGATGCCCCCCAGCCTGGCGCCCAGTACCGGCAGGCCGCAGGCTCGGAACTCAATGACCGTCTGAGGCCCGTTGTCCCACCAGACGCTCGGCACCACGCCCAGGTCCTGGCCGCCGCAGATCCAGGGCACGTCGTGCGGGCGGTAGCCGTACTTGAACGTCAGCCCGCCCAGCCGCGGCTCCATCCGGCGGAACTTCCACTCGATGTTCTCGCCGTCCTTGGCGTACACCGACAGGTGCAGCCGACGCAGCAACCGGGCCGGCATCCGCTCCAGCGCGTCGCCCATCATGGGCAGCCCCTTGGCCCAGTTGTTGTACCCCATGAAAACCATGCGCACAGGCCGAGACAACTCCCCGCTCTCCAGCCGATCGATCGGCGGCGGGTCGAATAACATCGCCTTGTGCCACTCGGCGAGCCGATTGAACCGCGTGCCGATCGGCAGGTTCATAAGCCGCGAGCCGTCCACGCCCATCGACTCGAACTTGGCGCGCACAAACTCGGACACCGCCAGCACACGGTCGCACGCGTTCAGCGCCTCGACCATGCCCACCCGGCGCCGGCCGTAGTCATTAACAGGCCCGGTCACGGGCGGCGTGGACGGATCGTTCTCGATCGGCGTCCAGTCCGGATGCCCGGGCCCCGGCTCCTCGGGCGGGTTGGCTTCGGTCCGCAGTTGCTCGGTCTGCCCGCGCGTGTCGTGATCCTGACCACCTTGATCAGCGCCCAGGATCGGCAGCGCGATGCGCACGCCCTCGCCACGCGGATCGGCCTGCACACCCGGCAGGGGCACGGGCACAGGCGGACGCGCCGGCGGCGGCGGCTCGGGCCCTTTGATCGGGCGGAACAGCGTCCGCAGGTCACGCCCGAGCGCCCGCCACGTTTCCATCCCGAATCGGTACGGTCGAGGCTTCGGCGGCTCCGGCGCCGGCGGCGCGGGCACGGTCTTGAGGTACGCCGACGCGAGCCGTCGCTGTTCTGCGGCCGGGTCGATCGCGTCGACACAGTTCGCGCACTGCGCCCCGCCCTGAAAGTCATAACAGGCGTGACGGTGCCGATGCAGCAGGTACACCTGCGGACAGATGGTGTGGTAGTTGTGCAGGCTAAACGCCACGGCCGCGCGCACGCCGAGGTCGTTCTTCGCCGCCCGGGCCGCGTGCACACACCCGGCGCTGAAACCCTCCAGGTTGTGGAAATGCACCAGGTCCGGGCGCACATCGGCGAGCAACTCGGCGACGCGGGCTTCCAACTCCGGCGCGCTGAGTTCGCCCAGCGGGTCGCCGAACTGCGGCTGCGACGGGGACAGCACCGGCGAGTTCACGACCTCGAACACACGCACGCCGAGCCAGTCGGCGTGACGCACCACGCGGCACGGCCCGGGTTCGATCGCCGTGTTCGCAGCATCGGCCGCGTCCGGCTCAGCCGAATCGCGCGGTTCGGGGAAGGACTCGGGCAGGTAAGTCTGGCCCGAGCAGAGTGAGACGACCTCGTGCCCGCGGGCGATGTACTCGAGGGCGAGGGCCTGTGCGTAGCCGTTGACCCCGCCGCCGTGCGAGGCGCCGTCCCAGATCTTCGCCCAGTTGACGAGCACGATGCGCATCGGGCATGAATGTATACCGTTCTGCAATCGCGGGCCCTTTCGTTCCGAAGAAGGAAGAGGTCGGCAAAAGTGAGGTCGGAGATCGGCGGGCTCCCTCGGACAGCCGCCGGACGGGAACGAGCATGATCGAAGTCGAATGCGACCGGTGCGAGAAGAAGATCGCCTTCCCGGACGACCAGGCCGGACAGCGGGCGCCCTGCCCTCACTGCGGCGACATCAACCGCGTTCCCGAGGCGCCGGCGGCTCGGGCGGCTTCAGAAACGGCCAAGGCAATCGATCGAGCGACGGCGGCCGGGCTCCCCCCCGATTCGGGACCCGAGCAGAGGGTCAAGCTCGTCCGACCCGCAATGCTCCGGGCCAGGCCCTTCAGCTTCCTCGGGCTCGCGGCCGTCCTCCTCGGCGGCTTGGGCACGCTCATCTACACGCTCTTCGCCGGGCCTCCGTGGCTCGGCTGGGTCGCGGGGATCGCGGCGTTGCTCGCCCTCGGCGTGCTCGGCGTCTGGAAAGTCCTCACGTTCGCGGCTTCGCTCGAAGTCACCAACAAGCGATCGATCATGCGGACCGGCCTGCTCCGCCGATCATCCAGCGAGGTCCTGCACGACTCGATCCGCAACATTCAGATCGACCAGACCTTCTGGAACCGCGTCTGGCGGGTCGGGAAGATCGGGATCTCCTCGTCGGGGCAGGACGGCATCGAGATTTCCCTGCCGGATTTACCCCGGCCTGACGAAGTTCGTCGGGTCATCGACCTGTATCGACCGATCTAAGACCGGTGGCCTGCCGCCCGGACCTTCGGCTACACTGGACGCGACTTCCGGAGCCCCCCGATCGCCAAGGATCTCTCCAAGCTCGAATACGCGATGTCCATGTCGTGGATGCGCAAACTGCGGCTGAAGGTCTACGCGGTCCTCGCGGCCGTGGCCCTGGCCGGGTTCGCGGTCGTTTCCTGGACCACGGCGCCCGTTTGGCCCGTCGTGTTCGGAGCGGTGGCCGTCGTGGCGGTCTGCGTCAACACGATGACCTCCAAGCTCCGCATCCCGACCTGCTGGATGTGCGGGCACGACGTGAGCCAAGAGCCGATGGGCGCCTATGGCCGCATCTGCCCCAACTGCGGCACCGTCAGTGAGCCGAGTGTCCGCCTCGCGCTGTCTGAGCGGGAGTCCGAGCGGGAGCCCGATCCGGATTCTGATTTGGATCCGGATCCTGATCAGTCTGGCGAATCCCAAAACGAAAGCCGGACCGCGTAAAGCGGTCCGGGTGCTCTGAGCTTGGTCTCAAGCCTGCCCACTCCGCGCGGCTTCGTGCCACGCGGTCGGCGGTCTCTGCGCGATAATCAAGCCGTGGCGGGCTCGGTCGCCTTGTCGGCCTCGTCGAGCTCTCGCATCAGCGCGTTGAACTGATCGGCCGGCACTTCGGTGACGGTGGACATCGCGAGGATCTGGTCCAGCGTCTTGTGCTCGCGGATCTGCGAGAACAGCGCCGAGACGCGGTTCTGCTGGATGAGCTGCTGGCGGAGCCGCTCGGGGCGCACGCCGCGCTGGGCGGCCATGGCGGCGATGCGGCCGTTGATCTCTTCTTCACGCACCTGCACGTTCAGGTCTTCGGCCGCGTGCTCAAGAATGAAGAACAGCTTGAGGTCACGCTTGGCGACCTTCTCCGACGCGGCGCGGAGCTCGGCCATGTGCTCTTCAATCGCCGTCTCGTCGACGCCGCGGTAGAGCAGGTCGAGCCGGCGGCGATCGAGCGTGCGGTTGGCCTGGTTTGCCGTCAGGCGCTCGGGCAGGTCGATCGTGGTGGCGCGGTCGAGGGCACGGAGCACCTGCTGGTGCTGCACGCGGACCTGCTCGATCATCGCCTGCTGCGTCAGGCGCGTCTGCAGCGCCTGGCGGAGTTGCTCTTCGCCCTCAAGACCGAACCGGGCAAGGATGCCCTCGAGATCGGCCGGGATGATCCGGTCGATGCGCTGCACCTTGAACGTCATTACCAGGTCGGCGTTGCGGATGCCCTCGATCTCGTGCAGCTCGGGGCCTTTGGCCTTGATCGTGACTTCGTCGCCGGACTTGGGCGAGCCGAGCTGGCTGTCGAAGTCGTCGACCATGATCCCGAGGATCATGCCGCGGCCTTCTTTGTCGGCCGGCGGCTTCTGCACCACGGCGCCGTCGATGTTGTAGAACTCTTCGTCGCCGCCCTCGGCCTTCATGATCGCGTGGCCCGTGAGGTAGTCGCCGGCTTCGGAATCCTCACGCTCTTCGAGCGCGCCCTCGTTCAGGCAGATCTTCTCGATCTCCTGATCGACCATCGCGTCGGTGACATCGACCACGGGCTTCTTGATGTCCATGCCCTCGAGCACCGGCATCTCGAAGTCGGGCACGACCTCGATCTCGACCTCGAACTGGAACGGCTTGCCGTCTTCGAGTTCCTTGTCACTCAACGACTCGGCGCTCGGGTTGCCGACGACCTTGAGCTCGTTGTCGTCCACGGCTCGGCGGAACGCGTCGGACACGAGCTGGTTCTTCGCCTCGTTGCGGACGGTCGAACCGAACTTCCGCTCGATGAGCCGGCGCGGCGCCTTGCCCTTGCGGAAGCCGGGGATCTGGGCTTCGTGCGCCAGCGTGTCCAGCGAGCCGGAGAGCGTGTCGTCCACCACCTCGGCGGGGACCTCGATCGTGAGCTTCTTGAGGCTCGGGCCGGCGTCCTCGACGGTCACCTTGTTCGGGACGGCCTGCTGGTCCGCCGCGTCGGTATTGGCGTCGGTGGTGGTGTCGGCCATGATCGTCTATCTCCGAAAGCAACGCGCCGCGTCCGCGAGGCGGAGGCGGCTTGGGTGGAAGGCGTATGTCAGCCCGAAGGGCCCGGGGGTCCTCGCGCGGGGAGTCCTCGCGGACGATCGGCAAGTCTAGCCCATCGACCCGCCGAAAGACGGGACGAGGGCGTCGTTCGCCGCCTCAGAGCGACTTGGTACGCGCGGGGGCGATCCAATCACCCGGTGAGGGGGCACGAACGTAAGGCGGGCCGTTGTTGACCTCGAGCCGCCACGCGCTCAGGGACAGCCCGCCGACCACTCGGACAGGTAGCACGAGAAATCAGACAGGGTCACCCCGTCACCCCCGCCACCGGCGACGTCGCAGATACCGTTGACCGTGATGTCCGCCGCTGGGTCCGACATGGACCACAGCGAAAGGAAATAGCTGAAGTCGCTGAGGGTCACCACGCCGTCCGGCACGCCGCTGGACGTGCCGTCGGTCGTGATGTCCGCGACCGAGCAACCGCACGGCCCTTGGTCCGGGTTGAAGGTCGGGCAGTTATCGAAAGCATCGGCGATGCCGTCGGCGTCGGCATCGGTCTGCCCCGGCTGACGCTGGCGGAAAAAGAGCGGGTCGGCCGACTCAACCAGACCGAACATCAAGAAGAGGTGATCGACCAGGCCGGTGTCGGGCGGCAGCCAACTCGGCTGCGCCGCCGACGCCCGCAGCATGCCGTAGCGCAGCCGTCCGTCCGACGCCGGCGGCTGATCGGCGAACCACTGGCACAGCGTGTCCATATCGCCGAACGCCGCCACGGCTTCGGGCGCGAACACGAACTCCTGATCCCCGATCCGGTCGGCGCGATAACCGGAGGGGTTCACACCGGCGGTCAGCCCGTAACGGTACGGCTGATTGAGCGCGGCCGTGCAGTACGCCGCATCGGCGTCGCGGTGGTTCTCGTAGAAATGCACGAACGCCGGGTTCCCCGCGAAGTCAGCGTTGAAGTAGTACTGCTGCTGCACCCAGAACGCGGGCGCGTAGTTCGCCGGGTTGTCCGTCAGCGTTGCGAAGCCGGCGTAGCTCCGCGTCGGCAGGTTAAAGGGATTCATCCATGCCGGCGCCACAGCGATCGCACGGCTGTTGTCCGCCTCACGAAGCGCGAGCCGCATGACGAGCATGTATTCGTTCCAGGGCGAGACCGCGCCGAACGACGCGTCCCCGTTCCCCGAGGCCCCCACGCTCAGCCAGATGCGCCCGTCGAGCGCCGGATGGATCGCGGCGTTGAAGTCGGTCGTGTCGCTCAGCTCCTGGGCAAGATCACCGATCGTCGTGTTCTCGATCCAGTGGTTCGCGGCGAACTGCGCGCCCGTCACGATCAAGGCCGAGCCGATCGGCGAGTACGCCGAGTCCCAGCCGGGCTGATAGATCCCCGTGTTCACGTTCATGAAGTGCACCCAGTGCCCGTTCGCCGATCGCTGCGGCGTCACGCCGGGCACATCGCCTGCGTACGCCCGCAGGATCTGCTCTGCGAGCGCCTCGGCGTCGGGCGCGAGGCCCAGGTGGTCGGCCGCGGCCAGGGCGAGCAACGCGAAGCCCGCGGCGTCCGGCGTCGCGGGGTGGAACGGGGAAGAACCCGGCGCCGTCGTCACCGCGTCGCGCACCAACCCGTTCGGCTGGATCGCGTCACGCACGTATTGGATCAATCGCGGCAACTGGTCGTTGCGCATCGCTTCGATCTCGGCCGGCGTACCCGCCCGCGCCGGTATGGCGGCGGCGAGAGCGATCAGCACCGAAACAAGGCAATGAAATCGGTTCACGGGAGAGCCTCCTGAGCGGCCGGCGCCAGAGAGCCCGCGCCGTCGTAGTCCTGTTCGTCGAGATGGGCGCCGTGGGTTGCGATGACTCTGGCGTACCAGTGGTACGAATCTTTCGGCGTGCGCTTCTGCGTCGCATAATCCACGTGGATCAGGCCGAAGCGTTCCTTGTAGCCCTGGCCCCACTCGAAGTTGTCGAGAATCGACCAGTGGAAGTAGCCGCGGACGTCCACGCCATCGCTCGCGGCTCGACGCAGTTCCATCAGATACCGCCGCGTGAAATCGATGCGCGCCGTGTCCCGCACGCGGCCATCGAGCGCCACCCAATCCGTGTTCGAGAGCCCGTGCTCGGTGATGTACACCGGCGTGCCGTAGCCCTCGTGCACGTACCGCGGGCACCAGTACAGCGAGCCGGGCGTCATCGTCCAGTCGAGCGCCGTCCGGGGTCGCCCTTGGGCCTCGGGCTCGTCGACCCAAGCACCCTCGTCGTCGGCCGAACCGGGCAGCCCGTGGTAGACGTTGAGCCCTACGAAATCTTGCTTCTGATGGATCCGTTCCATGTCGCCCGGTTGGACGGCCGGGGCATCGTCACCAAATCGCACCAAGCCCTCGGCCGGGTATCGACCGTGCACAACCGGGTCCATGTACCAGGCCGTGTTCCAAAGGTCCGCGTTCGGCACGCCCAGCGTGCGCTCGCGTGCGAGCGACACGCTGCGCTCGTCGTCGTTGTCCGTGGGGAACCAGTTCACGCCCACGATCGCCCAGCCGACCTTCGGCGGCTTCTTCGCCCGGGCCCGGATCACCTCGCACGCGTCGCCGTGCGCGAGCAGGCAGTGATGCACGCTCAGCAGGCGTTCTTTCAGCGTCGGCCGAACACTTGCCACCGACCACGCCGCGCCCGGGCCGCCGCCCAGAAAGATCTGCGGCTCGTTCAGCGTCATCCAGTTCGTCACGCGATCGGAAAGCCGATCCACGATCACGCCGGTGTACTCCGCGAACCAATCCGCGATCTGGCGGTTCATCCACCCGCCGCGAAGCTGCAGCGCGTACGGCAAATCCCAGTGGTACAGCGTGACGTACGGATCGATATCCGCGGCCAGCAGCGCGTCGACCAAGCGGTCGTAGAAATCGAGCCCGGGCTCGTTGACCGCGCCCACGCCCTGCGGCAGCACGCGCGGCCACGAGATGCTGAACCGGTACGCGCCCAGCCCGAGCCGGTGCATGTGACCGACGTCCTCGGCGTACCGGTGATAGTGGTCGCACGCGACATCGCCCGTGTGCTGCTGATACGCGCCGTCCTTGGAATGCACGTGGACATCCCAGATCGACGGCGCACGGCCGTCGATATCGGCGGCTCCCTCGATCTGGTACGCGCTCGAAGCGGCGCCCCAGACAAACTCAGGCGGAAACTCGCCCGAAACAGGACTTGAAATCGGATTTGGCGGGCTCATCGGTTGCGGCTCTCCCGGACACTGCTCTCTCGAACGACCAACGCCGTGGGCAGACGCACCTGCCGCACCGACGCCTCTGGTTCCTCGATGCGCCGCACCAAGGCCTCCACGGCGGCGCGGCCGAAGTCGGCGCGGGGCACGGCCACCGTCGACAATGTCGGCCGGATAATCGTCGTCAATCGCGAGTCGTCGAAGCCGACGATCGCGACATCCCGCGGCGCATCCAGCCCCAGCGCTTGCGCGGCCTGCAGAATGCCGATCGCGACATCGTCGTTCGCGGCGAGCACCGCCGAGCCGACGAGTTGCCCCCCCGCCGCCGCCTCGGTCGCCCAGGCGCGGCCGGTCTCGGCGTCGAAGTCGCCATAGACAATCTGATCACGCCGAGGCGGGCCGCCCTCGCGCCGGATCACTCGGCGGAATGCCCCGACACGCTCCTGCGTGTCGAAGTTGCCCGGAGGACCGCCCACAAAGAAGCAGCGTTCCGGCGGCGTCGAAGCAATGAGATGCTCCACCGCCTCGGTCGTGCCGGACCGGTTATCGATCCGGACCGTATCGACGCCCGGCAGGTCGACCTGCGAATCGAGCACGACGACCGGCACCCCCGCCGTAGCGGCCGCCTCGGCGACGTGCTGCCCGCTCTCGGTCAGCATGACGGCGATCCCGTCGAGCAGGCCCTCGGCGTGGTCGAAGGCGCCGCGCACGCCGGCGGGCGCTTCATCGCCCTGCGCGGCTGATGTCACCATCAATCGGTACCCGCGGGCCCTGGCTTCCCGATCAGCGCCGCGGAGCAGTTCGGCGTAAAACTCGCCGTGGAAATCGGGCAGCGACAGACCGAGGATGCGGCTGCGGCGTGTCATGAGCGCCTGAGCGAGGCGATTCGGCTGGTAGCCCAGTTCCGCGATCGCCCGCTGGACACGCTCGGCTGTGGATGAAGACACGAGGGCCGGGTTGTTCACGACGCGGCTGACGGTCGCCGTGGAGACGCTCGCGAGGGCCGCGACATCCTGAATCGACGGCCTCGATCGCGCGGGCCGCTCAGACTCGGCGGCCGATTCCGCGGCACGGGGCGCCGCCGACACTTCGGCGGTCGAGGATTTCGAACGGCTCTTGCTCTGACGCATCGGCCGAGTGTAGCATCACCCCTGATGACAATGAAAGCGATTACATCCCGTTTCTGGCAGTCTTCCGCCGGTATCCGCAAACGTCCCGGAAGCCGCCTCGTCGTTATCGGGTTCGCCCTAGCCGGCTCGATCGGATTGACGGGGTGCGGGCAGAGCGAGGGCGGGCAAGCCACGGCTGCGCCCGTCTCGGCCCCGGGCAGCGAGGACCCAAACGCCGTTGACCCCGAGACCGTTGTGATCGCCGCCGGCGACGATGCACGAAAGCCGCCGTTCGACTTCTCACCCGAAGACGACGCGTTCCTCGACGAGATCCAACGGCAGTCGTTCCGATACCTCTGGGAAGCCGTCTCACCCGACACCGGCATGGTGTACGACCGCTCCAGTTCGCGTGTCGTCAGCGTCGCGGGTGTGGGGTTTCAGTTGTCCGCCTTCCCGATCGGTGTCGAACGCGGGTGGATCACCGAGGACGAGGGCCGGGCCCGCGCGGTGCAGATCCTGCGGGCGCTGCTCGATCAACCGCTCAACCGCAAGGCGGGGCTGTTCTATCACTTTATTAACGATACCGACGCCGGGCCCTATCGCGTCGGGACGGAGTTGGTCGTCTCGACGGTGGACAGTGCGTTGCTGTTCGCCGGCGCCATCACGGCCGCGGCGTACTTCGAGGGCGAGGTCGCCGAACTCACCGATACCATGCTCGCCGACGCCGATTGGTCGTTCTTCGTCGTCGACGGCACCGACACGGCCTCGGACGGCCACGTGACGCTTGGCTGGCGGCCGGACGCCGACGAAGATCCGATCGGTCCGGGGCGTCTTCTGCCCTATGTTTGGCTGGATTCGGGCGACGAGCACCGCCTCGTTGCATTCCTCGCGGCGTGTGCGCCGAACGAAGACCACAGGCTCGGCGCCGAGCACTACTACGGCTTGCGAAGGGCGCTCGGTGACTACGCCGAAATCGGGCCGATGGTCTGGTTCCCATACTCGGGCGCGTTGTTCACGGCGTTCTTTGCGCACTGCTGGATCGACTACGCCGCGATGGGGCCCGACAACCCCGCGGCGTTCGATGTCGAACGCCGTTCTCAAGTTGACTGGTGGGAGAACAGCCGACGACTGACCCGTCTGCATCAGGTGAAAGCGGAAGCAAATCCGGACGGCGTTCCCACGCTCGGACCCAACGCGTGGGGCCTGACCGCCAGCGATGTGCGCACCGGCTACGGCGTGCCGGGCGTCTTCCCGACACCCATCCCGATGCGCGGCGCCGAGCGCGACCGCGACGTGTCGGGCTACGTCCCCGAGGACAACTACGGCGATGGAACAGTCGCCCCCTACGGCGCCGGCAGCGCGATCATGTTCGATCCCGTCCGGGCGCTGGCGGCGCTCCGGCACTACCGCTCGCTGACCGGGCCCGACGGACAGCCGCTCGTCTGGAAAGGCGAGGCTGAGGACGAGTTCGGATTCCGAGACGCCTATCGCGAGGCGGTCCCGGCTTCGGGGGATCAGGCAGCGGAGGAGGCCTGGATCGCCCATGACTACGTGGCGATCGATCAGGGACCGATGACGCTGGCCATCGAGAACGCCCGAACAGGGCTCGTATGGAGCTTGTTTGGATCGCACCCGGCGGTCAAGGACGGCATGACCCGGCTCGGGCTTACGAGAAATCGCGATCGCTGAGTCGCTTACGCCGTTTTCTCGGAAAGAAAGCCCTTGCGGCCGGTGCGCAATGCTCGTACGATGTAAGCGATTTCATTACACTCCAATGCGTTCGCCACGGGCACGTTGGCCCCGGCACGAACGCCTGTACCGAGTGAGGGAGACAGCCATGCAGAAGAGTGCCACAGCCAAGATCGCCGCGATGGCGACCATCGGCATCGCCGGCGCGGCGTACGCGACGGTCAGCGATATCAACGGGTTCGAGGACGTGCCCCGCCTGTTCAACGATTTCTCGGGCAGCACGCTGAACTTCAACAGCAACTACAGCCCGAGCAACGGCTCGCTGAGCGTGCAAGAGTCGAACTACGGCTCCGGTGGCTTTGCCAACCGCCACGCCGCGTTCTTTGCCGACGCGCCCGGCGGCCCGGGCACGGACTTCGACTACGGCGACGGGTTCACCTTCAAGACCACGCTCCAGGTCAACCAGGCCGACAACGTCGGCAACGTCGAAGCCGGTTTCCAGGTCGACCTGTTCGGCCTCGGTTTCTTCGGTGCGCTGACCGCTCCGGGCGAGATCGCCGCGTTCGGCGGGCCGCTGCCGTTCCACACGTTCGGCACGGGCATCTACAACGTGGGCGACGAGGTCGTGCTGCGCATGAGCTACATCCCGGGCGGCGGCGAGGGCGACGACCTGAACCCGTCGGTCATGGTGTACGAGTACAACAACCTGACCACGGCCAGCGGCTGGGTGTCCAGTGGCCCGGTCGCGTTCGGCAACCTCGAGTTCGGCCTGCCTAGCGGCGCTAACCCGGGCAAGTTCGGCATCGGCGCTCAGATTAACCAGCCCGACGCTGCGCTCGGCGCCGTGGACTTCGCGTTCACCGGCACCATGATCCCCGCGCCTGCTTCGATGGGCGTGCTGCTCGGCGCTTCGCTGATCGCCGGGCGTCGTCGTCGCTGATTTGCGGCTCGACCGACTCATGACCCGCCGGGCGGCGCAACCGCCGCCCGCGGGCTTTTTCCAGGGACTCCCGCGGCCCAGGCCGTGCGCACGGAACGCGACATGAACCCTTCAGACCGGCCCAACGATCTCCGATTCCAGACGCCCTACGGCGGCTTCGCGCCGGACAGCGACGCCTTCCGTATCACACGCTCTGACACACCAGCGCCTTGGACCAACATCCTGAGCAACGGTCGCTACGGCACGATCGTCAGCCAGCGTGGCGGCGGGTTCAGTTGGCTCGACAACGCCCAACTCAACGTCCTCACGCGCTGGGACATGGACCTCGTCCGCGATCCCTTCGGCAAGTTCTTGTACGTCGCCGACCTTGACTCTGGCGAGATCTGGTCGCTGGCGCCCGCGCCCTGCGGCGATGACTACGACGGCTACTCGTGCGAGCACCGCCCGGGGCGGACAACGTTCACCACGTCGCGTTCGGGCATCGAGGCCGTGTGGACGATGGGCGTCGCCGAGACCGACGACCGCGATCCCGACACGCACGCCGAGGTGTGGCACGTCACGCTCACGAATCGGTCGGGCAAGACCCGCCGATTGCGCATCGCGTCGTTTATGGAATGGTGCCTCGGCGCGGCGCCGGACGTGAAGCGTGAGTTCCACACGCTTTTCATCGAGACTCGGCACGACGAGGCCCGCCGGGCCGTGTTCGCGACGAAGAACATGTGGGACATCCCCGATCGCACAGAGAAGGACCACTGGAACCGCCCCTGGCCGTACGTCGCGGCGCACGCGATGCAGGGAGCGGTCGAGGACGCGTTCGCGACCGGCGACAAGGCGGCGTTTCTCGGGCGATTCGGTGATCCGGCCAAGCCTTTGGCAATGACTGGCGACCATCCGCAAGCCAAGTTTGGGCGATCGGGCGATTCGTCGGCCAGTGTCGGCGGCGATCTCACCCTAAACGCCGAACAGACGCAGGCGCTCTCGTTCACGCTGGCTGTTGGTTCCGACCAAGCCTCCGTCGAACGCAAACTCGACGCTTTGAACACGCCCGAAGCCGCGGCGTCGGCGATTACCGACTCGATGGGCGCGTGGGCCAAGCGATTGGCGCCGACACGGGTTTCGACCTCGGCGCCCGAGTTCGACACGCTGAACAACACGTGGCTGCCGTACCAGGCGATTGCGGGTCGGCTGTGGGGTCGGACGGGGTACTATCAGCAGTCGGGCGCGTTCGGGTTCCGTGATCAGTTGCAGGATTCGAACGTGTGGCTGCCGCGCGATCCCGACCGCTGCCGGGAGCAGATCCTCCTGCACGCATCGCACCAGTTCGCGGACGGCTCGGTCTACCACTGGTGGCACCCGCTGGCGGAGTTCGGCCTCCGGACCGCGTGCTCGGACGACTACTTGTGGCTGCCGTTCCTGCTGGCGCGGTACATCAAGGAGACGGGCCGGCGCGACGTGCTGCACGAGCGGGCGCCGTTTGTGGACGATGAGAGCGGCGCCACGGTCATCGATCACGCGCAGCGTTCGATCGAGCGGGCGTTCGGCCGGCTCAGCGATCGCGGCTTGCCGTTGATCGGGAGCTGCGATTGGAACGACGGCTTGTCGGCCTGCGGCATCGAGGGCAAGGGCGAGTCGATCTGGCTCGCGTTCTTCATCGTCGGCATCTTGCGTGACTGGGCCGAGATTCTGGAGACCGAGGGCGATGCGGCGGGCGCGGCGTTGTGCCGCGAGCGCGTGAGCGCGTTGCAGGAAGCGGTGGAAGCGCACGCGTGGGACGGCGCTTGGTACCGCCGGGCGACAACGGACGCGGGCGTGTGGCTCGGTTCGAGCGAGCGCGAGGCGGGCAAGATCTTCTTGAACCCGCAGACGTGGAGCATCCTCAACGACGCGGCGCCGGAAGAGCGGCAGCGCGTCGCGTGGGATTCGGTCAAAGAGCATCTGCTGCGCGACATGGGCCCCCTGCTGCTGGCGCCGGCGTACGACACGCCGGACGAAGACGTGGGCTATATCACGCGGTACGCGCCGGGCGGCCGGGAGAACGGCGGCGTGTACATGCACGCGGCGGTGTGGGCGCTGGCCGCGGCTTGTAAGCGTCGCGACGCTGAGGCGATTGATCGGATCTGGTCTTCCATCGCGCCGCCGGTGCGCGGGATGGACGCGGACGGGTACGTCGCCGAGCCGTACGTCACCCCGGGCAACGTGGACGGGCCGACCTCCGGCACGCCGGGCCGCGCGGGCTGGAAGTGGTACACGGGCTCGGCCGCGTGGCTGCACACGGTCTCGTTGGAATGGATGCTGGGCCTGCGTCCCGAGTTCGGGGGATTGCGGATCGATCCGGCGCCGGCGTCGCACCTCGGCAAGGTCGAGGCCGAACGGCTTTGGCGCGGGCGCGTGATACGTCTATCGTTCGATGCCGGGGCGTTTGTGCCGGGCTCGCGGGCGATGGTCGAACTCGACGGCCGGCCTTTGAGCGACAACATGCTGACCGAAGCCGACGCGCCCGAGGGCGCGACGGTTGACATCCGAGTCACGTGGGAGCCGAGCCCGAACGCCGGGGCCCGGTCCGAGGCGGAGGTCAAGAACGGCTCGGTCTCGGCCGAGTTGCACACGAAGAATCCCGTCATTGCCGAAGGGAGCGCGTCATGAGAGGCGCCAGCCGTAAGGCGTTCACACTGATCGAACTGTTGGTCGTCATCGCGATCATCGCGTTGCTGATCGGGATCCTGCTGCCGACGCTGGGCAAGGCGCGTGAGGCGGGGTGGGCCGTGGTCTGCCAGAGCAATCAGAGGCAGATCGGCCTCGCGCTTGAGATGTACTTCAACGATCAGGCGAACCCGCGGTTCCCGACGGTGTACGACGACACGCTGCCCGGGATCGGGGCGGAGACGGTGCGGTTTCATTACCGCATCGTGACCACCCTTGATAAGTATATGGGCGGCATCGGGAGCGTCGGCTTCCAGTGCCCTGCGGCTAAAGGACTCGCCAGCGTGCGCGATCCGATGTCGAAGGCACACCTTGACGACGGGCGACGCATCTTTGTTCTCGATGACGATGACGACAACGGACGACCCGATAACGCCGCCACTTACGATGGTCCGGAAGACGCGGAGTTGTACACCGAGTTCTGGTTCAACGACTCGTTCACAATGGAAGAGGCTAATCGACGGTACACACGGGTCGGCGTCTCCAGCCGGCGGCTGGTAGAGATTCCTAATCTCGATGCTGTCGTCTTTGCAACGGATGCGCTTGACGAGTATCCGCGGCATGCCGGTCGCGACGAGCGCAAAGGCCCCGGCGGCAACGAGATCGGGATCGTTGGCCGGAACAACTTTTTGATGGGTGATCAGAGTGTGCGAGTGTTCTCGATCATTGATTACCTGAACCCCAACATCGGTGACAAGTATGGTTCGATCGGTCCGTTCTATAACTGGGGTCACGTGTACGACCCGCGCTAGCCCCGAGGGGCATGCAAGCTACGACGGGGGGAGCGGCGGTGATTGACGAGAGGAATGTATGAATCGGCTTCGTGAGTTTCTGAACTCGAACCCGCTCATCGGATGGTCGGCCGCGGCCCTCTTTGCGGTCGCCGTTGTGGTCCTTCTCTACATCCGCCTCGGCGGGAACTCGACCTACTCGGTCGAACGCATGACCGAGATGGTCACGATCAAGTGCACCGAGACGGGCGAGGAATGGATCATGCCGCGAGGCCGGATGGAGAAAGAACTGCGTCTCCGCGGCGGCGCCATCGACGCCAGCGTGGGCCTGACGAACCCGACGACGGGCCAGCCGACCGGGTTCCCGTTCGACGCTGGCTCGTGGCGTGAGACGGTCGAACGGCTGAACCGGGAGGCGGAGGCCGCCCGCGCGGCCCGATCAGGGTCGCCGTGACCCGCTCCGACCGGTGACCGCTCTGGCCAGAACGGCCTTGAGAACGTGAATTGTCTTGACGGGGGCCCGGCCGATCCGAGAGAATGTAAGCGATTGCATGAGGGCGGGCCGACGCGAGGCCGGCCGAACCGGGACAAGATCCCGACGAATCAACAGAACCGCGAGCGGCCGCAACAAGCCGCTCGAACACACGCTCAGTTAAAGGGAGTCGAGTGATGAAGAACAAACTTGCATGGATCGCGGCCCTCGCGGCGCCGGCGCTCGTCGCCGGGACCGCCATGGCCCAGAACACCGGCGACTTCAATGGCGGGTTCGAGGACGGCGACATGTTCGACGATTTCGATATCGCCAACTGGCGTGAGTTCAACGGCGCCCGCCGACGCACACTGACCGACGGCGCCAGCCCGCCCGCGCTCGTTCGCAGCGGCGACGCCTCGGTCGAACTGCCGCCCAACGCGATCCAGCCGTTCATCGGCGCCGACACCAACGAGTTCAACATCGACACGCTCTCGCTGAACGACCCGGCGTACGTCTACGACTGCGGCCCGGGCATCTTCACGGCGTGGTACGCGATCCCGGCGTCGAGCCCGCTGATGGGCATCGACAACGGCGGCATGAGCGCGGGCCTCAAGCTTGAGTTCCGCCGGGCCAACTCGTCGATCTACTTCGCCTTCGAAGACCTGACCATCGAGGGCGATACCAACGGCGAGTGGATGCCGATCTCGCTGACGGTCACCGAAGCCGACTGGCTGCGGATCTTCGATGAGTTGAACATGGGCGAGCCGTACCCCGACTTCCCGATCGCGACCAGCCTGCTCGTCTTCCGCTTCGGCGACACGAGCGATCAGGGCACGATCTTCTTCGATGACCTTGAGTGGAGCCAGATGGAGTACGACCCGGCCGACCTGACCGAGGACGGCCTCGGCAACGGCCGCCGCGACGGGCTCGTGACGCTGTCGGATTTCTCGTTCTATCTGAGTCTATGGAGCCAGAGCGATCTGGCCGCGGACTTCACGACCGACGGCACCGGCAACGGCATCCCCGACAACGCTGTCACGCTCTCCGACTTCTCGTTCTACCTGAGTCTCTGGAGCACGGCGAACAGCACGGTCGAGCCGAGCTGCTTCTGATGTAACGCAGCGCACGTCTTGAAACGACGCGGCGACAACTGAGCATGCACTCCCGCACGGCCTCGCGGTCGACCCGAACGCGAGGCCGTGTTTGCGTTGTGGCGCTTCCGCGTCCTACGGCCGCGCACCGCGACCGGCTCAGTCGGCGTAGCGGATGATGACCGACGCGCCGGCCGGTGGGACGGTCACGTCCCGACTATCGACTTCGAGCGATTGCCCGGCTTGGTCGACGGCCGAAGCGATCGCGCGCGACCCGGGCACACGCAGCACGATGCCGCGAGGCGGCGAACGAAGCCCGGGTTCGAGTGTGAACCGCGTGGCGTTCGCGTCGGCGGTCAATCGGTAGCTCAGCGGTCCGTACCAGGTGGGCAACTCTGTGACGCCGACGCCGTTGGCTTCTCGGGTCCACGCCTCGGTCACGCCTGCCGCGAGGACCAACCGCCCGGCGGTCTCGTCTTCGTAGGCGAACATCGTGCGCACCGAGTTGGCGAAGCCTGAGCCGACCCAGGTGTGCGGCATGTCGCCGATGAACCGGGGCGTGTCGACGCCGTTGTGCACCACCTCGGCCCAGTGGCGCCAGCCCGCGGGCCTGCGGTCGGCCATGAAGAAGTCGAGCAGGTCGTGCGCGCGATCGGGCTGCCCCATGATGATGAGCGCAGCGACGATGCGCAGCTCGTACGGCGTGTAATCGCCCCACTCCAACGTGCCCTCGCGGCGTGCGTCGAAGAACTCAAGATAGCGTTCGAACGTGCGCGTCAGCGCCGGCTCGGGGATGCGCCCCAGCTCGCCGATGGGGTAGACGCCGATGGAGGTGCTGGTCGCGTCGAAGTCGCCGAGTTCGACACAGCCCGGAACATAGTCGATGCCGTGGATCTGCATGGACGCGCGGATGGAGTTGTACATCGCGTCGCGGTATCGGCGGAGGGCTTGTTGGAAGCGTCGAGCGTCTTGTTCCTTGCCCAGCGTGCGGGCGAGATACGCGGCGTCTCGGTAGCCGCGGATGACGAAGAAGCCGTCCCAGTAGGAGTGCATGGGCTTGGCGGAGTAGCCCTCGTGGCTGATGGACTCGGGGACGAGTCCGTAGCAGGCGCCCTTGATACCCGTGGCGGTTCGGTACTCGGGCGTGGAACGCTCGGCGATGAGCGCGTCGATGAAGTCGGCGGTAGCGACGACGCGGTCGTAGTGACGTTCGACGAGGCTGGTGTCGCCTGTGAAGCGGTGGTAGCTGGCGATAAGGAAGATGAACTGGCCCGGGCTGTCGTGCTCGGGCACGGGGTCGGGCCCGCGGGTATCGACGACGCACGGGATCTTGCCGTTGTCGTATTGGTTCGGGGCGTACCAGTCGATGTAGTCGGCGACGTCTTGATTGCGGCCAGCGCCGAGCAGCGCGAGCGCGGTGAGGGCGCCGTCACGGATCCAACTGCGTTCGTAGGTGCGCGAGCCGGGCTGGATGGCAGGGCCGTCGCGGTTGGCGAGGATGTACGCGAGTTGAGCTCGGTACGTCTTGGCGAGGTCCACGGCCGAGGGCGGCAGGTCAAGCCGCACGGCGCCGATCGCTTCGTCCCACGCCGCTTCGGCGCGGTCGATGATGGAGGCCGCCGTGTCAAGCCGCGCGTCCGTGGGCGAGCGCTCGATGGTCAGCGGGAACCGCATCGTTTCGCCCGGCGCCAACTCGAACGGCGTGGTCCAGGCGCCGGAAGCGAGCGCGTCGGGGTCCTCGACGCTCGGGGCGCTCGGCAGATCGTTCGCGAGCAGCCGCTCACCGATCTCGCTCTGGTTCCAGGTGGTGGCGCCCCACTTCGTCCCCGGGCCGGCTTGCTCGAGCGCGATGCGGTCGCGGCCGTTGACCACCGCGGCGGCCGTGCCGACCCCCTCGAACGTGCGCACGCGGGCGTGCCCGCCGAACTGATTGAGGAACTGCCACGGCCGGAGCACCTGCATCGGCCGGATCGCCAACGCCAACTCGCCGCGTTGGGTCGCGTCGGAGCGGTTGGTGAGTTCGTACAGCACGGCTTGCGTGCCGTCGATGTCGGGGTCGGCGGCGGCGGTGACCTTGAGATCGATCGGCTCGGTCCGCCACGTCACCGAGGGGATGGGCAAGCTGCCTTGTGCGAGGGATAGGTCTGGGTCAGCATCGGTCCATGTGAGTCCGCGGCGACCGTCGTTGGTATCGACGAAGATGAACGGCTCGATGGAATACGAGCCTTTGAACGGCTCAACAACGCCGAACTCACTGACGATCGCCTCGTGCACGCCCTGCGGCGCCGCGGCGAGCGTCCAGTACGTCTGCCGGCCGTGGAAGATCGGGGGGAAGGCCTCGCGCTGGGTCTCCGCCGCGACGGCGTTCAGAAAGGCGTTCGTGTCGCGGGCGAACTCGAGCGGGCGGATGCGGAGCGAACGCAGTTCGGCGGGCGCCGCGGCATCGGGCAGCACGCGCACCCGCAGATACCTGCTCTCGCTTTCGGTCATGGGGTGATGGTCGAAGCCGCCGTTGCCGCCATCGACGCGCCGGGCTTCTCGCCAAGCGACGCCGTCGTCGGAAAGCTCGATGGCGTACGCGGGGGCGACGTTGCCGGGCGCCCACCCGAGCGAGAGACCACCGAACTCGCGCCACTGGCCGAAGTCAACGGTGAGTGTCGGCTCGGGGTCGTCGGCTTCGGGCGACCAAGCGACGGCGGGCAACGGCGCGGGGGTTCCGCTGGAGGCAGCCACGGTCGGCGTGCCGTTGTAGACGCGGTCGGCGGGAATCGATTCGATGCGGAGGTTGTCGATCCAGGTCGTGCCGACGCCGCCCTCCGCTGCGGTCACGGCGAACTCGATCGCGGAGAGCCCGGTGAGCGGGGCGCCCTCGCTCGGGCCCCAAGCGAACTCGAAATGGCGCCGCTTGGACCGGAGGTTGGTCCAGTCGCGCGGCGGTTCGAACCTTCGGCGGTTGACCCACCAGACGTCGTCGCCGCTCGGGCCGACGAACTTGAGTTCGAGGTCGTTGGCGGCGCCATTCCCGCGGAGGTCGAAGCTGATCCGGAAGTTGCCCGGCAGTTCGATCGGTGTCTCGCGACGGATGATCGCATAGCCGGCGCCGGCGGTGAAGTCGTGATCGAGACGCAGCGCCGTGCCATCGGCGCCCGGCGTGAGGGTCATGGCGCCGGTGACCCCGTCGGACGGGAGAAACGCCCAGGCATCAAGGTCGTTGAAGGCCTCATAGAGCAGGACGCGAACGTCGGGCGCCTCAGCCGATCCATTGGCCGATGCGGCTGGCGTCGGCAGCCCGAAGCCGATCGCGATCGCGATCAGGCCGGCGGACCGATTGAACGCCTCGGGACTCAAGAAAACGGCGTGTCGGATGATGGCTCGCAGCGTCATGGTCAAAGCTCCGCATGGCGGGAAATGTAATCGCTTACATAATAACCCCGTGCGGCTCGCTGGGCGCGAGAAAGCGGCACGATCACCCGCAGGCGAACCGATCACGCCGATACACTGTCGCCCCCACGCCGGAGTGGCGGAATTGGCAGACGCGGCGGATTCAAAATCCGCTTCTGGAAACAGAGTGGGGGTTCGAGTCCCCCCTCCGGCATTCACGGAGTTGCAGTTGCCTCACGCCGGCAATCATGTGTCGACTTCTTCACCAATCGTCGAGCTGGGCGCCGCACGGTACGTTTGGCTATGACGAGGGCTTCCGGCGACATCTCGTTGCGCCGCGTGCTTCCCGCCGATCTCCCGGTTCTCTTTGATTTTCAGTGCGACGTGGTCGCGAACCAGATGGCAGTGGTAAACCCTCGTTCGTCGCAGGGATTCGCCGAACACTGGGACCGGGTGCTTGCTGATCCGCAGGTCTTTGTCAGAGCAGTCGTGGAGGATGGCTCGCTTGCTGGATCTGTTACTTGCTTTCCGCTTCATGGAAAGACATGGGTGGGCTATTGGCTCGGCAGACGGTACTGGGGACGGGGTATCGCCACCCAAGCCGTTTCGCTGATGCTCGGAGACATCCATGTGCGCCCGCTCTTCGCTCGCATCGCAGCGTCCAATCTCGCCTCTTGCCGCGTTGTAGAGCGTTTAGGGTTCGTCGCGGCCGAGACCTGCCACTCCCCCGCAACAGATCGCTTTCCCGCCTGCCATGAAACGATTTACCGCCTTGGTCAGCCATGAATAGAGCCCGGATGACGCGCCTTCAAAATCCGCTTCGAAAGACAGAGCGGGGGTTCGAGTCCCCCCCCTCCGGCATTTGAGTCACCGTCCGATTCGGGCTGCGCGGCTCACTCGATTCGGACAGCAACTCAAGCCCATCTCCGCCGCGGTTGCGACGCGAGACGCGAATCGCTGCCGCTGGACGACTCTTGCGATCGCGAGTTTCCTGCTCGAACAACTGTCACGAGGCCCGGCGCTCGTGACGGGCTCGGGCCGTGCTTGCCGCGTCTCCATGCGGGCGGGCCGAAGAAACGGGCAGGCCGCCGCCGAAGGGACATGCCATGGCCGCGAAGGTGTTGAAGAAGGGCTCGAAGGGCGATCTGGTGAAGGGGCTGCAGGAAGCGCTCCAATCGACGCTTCGGCTGAACAACACGAAGCTCCCGATCGACGGCGATTTTGGGAAGTTGACCGATCAGGCCGTGCGGCAGTTCCAGAAGAAGAACAGCCTCGGCGTGGACGGCATCGCCGGGCCGAACACTTTCGCGGCGCTCGGTCAGAGTTCCAACTCGGCCGCGAAGAAGATCGCGAAAAAAGCGGGGGTCCGCCGCGGTGCGCAAGACGCCGATGCCGCCGCCGGCGGGGACCCGCTCAAGAAGGGCGCCGAGAACATCAGCGGCTTGGACAAACTCCGCACCGTGAACTCAGGTCTCCAGAAGAAGGTTAAGCTGTTCGCCGCCAAGTTCGGCCCGATCACGGTCACCTCCGGCAAACGCACGGTGAAAAAGCAAGCCGAACTGATGGCGCCGATGGCGGATAAAGACCTCAATATGTACGGCCCGCGCTCGGCGTACATTGTGCAGATCAAGGCGTTGCCGAAGTCGGAGCGCACGGTCAAAAAGGTCGAGGAGATCCTGACCGAGGCCCGCTCCAAGGGTTCGCGCGTCTCGTATCACCTTGCCGGTCAGGCCGTGGACATCTCGGCCAAGGGCGGGTTTGACTGGTCGAAGGCGAACAAGATCGCCCGCGAGGTCGGCCTGACGGTGAAAGAGGAGCGCTGGCGCAACTGCTTCCACGTGCAGAACTAATCCGGCCCTAGGCGCCCTGCCGCCGGCGCCACCTCTAAACCTCAGTTCCGCAGCACCCCCGATCGGGGGCTGCTTTCGATGCTGGCAAATCTTGCGATGGAGCCCGGTTGCCGGGTATTATTCGGCGTCGGCGAGGTATCCGATTACCCCGGGCGTCCTCGTGGATGGATGGGCGCCGCGACGGGGGCGCTGCGCGTTTCCTCGCGGCCTAATGGCTGAAGGAGGCGTGGCATATGCCCGTCCGTTCCGTAGTAACCGGCTCAAACACGACGTCCCCCACTGCTTTGATGCGTTTCGGTTTGCGGCGCACGAATCTTCGGCACAGTGACCCGGTCCGGCGCCTCGCGGCCGGGGCCGGAGCCGCCGTGGAGCCCGACACGCTGACGTTTCAGACGCTCGAGCAGCGGGTGCTGCTCAGTCAGGCCGCCGCGTTCGAATCGATCGACCTCGCGCGGTACGAGCCGAGTGTCGCCGAACT
Organism: Planctomycetota bacterium; assembly: GCA_039815345.1. GTDB lineage: Bacteria > Planctomycetota > Phycisphaerae > Phycisphaerales > UBA1924 > JBCBZM01. The sequence continues at coordinate 6,771 of JBCBZM010000007.1, read as the reverse complement.
CATCCGCGGCGTCACGACTTCGGATTCGGCGCTCGTCGCTGAACGCCACGGCGAGGTGCGCCCGGTCGATCCGAATGACGTCAACCCGAACGACATCGAATCCACGGGCCTGATCCGTCTGCTCGAGTTCTGGCAGGATCCGCAATGGGGCGATCAGTACACCGGCGCCGGCTGGTCCACGGTCATTATCGATACAGGCATCGACCTCGATCACCCGCTCTTCGGTCCGGACAGCGACGGCGACGGCGTGGCCGATCGCATCGTCTACCACTACGACTTCGCCGATAACGACGACGACGCGTCCGACTTCGACGGCCACGGCACCAACGTCAGCTCCATCGTCGCGGGGCAAGCGGGGTCGACGCTCGGCGGCGGCGCGTTCCTTGGCACCGGCGTGGCGCCGGGCGCCGACATCATCCACCTGAAGGTTTTCCCGGACGCGGGCGGCGGCGCGCCCTTCCCGGTCATCGAATCGGCGCTCCAGTGGGTCATCGCCAACGCGGACACGTTCAACATCGCGTCGGTCAACATGTCGCTCGGCACGACCTCGAACTTCGACTTCGCGGCGACCGATGAGCCGCTGAGCGATGAGCTCGCGGCGCTCGCGGCGCTCGGTGTCATCACCGTCAGCTCGGCCGGCAACTCGTACGCGCAGTTCCAAGCGATCGGGACCGGGTACCCGTCGGCCGATATCAACTCGATCTCCGTCGGGGCGGTCTACGACGCGTTCATCGGCGATGGGATCCGCTACGGCAGCGGCGCCGAGGCGTTCAGCACGTCCGTCGATCAGATCACGCCGTTCTCCCAGCGCCATCCCGAGCTCACCGAGGTCTTCGCGCCGGGCGCCGAGATCACGGGCGCGGGTCTCGCGGGGTCGCTGTCATCGCTCCACGGCACGTCTCAGGCCTCGCCCCATGTTGCCGGCGCCGCGGTGATCATGCAGCAGATCTTCTTCGAAGCGACCGGCCGACGGCTCACGATCGACGAGTTCCGCACGCTGCTTTCCGAGGGCTCGACCTCGATCTTCGACGGCGATAACGAGTTCGACAACGTGCTCAACACGTTCTTGAGCTACAACCGCCTCGACATCGTGCAGCTCGCCGACCGCCTCCAGATCCCGCCGCGGCCCATGCCCTCGGCCACGCTGCCGGGCGCCGCGATCGAAGACGGGGCACTGGTGTTCACCGGCGCCGACATCTCCGCACAGGTCGAGTGGGACTTCATCCTCGGCGAAGAGATGTTCGTCTACCAGAGCGTCGCGTCGGGGACGCTGACGATCAACGGCGCGCCGGCTGTTCAGGGCGATCTGATCAACGACGCGACGGCCTTACGTTGGACCCCCGACGCCTTCCTCTTCGGTGAAACGGCGCCCGCGCTGACGCTGCTGGGCTTCGACGGCAATCTGCTGTCCGAAGACACCATCGAGCTGTCCGTGTACTTCGACACACCGCCCACGCTGGCGCCGATCGAAAGCCTCGGCGACGCGATCGAGAAGACCGACTTCGAGATCGACATCGCCAACCTGCTGGCCCGCCTCGACGCCCAGGACTTCGAGGGAACCGACCTCGAGATCCGTGTCGTCGGCGTTGGCTCGGGCAGCTTGGCCCGATCGAACGGGGCCGGGCTCTCCGATCTGGACAGCATCGATCTGCGCACCATCGACGGGCTCGTCTGGCGTCCCGGCGCCGAGGATGTCAACGACACGCTGATCCTCCGCGTAGCCGCGTTTGATGGTTTCAACCTGTCCGAAACCGTCGAACTCACCGCATACGTGCAGGCGTCGCCGCGGCTGAGCTTCTTGCTGCCGATCGATTCGGCCGGCGCGCCCGAGGCGCAGGTCATCCGCTACGAGGACATCCTCGCGCTCACGGACCTCAGCGACCCGAACGGCGATGTATTCAGCATCGTGATCAACTCGGTGTTCAACGGCTCGCTGTCGCAGGACGGCGCACTCATCACCACGCCGCTGGCGATCGGGCCCGGTCAGCAGGTGGTATGGACGCCCGACGGCACAAGCGAGGGCGCGTACGCCGCGTTCACGATCATCGCGAGCGACGGCACCCTTTCCAGCGATCCGTTCACGCTCCGCGTGCGGTTCGCGGAGAGCTTCCAGCCCGTCGAGCCGCCGGCCAACGACGAACCCGCGCCGACCGACCCGGTCGGTGGCGAACCCCCGGCGACCCCGGGTGACGGCAGCGAGGGTGACGGCGAGCAACCGCCCGCTTCCGCCACGCCGCCGCCAGCGGCGGCTTCCATCGATGACGCCGGCGCGCTCTACGTCTTTGCGCGCGACACCGAGGGCGACCTGTTCGTCTTCGAGAACCCGGGCGCCGAATGGACCGCCGATGATCTCTCCGCCGCGCTCGGTCTCGACGGTGCGATCGGCGACCCGATCACGTGGTACGACGAACTGACCGAGAGGTCGTTCGCGGCCGCGACCGTGGACGAGCGCCTGCTGCTCTTCCGCCAGACGACCGACGGTTCTTGGTCGGCGGTGGACCTGACGACCCAACTCCCGGGCGCCGCGCTCATCGAACGCGGGCTGACGTCGTTCACCGACACGCAGGGACGCACCAGCCTCGCCGGGCTGACCCGCTCGGGCGATCTGGTGCTGTACCGCCAGACGGGCGCGATGGACGCCTTCGGCAACGCCGCGTGGGAGTTCCGCAACCTGAGCGCTCAAGACCTGCGGCTGAACGGCCAGCAGACACCGCAGTTCGTCGGTGATCTCATCGCGTACGTCACGCCCTGGAACGGCTTGCACATCGCGGGCCTCGACTCGGACGGGGACATCCGCGCCGTGTGGTGGGCGCCGAGGCTTCAGTTCTGGCAGGCCTCGAACCTCACTGCGATCACTGGGTCGGAGCCGCTCTCGGGCGGGCTCACGGCGTTCCTCACGCCCTGGGGCGGCGTCAACCTCGCGGGCGCCGACGCCGAGGGCGATCTGGCCGTGACGTGGTGGGTCCCGGGCTTCGGCGGCGAGTGGCGCCTGACCAATCTGACCGAAGCCGCGGACGGCCCGCGTCTCGTCGCCGCGACGACCGCCAGCTACGTCACGTCCTGGGGCGGCCTGAACGTCGCGGGCGTGGACGAATCCGGCGACCTCGTCGTGTACTGGTGGTCGCCGCAGTCCAACCGCTGGCGCGCCGATGCGCTGACCGATGGGACCGAAAGCGAGTCACCGGTCGGCGCGATCCGAGGCGTCTCGCGCGATGACTCGACGATGCACCTGTTCGCGCGTTCGGCCGAGGGCGATGTGCTCCGGTTCTTCTGGTCGCCCACCGCGGGCTGGGCGAGCGAGAATGTCACGGACGCCGCGGCTGAGGGCGTGGTCGATCCGGCCTGACGTTCGTTGCTGAGTTCCGGATCGTGTCGGTGACTCAGCCGTCGGAGCCCGCGTAGTCCACGCCTTGCAACCCGTTGCGGGTCCATCGGAAACGGGCGTGATACAGCGTTGGGTCATCGCTTGAGAGCGGGAAACGGGCGCCTTCAGGATCGTTCGGGTCGTTGGGTTTCCTACATGACCCGCATGGGTGAGATGGAAATTGACCGCAGCCGGTTCGACTGGGATGCGATTGACGGTAATGATTTCTGGATGCCGGATCCGGGTGCCTTGAGCGATTGGGAGGATTACCTGCAGGCGATCCGCAAGGGGCAGAACTCTGTCGGTGCGGAGATTGAGATTTGCGCGCGCGGTGTGCCTGTGGGGCTGGGCGCGCCGATCTATGGCAAGCTCGATACCGATCTGGCGGCGGCATGTATGTCGATCAATGCCGTGAAGGGCGTGGAGATTGGCGAAGGGATGGCGGCCGCGCGGCTGACCGGTACGGCCAATGCCGATGAGATTTTCATGGGTGAGGATGGCCCGGAGTATTCATCGAACCACGCGGGCGGGATCCTGGGTGGTATTTCGACGGGGCAGGATGTGGTCGTGCGGTTTGCTGTGAAGCCGACGTCGTCGATCCTGACGCCGCGCCAGTCGATCCGCAAAGATGGCAGCGCGACGGAGGTGATCACCAAGGGCCGCCATGATCCGTGTGTGGGCATTCGTGCCGTGCCGGTGGGGGAGGCGATGGTGGCGTGTGTGCTGCTCGATCATCTGCTGCTGCATCGCGGGCAGGTCGGAGAGGGCCCGCGTGGGGTGATTGGGTAGGGCGCGTTTTCTTTAAAAGAAAACGGTCGAAGTCTTTTAAAGACTTCGTTTGCCCTGCGCATCAAAGTTCAGGAGCCTGAACCCTGCTTTTGGCGAGAAAGTTGCACGGCGAGGATGCCGAGCGTGACGATGACGACGCCGATGACATCCCAAATCCCCATGGCTTCACCCAGGATAAGCGCTGCGATGGCCACGCCGAAGACCGGGTTGAGGAAGTGGAAGGTGGCGGCCTTCACCGCGCCCACGCGGTCCATCAGCATGAACCACACGAGCGTGGCCAGAAGGCCGGGCACCAGGGTGGTGTAGGCGAAGGCCACGATCAACTGCCAGGACCATGTGACCTCGATGGTTTCGGTCGCCGCGCCCACGACGGCTAGAACGGCAGCACCTACCAGCATTTGCAAGCCCACCACCATCAGGAAGTTGCCGCCTGACGTGGCCCCGCGCACGGCAAGCGTGGCAAAGGCCAAGGCGATCACACCGATTATGCAGAGCGCGATGCCGTAAAGATCCGCGCCCCCTTGCAGCCGTGTGCCCATGATGATCGCCACGCCAATGACCCCGGCCAAGAGGCCCGCGACACCCAGTGGCCCGATCCGTTCGCCCCAGATGATCCAGAGCGCGAGGCCCACCAGAAGCGGCATGGTGGAGGCGATGATGGCGGCGAGCGAGGCCTCCACCGTTTGCATGGCCACGAAATTGAGGCCCAGATAAAGCGCGTTCTGGCAGATGCCGAAGATGATCGTGGCACGCCATTGGGCGGGGGTCAGACGCCAGCTTTGGCCCAACATGCGCGCGATTAAAACACCCAGTAGGCCGGAGATGAGGAAACGCAGGGCGAGCGAGGAGACGGGCGGGGCGGCCTCCACGATCACGCGGGCAGAGGTGAAGGCGCTCGACCACATGAAGGCAAAGGCCAGCCCCATGAGGATCGCTTTGATGTCCATTGCCCGCGTGCCCCGTTATCCTGCCGCCCAAACGAAAAGGGCCGCCCAATGGCGACCCTTTCGGAAACTCGTGCGAGTTACAAGGTCAGTCGTTCACGCTGTCCTTGAGCGCCTTCGCGATGGTCATCTTGACCACTTTGTCGGCTTCCTTGTGGATCTGCTCACCCGTGGCGGGGTTGCGCACCATGCGGGCCGGACGCTCACGGCAGTAGATCTTGCCAACGCCGGGCAGGGTGACCGCGCCGCCGCCGGACACTTCGGTGGTGATCACGGAGATGATCCCGTCCAGCGCTGCGCCGGCTGTTTTCTTGTCACTGTCCATTGCGTCAGCCAGTGCTGCCACCAGCTGTGTTTTCGTCATGGGTTTTGCCATTTTATGGTCTCCTTCAACTGCCCGATCCTATGGGCCTCTGGGCCGGATTTAACTGTATATCGTGTGCAAACACAACGGATAGTGTAAATAAACAAGGCTTTTCTGCAGATTTAGGTGCTTTTTTTCCGACCCGGAGTGGCTTGTCTCTTCAAAGCCACGCCGTTTTGGCCGTGCCATCACGTCTGAGTGCGAATCCATGAGGGAGTGTGATGGCTTGGATCTTTGATCTTGTCGCTCGGGCCTTGGTCACACGTTGATCGTGATTTGTTTGAAGATGCCATGGCCAGCCACCGGGATCAACCGAACTGGACGCCTCTTTTGCCTTTGCGTAAGAGTTGGCGCATGACCAAGACGATGATTTCTTTTGGGCACGGATATTCGGCCCGCGCGCTGGCCCATTTGTTGGTGCCGCAGGGCTGGGTGATCTATGGCACCACGCGCAAGCCCGAAAAATGCGCCGCGCTTGAAGCGGAGGGCGTACGGCCGGTGCTGTGGCCGGATGGGGATCTCTCTCAGGCGTTTGAAAGTGCCACGCATATTCTGATGTCTGCCGCGCCGGAGGAGGCGGGTGATCCGGTTTTGGCGCGGTATTCGGAGGAGATCCGCGCAATGGCGGATCGTCTGGACTGGGCCGGGTATCTGTCGACCACCGGGGTTTATGGCGATCATCAGGGCGCGTGGGTTGATGAAAGCGCGGCCCTGACGCCTGCGACGAAGCGCGGGCAAATGCGGGTGGAGGCGGAGGCGGCTTGGGCCGGGGTTGCGGGTCTGCCCCTGCATATTTTCCGGCTGGCGGGGATTTATGGCCCCGGGCGCGGGCCGTTTTCGAAGGTGCGGAACGGCACGGCGCGGCGGATCATCAAGGAAGGGCAGATTTTTAGCCGTATCCATGTGGAGGATATCGCGCAGGTGTTGGCAGCCTCCATCGCGCGGCCCAATCCAGGGGCGGCATACAATGTCTGCGACAATGATCCCGCGCCGCCGCAAGATGTGATTGGCTATGCGGCGGAGCTATTGGGTGTGCCGCTGCCGCCCGAGGTGGCGTTCGAGGATGCGGAGATGAGCCCGATGGCGCGGAGCTTTTATGCGGAGAGCAAGAAGGTGGATAACCGGCGCATTCGGGAGGAGTTGGGGGTGGAATTGATCTATCCTGACTACCGGACGGGGTTGCAGGCGCTTTTGACGCAAGAGACAGATTAGTTTTCAGCAGAACCCGGCGCGGAATCAAGGGCGTAGCCCGCCGCGCCTTCGTCAGGCCCCACCCAGGGCCTGGCGAATTGTCGAGGCATGCGCGCCGT
>JBCBZM010000055.1:0-18706 GCA_039815345.1 Planctomycetota bacterium | reverse complement strand
GGGCCGCGATGCCGTAGAACAGCAGGATGAAGAACTCGCCGCGCTGGCTCGTCGGCGGCTTCGGCTCGACGATCGCGCCGGCCAACTGGCCGTGGCTCATTGTCGTCTTCATCGTCACGAAGGCGATCCACGAGGCCGGGCACGGGCTGATCTGCAAACGCTTCGGCGGCCAGGTCCCCGAGTTCGGCGTCATGCTGCTCGTGCTGTTCCCGGCGCCGTTCGTGGACGCTTCGAGCGCGTGGACGTTCGACAACAAGTGGAAGCGCGTGGCCGTGGGCGCGGGCGGGATGCTCTTTGAGCTCTTCATCGCCGCCTGCGCCGCGTTCGTCTGGCTGAGCACCCAGGACGGCAGCCTGACCAAGCAGATCGCCTACAACGCGATGTTCACCGCCTCGCTGTCGACGGTGCTGTTCAACGCCAACCCGCTCATGCGGTTCGACGGGTACTACATCCTGTCGGACTTGCTCGAGGTGCCAAACCTCATGCAGCGGTCGATGAACCTTCAGAAGCACTTCTTCAAGAAGTATGTCTTCGGCATGGAGAACGAAACGCCGCCGACGAGCCAGCGCGGCGAGTTCTTCATCCTGCTGTTCTACGGCATCGCGGCCCTCGCGTACCGCGTCTTCCTGTTCATCTCCATCACGCTCTACGTCATGACCAAGCTCTTCGCGATCGGTCTGGTGCTCGCGATCTGGACGGCGGTGATGTGGTTCTGCCTGCCGGTGGGCAAGTTCATCCATTGGCTCGCCAGCCACGCCAGCCTCAACGAACACCGCGCCCGCGCCGCCTTCGCCACGCTCGGCATGGTCGCGCTGGGGCTGGTCGTGCTGGGCGTCGTGCCGTTTGAGGACCACCGCCGGGCAGTGGGGGTTGTGGAGAGCGAGCAGAAAACGCCGGTCTTCTTCAGCGCTGATGGCTTCGTCGTCGAAGCGCGCGTCCTCCCAGGCTCGCCCGTCCGCAAGGGTGACATCCTGGTGCAGTGCGACAGCCCCGAACGCCGGGCCGAACTCGCCGTGGCGCGTGCCCGGCTGGAAGAAGCCATCAGCGTGGAGCGCCGCGCCCTCTCCGAGAACCCCGCGGCCGCGGCCGTCGCCCGCGAACGCATCGCCGTGCTCATCACCGAGATCCAGCACCACACCAAAAAGCTTGAGGAGCTGACCCTCCGCGCGCCGCACGACGGCGTAGTGGTGGGTCAGGACCCGCGCACGCTGCTCGGGCGGTACGTCCGCGCGGGCGAAGCGCTGTGCGAGGTGGTCGATACCGAGAGCGTCCACATCACGGCCGCCCTGAGTCAGACCGAAGCCGCCTGGCACTTCGATCTCGGCGCCGAGCGGTACGACACCGAGTTCCGGCTGGTCAGTCGGCCCGACATCAGCTACCGCGGCAAAGACGTCCGCGTCGTGGACGCCGGGCCGTTGCAACTGCCGCACGAGTCGATGGGCTTCTCCGGCGGCGGGCAGATCGAGACCCGAGCCGATGATCGTTCTGGATTGATGGCGACCCAGGCCCAGTTCATCATGCGCCTGACGCCGGTCTTCGACCGTGGTGACGCGAACAGCGACGGGGCTGTCGAGGGGCTTACCGAAGGCCCCGGCACGGAAGTCTCGTCATTGCCCGAATGGCAAGGCCGACCGGGCGAGCGGGTCATGCTGCGGTTCACGCTGCCCAGCAAGCCTCTACTGCACCAGTGGGCGGACCGGCTGCACAAGCTGATCCAGGGCCGGGTGGTGCTGTGATGGCTGCTGCTGTGATGAATGCGGTGATCCGGAGCAGCCGCGCATGAGCCAGGCGTTGACGCGCTACGACGCGCTCTTCCATTCCATGCGCAGCCGACGCGCCCGGCCCGAGACCCGCAACGGGCTCGATGCGATCTACAACCGCTTCGCGATGAAGGTCCGCCACAGCCGCGCTCGGCTCCCGTGGCTGTGCGCTCAGGCGGATCTGATCGACGCGATGGCGCCCGAGATCCGCAACCACTCCGACGCCGCGCTGGCCGAGGTGATCCGCGAGGTGCGTGAGCGGTTCGTCTTTGGCCGCCATGACGACGAGGCGGTTCGCCGGGCGCTCGCGCTGACGCGCGAGGTCGCCCGCCGCGAACTCGGCGAAGAGGCGTACCCCGTGCAGCTCATGGGCGCGCTCGCGCTCTATCACGGTCGCATCGTCGAGATGCTGACGGGCGAGGGCAAGACGCTGACGGCCGCCATCGCCTGTCCGCTCATCGCGTGGCGTCGGCGGCATGTGCACGTCCTGACGGTCAACGACTACCTCGCCAAGCGCGACGCCGAGAGCCGCGCGGGCGTGTACAACCGTTGCTTCTGCACCGTCGGCTCGATCCAGCAGGAAGACGACCCGCGCTCTCGGGCGGTGACCTACGCCAAGCACATCGTCTACGGCACGCCCAAGCAGATCACGGCCGACTGGCTGCGGGATCAGATCCGCATGGGCGATCTGCACACCGCGTGGGCCTGCCGGCAGAAACTCCGCGCCGCGGGCCAGCGCGCGGTCGAAAGCGGGCTGGGCCCGATGATCCCGGGCCTGCGCGCCGCGATCGTGGACGAGGCCGACGCGGTGCTGATCGACGAGGGCGTCGTGCCGCTGATCATCGCGCGGTCCCGCCGCGAGGACGACATGGCCTCGGTGTACACCGGCGCCGCGGTCATTGCCGCCAAGCTCGACGAAGGTCCGGACTACCGCATCGACCACGTCCGGCGTCGGGCCGAGCTGAAGCGCCGCGGCATCCATCGTGCTCAGCAGATGTGGGCCGATTTGGACGAGCCGATCTGGCGCGCCGACCGCCGAGCCGAAGAACTCGTCAAGCAGGCCCTCGTCGCCCGAGGCTGCTACCAGCGCGGCCAGCAGTACGAGGTCGTCGACGGCTGTGTCGTCATCGTCGACGAATACACCGGCCGATTCCTCAAGGATCGCTCGTGGGAGCACGGGCTGCACCAGGCCGTGGAAGCCAAGGAAGGCGTGGAAGTCACGGCCGACCGCGAGACGCTCGCTCGGCTGAGCTTCCAGCGTTTCTTCCGCAGCTACCCGTTCCTCTGCGGCATGACCGGCACCGCGGCCGACGCGACCGTGGAGATGGAGAAGGTCTACTCCCGCCCCGTCACGGTGCTGCCGACCAACCGCCCGATCGTGCGCGAAACCATGCCGGCCCGCGTCTTCAAGAAGGCCGAGCACAAGTGGAACGCGATCGTCGAATCGATCGCCGAGATCCACGCCCAGAACCGCCCGATCCTCGTCGGCTCCCGCTCCGTCGCGGCCAGCGAGTACCTCTCGGGCCGCCTCGAAGATCGCGGCCTCGAGCATCAGGTGCTCAACGCCAACTTCGATCAGGACGAGGCCGACGTGATCGCCCAAGCCGGGCACGCCGGGCGCATCACGGTCGCCACCAACATGGCCGGCCGCGGGACCGATATCCGTCTCGACCCCGCTTCGAGAGAAGCGGGGGGGCTGCATGTGCTTCTGACCGAGATGCACGGCGCCCAACGCATCGACCGCCAGTTCATTGGCCGCGCCGGCCGACAGGGCGACCCCGGCTCGGCGCAGGTCTTCGTGGCAATCGAAGATGAGGTGCTCCAGAACTTCGCCCCCCGGCTGACCGCGGCCCTCGCGGCACGCATCACCGGCGAAGAGGCGCCGCCCGACTCGCGCATCGCCCGTCTCGTCTGCCGGCTCGCCCAGCGGGCCAGCGAAGCCCGCGACCGGCGCAACCGCGCCAGTGTGCTCCGGCAGGATGACTGGATCGAGCGCTACCTGCCCGGCCGCTAAGGCCACCTGCGGCCTGTCGCACCTCATCGCGGCGCGTCGCAAGCATCGAAACACCGGGTTTTCCGGCCGATTCGTTTGTGGCGGCATTCTGCAAGCCCGTGCGTTCGCGCGTGCCTGCGCCCCATAACACCCTTACCTAGATCCCCCAGCCGGACCGTTTGAAGGCCTCCAGATGCCCTCAGACGCTTTTTCGCCCCTGGGCAAAAAAGTTGGTGGAAGTCGCTGGCCAAATCTGGATGTTGTGGCATCTCTACATGTGGTGAGATAGGTCTGTTTCTATCTCATTGGAAGAGAACGAGAAGAAAAGGAAAGAGAGGAACACTCCACCATGCAGAACATCATCAAGGGTGCGGCCGTTGCGGCCGTGCTCGGCGCTATCGCCGCGCACGCATCCGCCATCATCCCCGTCGGTCTGTACAACCTCGAGAACCACCCGGACGGCGGCGCCGCCGATCCGACCTACGGCTTCCGCCTCGACGAACTCATGGACGTCAACCCCGGAAGCAAGGACATCTTCACCTTCGACTTCAACCACCCCGATTCGCAGGTCCGCCTGAACTACACCGGTTCCTCGATCCAGATCAGCGGCCCCGCGTTCGGCGGGCTCGATGTTGGCTCCGAGTACTCGGCCGATCCGATGCTCACCGGCGTCTACATGATCGATTTCACCTACAGCGTCGGTGTCGGTACCGCGCCCGGCGACGATGACCTCATCGTCATCGCTGATATGGGCGCCAACTCCGGCTCCATCACCACGCCCGGCGGCGACGTGATCGGCCTGTGGGACAAGCCCCGCAACGGCTTCAACTTCCGCCTCGGCAACGAGGACAACGAAATGGGCCACCGCGGCTTCGACGGCATCAGCGGCTGGGGTTGGGTCAACCACACCGACCCCAACGTCCATGTTAAGTCCTCGGACTGGATCTTCACGCTCAACCCGACCGCGGTCCACGCGCCCGCTTCGGCGATGCTCGCGGGCCTCGGCCTCGCGACCCTGGCGCCCCGCCGCCGTCGCGCCTGAGTCTTGACGCGTCGTGACCGACGCGCCATATACACAGCGTGTTCCATCTGCGCCGCGATCCGGTCACCCGGGTCGCGGCGTTTATCGTTTGGTTTCGTTCAACACGGACGGAGCAGGTCGGCGGTCAGCGCAGCAGCCGCTCGAGGAAGTGGATGTCCACGCCGCCGCGCCGGAAGTCGCTGTTCCGCATCAGGTCGAGTTGCAGCGGGATCGTCGTCGCGATCGGACCGATCTTGGTTTCTTCCAGCGCCCGCGCCATCCGCGTGATCGCCTGCTCGCGATCCGGCGCGTGCACGATCAGCTTGCCCACCATCGAGTCGTAGTTCGGCGGCACGCGGTACCCCGGCACAACGTGCGTATCGAGCCGAACGCCCGGCCCGCCCGCCATCTCCCACGTCTTCACCGTTCCGGGGCTGGGCATGAAGTTCCGCGACGGATCTTCGGCGTTGATCCGGCACTCGATCGCGTGCCCGTTCAGCTTCACGTCCTTCTGCTTGAAGGGCAACGGCTCGCCTGCTGCCACGCGGATTGAAAGCTGCACGATGTCCATGCCCGTGACCATCTCGGTCACCGGGTGCTCGACCTGCACCCGCGTGTTCACCTCGAGCATGTAGAAGTTCTGATCGCCGTCCATCAGGAACTCGACCGTCGCCGCTCCCGAGTACTCGGCCGACTTGACCAGCCGTGCCGCGGCGTCGCAGACCTCTTTCATCTTCTTGCGGTCGATGCCCGGCCCGGGCGCTTCCTCGATGATCTTCTGGTGCCGACGCTGCACCGAGCAGTCACGCTCGAACAGGTGCACCGCGTGCCCGTGGCTGTCGCCGATGGTCTGCACCTCGACGTGCCGGGCCTTCTCCAGGAACTTCTCGATGAAGACCGCCCCGTTGCCGAATGCCGCGAGGGCTTCCTGCTGGGCCGCGCGGAGGTTGCTCCGCAGCGAGGCCTCGTTGTGGCACACCCGCATGCCACGGCCGCCGCCGCCCGCCGCCGCCTTGATGATCACCGGGTACCCGGTCTCCGCCGCCACGACCACGGCTTCTTCTTCGTCCTCGATCTCGCCCTCAGATCCTGGAAAGATCGGCACCTTCGCCGTCTTGGCCGTGCGCTTCGCTTCGACCTTGTCGCCCAGCTTGCGCATCGCTTCGGGGCTCGGGCCGATGAACGTGATCTTGCAGTCTCGGCAGACCTCGGCAAAGTCGGCCCGCTCGGCCAGGAACCCGTACCCGGGGTGGATCGCGTCCACGTCGGCGATCTCGGCGGCCGAGATCAGCCTCGCGATGTTCAGGTACGAGTCCTTCGCCGGCCCGTCACCGATGCAGATCGCCCGGTCCGCCAGACGCAGGTACGGCGCGTCGCGGTCCGCCTTGGAGTACACGCACACCGCCTCCACGCCCAACTCGCGGCAGGCGCGAAGAATGCGGAGGGCGATCTCACCCCGGTTGGCGATCAGCACACGTCGGAACATGCGAGGTCCTGCGTCAAGGCCGGGCGGCGATCTACAAAGGACGCCCGAACGGTGGGGGGGTGAGGCGTGAAAGACAGAACGTCGGTCAGGTAAGCCCGACCGTCAGGATGGCTTGACGAGGAACAGCTTCTGGCCGAACTCGATCGACTCGCCGTTCTGCACCAGCACGCGTTCGATCACGCCCGACTGCTCGGCCTTGATCTCATTGAACACCTTCATCGCCTCGACCAGACACACGACCGTGTCCGCCGAGACCGACGCGCCCGCCGCCACGAACGGCGGCGAGTCCGGGTTGGCGGCCGAGTAGAACGTCCCGACCATCGGGGACTCGATCGCGACGAGGCCGGCGGGAGTCTCCTCCCCGGCTGAGGCGGCAGATGCCCCCTGCTCAGCCGGCGCCGCGCCGTTGGATGCCGCCGGCGCCGGCGCCGCGGCCAACGCCTGAGGCGCCGCCACCACCGCCGGGTAGCCGTCCGGCCCGCGTTTGATCGTGACCTTTTCTTCTTGGTCGCGGAGATCCAACTCGGACAAGTCGTTCTCGACCATCAGCTTGACGAGCTCTTTGAGCTTGCGGATATCAATCATCGTGGCCCGCCCAGCGCTGTCCCCGCACCCGAATCACGAACCAAAGGAAACCCATTACCATCGCACGGCGCCTTCGGCGAAGCGCGATCCGCCATCATACCACGCCGCACGTCACCCGACCGAGACGCCAAACAACCCGCGCGCCTGACTCGGTTCAGCCATGTCCCCGCTTCAGCCATGTCGCCACGGACCGCACCCCGAACAACACGCACCGACCTGGCGCCCGCGGCCGCGCTGCTCGCCGTCGCCGTGCTCGTGGCGCTCGCCCCCGCGCTCACCGTCCTCGCTCAACTGCCCGCCGCCCTGTCGCCGGCGCCGTCGTCCGTAACTCCGCCGGAGTCGGCCATCGCCTGGCCGAGCGCCGCTCTGATCCTGCGTTCCTTTGGTATCGCGCTCGGCATCGCCGCGCTCGCGACGCTGTTCGCTTGGCCCGCGGCCTTCGCGCTCGCCTTCACTCGGCGACCCACCGCTTGGTTTGTGCTCACGCTGGCGCCCGCGCTGCTGCCGCCCTACCTCGCGTCCGCCGCGTGGGGCTTGCTCCGTGCGCCCGGCACGCCGATCGGTGATGCGCTCCTCCGCGCCGCCGCCGACGGCCAGACTTGGGCGCCCGTGTTCGCCGGCCGGGTCACGGCTGTGTTCGCACTGGCGATCTGGTCATGGCCGCTCGCCGCGGTCATCATCGCGCTGCGCCTGCGCGAGACCGACGCCGACGCGCTCGACGCCGCGCGTCTGGAGGCCCGCCCACGCCGCGCTGCCCTCGGGTTGCTGGCGCCGCCGCTGACGCGGGCGTCCATTGCCGCCGCCGGCATGCTCACCGTGCTCATGCTTGGCTCGGCGATCCCGTTGCACGTTGCGCAGTTCGAGACGGTCTCGCTCCGGGCCTGGACACTGCTGACCCTGCTCCCGCCGGGTCAGCACGCCGCCGCGTGGCTCGCCGCGTGGCCGGCCTTTCTCGCCGCAGCGTTCGCCGCGGTCCTCGCGACCCGCGCCGCGGTGCGCCCCAGCGCCCGCCGAATCGACGCGTCGCACCAACCCCGCCGAGCCCTGCTCCGATCGCGCTGGCCCGCCGCGGCCGCGCTGCTGATCTGGGCGCTCGCGGTCGCCGTGCCGCTCATTCTCTTTATGAACGCTCTGGAAGAGCTCGCCTCCGTGCCGCGCACTTTGCAACTCGACCGCGACGCCTGGCTCGCCTCCGCCCGCGCCTCGATCGCGCCGGGCCTCATCGCGGTCTGCATCACGCTCGCCACCTGGCACGGCCTTTCCACAGGCGCGCGCCTCGCCCGTCGGTTGACCGCCGCCGCGATCGCGCTGCTGGCCTTCACCGCGCTGGCGCCCGGCATCCTCATCGCCGCCGCCATCGCCCGCTTCGCCGCGGTCCTCCCGATCGATCCGACGGCTTGGGCGCTCGCGGCCGCTCATGTCGCCCGCTTCGGGTTCGTCGCAGCGCTGCTCGGCTGCGCGCTCGCCGCCGTCGAGCCCGCCTGGAAGCGCGACCTGCGTCTGGCCGACGGGGCTCGTTCGCTCTGGGCGCTCGCCGCCTCGGCCGGGCCCGCCGCCATCGCCGTTCCACTCGCCGCGGGCGTGCTGGTGGCCCTGCTCTCATTCCATGAGATCGAAGCCGCGGTCCTCCTCACACCCCCCGGTCGCGGCGCCCTCGCCCGCACGCTGCTCGACCGCCTGCACTACGCCCGCCAAGAAGACCTCTCCGCCGCCTGTCTCATCCTCGCCGCCGTCGCACTGTTCGTTGGCCTGCTCGCGCTTGCCGCCATGGCCGCGTTCCGCCCGCCGCGTGCACTCCGCGGCGGCTCATCGGACTAATCACGGCCCAACGCAGCCGGGATTTCCCGGGGCTGTACCATGATCGAGATGGGCCGCCCAATGCCTCGCTCCAGCGATCCCATGCCGACCACCTCGATGACCAACACAGGGAACCCGCCGCGCCGCTCCGGCGTCGCAATCGGCGTGCGAATCGCCGCCCTCATGGTTCTTGTTTCCTTGATCTCGGCCTGCCGGCCGCCGCTGCCCACCGCCGAGGCGCCGATCCCTGATCCGCACACCTTCGGCGAGGTCGGCCTCGCGCCCGGCCAGTTCAACTACCCGAGAGCCCTGGCCGCCGACGACCGCTCCCTCTGGGTCATCGATAAGTCCGCCCGCATCCAACGCCTCGATCCCGAGACCGGCCGGTCACTCCTCCTCTTCGAAACGCCCGAACACTCCGTCGGCAAGCCCTGCGGCCTCACCATCGGCCCGGCGCCGCAAGCCCCCGGCGTCCGCGCGCTCTACGTCGCCGATACCCACTACCACCGCGTCCTCGTCTACGACATCGACGCCGATCCGCCCGGGCTCATCCACACCTTCGGCGGCTTCGGTGAAGAGCCCGGCCAGTTCGTCTACCCGACCGACGTCGGGCTCCTGCTCGACGAGGACGGCGCCGTCCAACGCCTTTACGTCACCGAGTACGGCGGCAACGACCGCGTCACCGCGTTCGATACCGACTTCAACCCGCTCTTCGAGTTCGGCCGACTCGGCGTCCTCACCGACCCCGCGCACGCGCCGGCCGAGGGCGAGGTCATATTCAACCGACCGCAGTCCATCGCCGTGCGACCCGCCACCGCCGACCGCGAGGCCGAACTCGTCATCACCGACGCCTGCAACCACCGCATCGGCCGATTCACGCTCCAAGGCGATCTCATCGCCTGGATGGGCTTCGCCTCGCCCGACCGCGAACTTGGCGCGCTCCGCTATCCCTACGGGCTCACGCTCTTGAACGACAACACCGCGCTCGTCACCGAGTTCGGCGGCTCACGGATCCAGCAGTTCCACCTCGACACCGGCGAGCCCCTCGCCATCTTCGGTGAGCCCGGCCGACGCGAGGGTCAGCTCTCCACGCCTTGGGCGCTCGATGTCCTGGACGGCCGCGTCTATATCCTCGACTCCGACAACAACCGTGTCATCGCCTTCCGCTCCCCCGCGCCCGCGCTGACGCCCGTCGAAACCGCGGCCATAGAAGCCCGACCGCAACGCCTCGCCGACCGATCGGCGTCCACCCCATGACCGCGCTCCCTCTTTCTTCCACGCTCGCCTTCGGCCTCGGGCCTGTCCACTTCGACAGCCCGCTCTGGCTCGTCCTTATCCCCGTCCTCGCGCCCTTGTTCGTCTTGATCGCCCGCCGAAGCCTCTCCGGTCTCGGCGGCGCCACCGCCATCACCGCGCTCGTCGTCCGCTTGCTCGTGCTCACGCTCTTCGTCGCCGCCATGGCCGAGCCCACGCTGCGCCGCCAGTCCGAAGACGTCGCCGTCACAGCCATCCTCGACGCCTCCCGTTCTGTCCCGCTCCCGCTCCAAGAGAGCGCCGACGCCTACCTCGCCGACGCCGTAGAAGCCGGCAAGGGCGACACCGACCGCTTCGGCGTGGTCACCGTCGCGCGCGACGCCTTCGTGCAGACCCTCCCGACGCGCCTCGGCCGATTGGTCGATCGCCAGTCCCTCGGCGACGACAACGCCACCGACCTCGCCGCCGCCGTGCGCCTCGCCATGGCCGTCACCCCCGAAGACGCCGCGGCCCGTTTCGTCCTCGCTTCCGACGGCAACGAGACCGCCGGCTCGCTCCTCGAAGCCGCCTCGGCCGCGGCCGCCGCCAACATCCCCATCGACGTCCTGCCCCTCCTGTACGACTTCTCTGAGGGTGAGGTCATCCTCGAAAACCTCGTCACGCCCACCAGCGTCCGCACGGGCCAGACGATGAACGTCCGCGTCGTGCTCCGTGCAACTCGCCCCACCTCGGGCCGCGTCACCGTGCTGCTCAACGACGAACCCGTCGACCTCGATCCCGATTCCGACGGCGTCGGCTTCCGCGTCAACCTCGTCGCCGGCGCCAACCCGCTGGTCATCCCCATCCAGCCGCTCGGCCAACGCGCCCAACGCCTCCGCGCCATCTTCGAACCCGACCGCGCTGCCGACGGCTCACTCGTCGGCGACGCCGTGCCCGAAAACAACCAGGGCCTCGCCGTCACGTTCGTCCAAGGCGAAGGCCGCGTCCTCCTCATCGCCGATGGAGCGATCGAGGCCGGCTCGATGCTCGAAGCGCTCACCGAGGCCAACCTCGGCGTCACCACCATCAACGCTGAACAAGCGCCCACGAGCCTCGACGAATGGAACAGCTACGACGCCGTGGTCATGCTCAACCAGCAGAACTACGGTTTCAGCGAGGCCCAACAGGAACAACTCCGCCAGTACATCCACGACACCGGCGGCGGCTTCATTATGGTCGGCGGGCCCGACGCCTTCGGCGCCGGCGGCTGGATCGGCTCGCCCCTCGAAGACGTCCTGCCCGTCCAACTCGACCCGCCGCAAAAGCGCCAGATCCCGCGCGGCGCGCTCGCGCTCATCATCCACTCCGTCGAAGCGCCGCAAGGTGTGTTCTACGGCAAGCAGGTCAGCAAAGCCGCGGTGGGGGCCCTCTCCCGGCTGGACTACATCGGCATCATCGAGTTCGAGTGGGGTGCCGGCACCGATTGGGTCCTGCCCATGCAGCCCGTCGGCGACGGCATCGCCGCCAATCAGGCCATCAACAACCTCACCTTCGGCGACATGCAGGACATGGCGCCCTCCGTCACGCTCGGCCTCCGCGGCCTCCAAGCCATCGACGCCGGCCAGCGTCACATGATCATCATCTCCGACGGCGACCCCACGCTCCCCGGCCCTTCAATCATCCAGGACTTCATCGACAGCAACATCACCATTTCCACCGTCGGCGTCTACCCGCACTCCCGCGCCGACACCACCCGCTTCGCACGCCTCGCCACGCAGACCGGCGGCAACAACTACTTCGTCAACACCCAAGCCGCGCTCGCAAGACTCCCGCAGATCTTCGTCAAAGAAGCCCAGACTATTCGCCGCTCGCTCATCTGGGAAGGCGAGCCCTTCGCCCCCTCCATCACGCCCGCCGCCAGCGAGCCCATGCGCGGCATCGCGGCCGTCCCGCCGATCTCGGGCTACGTCGTCACCGCCGAACGCGAGGGCCTCGCCCTCGTCACCATGCGCGGCAAGGAGAATGACCCCGTCGCCGCCCAGTGGCAGCACGGCCTCGGCAAGGTCGTCGCGTTCACCTCCGACGCCACCAGCCGATGGGCGCCCTCCTGGACCGCGTGGGGCGACTTCCGCAAGTTCTGGGAACAGCACGTCCGCTGGGCCATGCGCCCGGGCGGCTCGGCCGACGTCCGCGTCCAGACCGAAACCCGCGGCGATGAAACGCTCCTGCTCGTCGACATGCTCAGCCCCGCCGGTGAACGCATCAACTTCGCCCGCTTCCGCGGGCGCGTCGCCACACCTTCGGGCGAAGGCCTCGACGTCGAACTCCGCCAGATCGCGCCGGGCAAGTACCAGGGCTCGTTCCCCACCATCGAGCCCGGCGCCTACATCGCAGGACTTGTCTACGACGCCCCGAACCCCGACGCCGCCGAAGGCCAGGAAGCGCCCCGGCTCGAGGGCTCGGTGCAAGCCGCCGTCACGCGCCCCTTCGCCGACGAGTACCGGGCGCTCGAATCCAACCTCGCGCTGCTGCGTCAGGTCGCCGAGAGCACCGGCGGCCGCGTCCTCAACGAGAACCCGCAGACCGCCGAACTCTGGCGCACCGAAGGCATTGACTTCCCCACCGCCAGCCGGCCGATCTGGCTCGCCGTCGCGCTCGCCGCGATCGCGCTCTTCCTCGCCGACGTCGCCGTCCGCCGCGTCCGCATCGATCCCCGCGGCATCGTCGCCTGGACGGCGGGCCTGTTCCGCCCGCGCGAAAGCAAAGCCGGCGAACAGCTCGACGCCCTCGCCGCTGCCCGCGCCAAAGCCCGCGCCGGCATGGACGCGCAGGGTCAGGTCGGCGCCGCGGCCGAGAAACTCGAACGCCAAGCCATCAAAGACGCCCAACGCACCCAGTCGCAAATGGCCAAACGCAAGTTCGACATCGACGACAAAGAACTCTTCGCCCGCATGGGCAAATCCGAGGGCCCGCTGACAACCCCCACGCCGGACCAGCCCAAAAAGCCCAAGCCCAAACCACAAACGCCAGCAGCCGACGAAGAAGCCGGCATGTCACGCCTCATGAAAGCCAAGAAACGCGCCCAAGAAGAGATGGACAACGACTGACCGACCACGCCGCAGCAAGGCCGGGTGCCACGGGTTGACCCGAAGGGCAACCCGTGTTCCCACGCCCAACATCACGGCTCGCAAACCAAGCCGTGCCAACCTGCCACCGCAAGGAAACGCCCATGGCCCCCAACCCCGACATGCAAGAAACCCCCGCGGAAGTCAAAGCCAAGTGCGACGCCTTCCGCACCACGTTCAACAACCTCCGGGCCGAGATCGGCAAGGTCATGGTCGGCCAGCAGACCGTCGTCGACAGCGTTCTCACCGCGCTCTTCGCCGGCGGCAACGTCCTCCTCGAGGGCGTCCCCGGCCTCGGCAAGACCATGCTCATCCGCACGCTGGCCGAGACGCTGCACCTGCCCTTCAATCGCGTGCAGTTCACCCCCGACCTCATGCCCGCCGACGTGCTCGGCACCAACATCGTCAGCGAGGACCCCGACACCGGTCGGCGACAGTTCGAGTTCCAGCGCGGGCCGATCTTCGCGCAGGTCCTCCTCGCCGACGAGATCAACCGAGCCACGCCCAAGACCCAGTCCGCACTCCTCGAAGCCATGCAGGAACGCAGCGTCACCGTCGCCGGCACCACTTACAAACTCGATCTGCCCTTCATTGTTCTGGCGACGCAGAACCCGATCGAGCAAGAAGGCACCTACCCGTTGCCCGAAGCCCAACTCGACCGCTTCTTGCTCAAGATCAACGTCGGCTACCCCAAGCTCGACGACCTGATGACCGTCCTCGATCGCACCACCGGCGCCGAAACGCCCCAGCCCTCCCGCGTCATCGACGGCCCCGCCATCCTCGCCGCCCAGCAACTCATCCGAGGCGTCGTCGTCGCGCCCCACGTCAAGCAGTACGCCGCACGGCTCGTCATGGCGACGCACCCCGAAGGGGACCTCGCCGCCGGCGGCGCCAGCGGGCCCACCAACCGCTACATCCGTTGCGGCGCCAGCCCGCGCGGCGCGCAGGCCCTCATCCTCGCCGCCAAGGTCGCCGCCGTCACCGACGGCCGCTACCACGTCAGCTACAAGGACATCCAGAACGTGGCGCTCCCGTGCCTGCGCCACCGCGTCCTGCTCAACTTCGAAGCCGAAGCCGACCGCATGGACCCCGACGCCCTCGTCGCCGACATCCTCAAACTCACCCCCACCGAGCCCGTCCCGGCGGCGGCTCCGGTGTCAAGTTCGTAAAGGCAGTACGCGGAGGGCGCGGAGAGGACGCGGAGATCGCGGAGACAAAGAAATGGCCATGAGATGGAGCGACATCCCGGCGGAGATCAACGCGTTGTCCGAGCGAGTGATCGGCTGCGCGATCGAGGTGCATCGCACCCTCGGTCCGGGACTGGCCGAGGCCATCTATGAGGCCGCGCTGTCACACGAACTGGATCTCGCCGGTATCCCCTATCAGCAGCAAGTCGTCGTCCGGTCGGACTACAAAGGCGTCGAACTGCCGCCCCAGCGTCTCGATCTTGTCGTCGACAACACCATCGTTCTTGAACTCAAAGCAACCGAACGCATCGCCGACGCACATCTGGCCCAGCTCCTGTCATATCTCCACTACGGCAGATACCCCGTGGGACTGCTCCTGAACTTCAACACGCCGGTCCTCACCCAATCCATCCACCGCCGAGTCAACGAAAGGGCCCTCCGGCCGCAACCCCGAGCAGCGTCCTCCGCGATCTCCGCGTCCTCTCCGCGCCCTCCGCGTACGCATTTCTAGAGGCCTCAACCATGCTCCAATCCACTAACCGCACACAACCCCAAACTATCGACGACCTCATCGACCCCACGCTGTCGGCCCGCCTCACCAGCCTCGACGTCACCAGCCGAAAGGTCTTCGCCGGCAAGCTCAAGGGCGAACGCCGATCCAAACGCCGCGGCGAATCCGTCGAGTTCGCCGACCACCGCCCCTACGTCGTCGGCGACGACCTCCGCCACATCGACTGGAACATCTTCGCCCGCCTCGATCACCTTTTCCTCAAGCTCTTCATGGAAGAAGAAGACCTCTCCCTGCACTTGGTCGTCGATTGCACCGCCTCCGCAGATTGCGGCGAGCCCAGCAAGTTCCAGTTCATGCAACGGGCCGCGGCCGCCCTCGGCTACATCGGTCTCGTCAACCTCAACCGCGTCGCCTGCACCGCGCTCGGCGAACGCGCCACCGAACTCGAACCCACCTCCGGCGGCGTCGCCGGCAGCATCCGCGACCTCCGCGGCAAACGCCGCGTCCACGACCTCGCCAAGTTCCTCTGCACACTCCAGCCCGCCGGCGGCTCCGACTTCCGCGCCGCCTGCAAACGCATCGCCCTCACACGCCGGGGCCGAGGCGTCATGGTCGTCCTCTCCGATTTCTTCTACAAAGAAGGCTACGAAGATGGCCTCCGCATGCTCGTCGGCCGCGGGTACGACGTCTTCTGTATCCAAGTCCTCGCGCCCCAGGAACTCGAACCCACCGCCCCCGGCGGCGTCGCGGGCGACCTCCGCCTCAAAGACATGGAAGACGCCGACCTCGCCGAAGTCACCATCTCCGCCCCACTCATCAAACGCTACAAAGCCATGCTCGGCGCCTACTGCGACGGCCTCCGAGACTTCTGCGCCCGCCGAGAGATCGGCATGATCACCGTCAGCAGCGAGACGGAGATCGATACGCTGCTGCTGGATTACCTAAGACGACGTGGTGTTGTTCGGTAGTACAAAGGAGAGATGCTGTGAAATCACATAGCGGAAAAGTTCGTCTGGCTCTGTGCTTTTTCGTCGGGCTCTTTACGGCTGCAGCCGCTCTCGCGATCGGCCTTGGTCCGCTCGATCCTCCGGCTGGGCCTGTGGAGCAGACAGACCCGTCTCTCGCGGATCTTCAGAACCAGGTCCAACAGCTCGAGGTAACGCTGGGGCAGACATCCGGGCCTTGGGAGATCTTTTCAACCACGGGCGGATCGAATGTAACGACTGCCGTGAACATCGTCACCGGCCCTGCCATCCTGCACAGTGTCTCGGTCTCCTTCGGTTGGGCAATCGTCTTTGATGGTCCAGGGACGATCGACGCCGTATCGCGGAATCCAACAAGCGGCGAATACATCGCGACCGCGGTCTCTACAGTCAGTGCGGGGAACGGGCCAGTCCGAACAGATGTGCTGCCTCTAGATGTTGAGGTGTCCAATGGCATCTCTGTGGCTTGGACTGTGTCTGGCAACTCGACGGCGGGACCTCGAATCACTGTGCTGTATCGGCCATTGCAATGATGTTCGTCAACGTCGATGTCTCTCGTTTCTGTTGAGCGGATTGAGGCGAAAGTAAAGATGGTGTTGAAATGACCTGGGCCACACCTCTCATCGCCGCGATCGCCGCCGCCATCGCGATCCCCGCGCTCATCATCCTCTACTTCCTCAAGCTGCGCCGCCGCACGGTCGAAGTCTCGACCACCCTCCTGTGGCGCCAAGCCATCGAGGACCTCCAAGCCAACGCGCCCTTCCAAAAACTCCGCAAAAACCTGCTCTTGCTGCTCCAACTGCTGATCCTCGCCGCCGCGCTCTTCGCGCTCGCGCAGCCCGAGTTCCAATCCTCCGAGTCCGTCGGCCAACGCCACATCATCCTCATCGACACCTCCGCCTCCATGACCGCCACCGACGGCGACACCGAGGACGATGACGACAACTCGCGCCTCGCCGAAGCCAAAGAGCGCGCTCTCGTCCTCGTCGACTCCCTCCGCGACGCCGGCCTGTTCGTTCGCGACACCGCCGACGAGGCCATGGTCATCGCTTTCTCCGCCAGTGCTCAGGTCCGCCAGACCTTCACCAGTGATAAAGACCTTCTCCGCCGCGCGATCGAGGGCATCCAAGCCACCGACGCCGTGGGCGAACTCGAAGAAGCCTTCGTCCTCGCCAAGGCCCACGCCCCCACACGCAAGTACGTCGACGACCGCGACGGCCAGGTCTACGACCTAGGCCTCTCCGCCGGCGTGCCCGCCACGCTGCATGTGTTCAGCGACGGCCGACTCGCCGACGCCGACCGCGTGCTCCCCGGCCCCGAAGACACCGTCGTCTACCACCCCGTCGGCGCCACCACCTCCAGCAACCTCGCCATCACCGGCCTCCGCGCCGAACGCAGCTTCGACACACCTGAAAACCTTTCCGTGTTCGTCGGCGTGCAATCCACCATCACCCAACCCGCGACCGCCGACGTTGAGCTCCTCATCGACGGCGTCGTCGAACGCATCTCCACCATCACTCTCCCGCCGGCGCGCGTCGATCCCTCACTCCCCGTCAACACCCCGCCCACACCCACCGTCACCGGCGCCGTCTTCCGCCTCACCCGCGCCGAGAGCGCCGTCGTCGCCGTCAACGTTCGGCTCAACGATGACACCGCGGACTCTGCCAGCGCCGCGCGCGACGTGCT
Source organism: Planctomycetota bacterium (assembly GCA_039815345.1). GTDB lineage: Bacteria > Planctomycetota > Phycisphaerae > Phycisphaerales > UBA1924 > JBCBZM01. The sequence goes on along the minus strand of JBCBZM010000055.1, from coordinate 1,339 downwards.
CTCCACCGACGACCGAGGCTGGCTCGTCGTCCCCGCCGCACGCCGGGCCTCGGTCGCCATCGTCACCACCGGCGCCTTCTACCTCCGCCCCGCGCTCGAGGCCCTCCCCCTCGCCAAACTCGACGAGTTCACGCCCGAGCAGTGGGAGGACCGCGCCGCGTCATCGGCCGGCGAGACGCCCTACGACGTCGTCGTTCTTGACCGCTACCTCCCGGCCGCGCCCGCGGGCCAGTCCATGCCGCCGGGCCGGTACCTCGTACTGGGCGCCGCTCCGCAGGGCCCCGCCGCCTTCGAGCCGCCCATCGAGCAGGGCGCCGCCACCGTCATCGAATGGCGCCGAGACCACCCCGCGCTCTCCGGCGTTCTGCTCGACAACCTGCTCATCGGCGAGATGCCCGAGACCCGCCCCGGCCCCGACTCCACCGCCACCGCACTCATTGAAACCGACAAGGGCCCCGCCCTCTACGAACTCGCCGACGCAGACGCCCGCGCCTTGGTCGCCCCCTTCGACCCCGCCGCCAGCACCTGGCCCTTCGACGTCGGCTTCGTCGTCTTCCTCGCCCAGAGCATCAACTACCTCGCCCAGGGCGACGCCGAGGTCTCCGCCCGCGACGACGCCCTCCGCCCCGGCCGCGTCCTCACCACGCGCCTGCCCATCGGCGCCGAGGAAGTCACCATCCGCACACCCGCAGGCGACACCGCCAGCGTTCCCGTCGGCGCCGACAGCCGCGTGGTCTACGGCCCGCTCTCCACCGTCGGCCTCTACGAACTCACCTGGTCCGGCCCGTCGGCCACCGACGACGCCCGCGTCGGCAGCCGCGCCCTCCGCCCCCTTGCCGTCAACCTCCTGGACCCCTCCGAGAGCGACGTCTTCCCGGCATCGACCATCCGCCTCGCCACGGGTCAGGCCGAGGTCAACAACGACCGCGACGCCCAGACCCGCCGCGCCCTCTGGCCCTGGCTCATGCTCGCCGCCCTCGCGATCATGCTCCTCGAATGGTTCATCTACAACCGAAAGGTGTACCTCTAACCCCCCAATGAGCCATCGTCCGTCGCTCTCGTCACATCATCATGCAACCCAAGCCATTCCAACCTGACCGCTCCTGCCTCCCTCTCCCCTTGGGGGAGAGCTTCGCTCCCACGCAGTGGGCCGGGGTGAGGGGTCTTCTTTCTCTCTTGTACATCCCCCTCTTTCTTCTCCTGCTTGTTCTCTTCCCCAGCAGACCCGCCCAAGCCCAAATCCCCGGCCTCGATCTCTTCGACTCCGACACCTCTATCCCCGAGTTCCAAATCCGCATCGGCTGGCCCGACGCCGACGCGGCGTGGAGTCTCGCGTCCG
>JBCBZM010000093.1:0-11940 GCA_039815345.1 Planctomycetota bacterium | reverse complement strand
GCCGAGGGTCATGGCTTCTTCCTGGTCGTGCGTGACGTAGATGGTGGTGGTCTTGAGGCGTTGGTGGAGTTGCTTGAGCTCGGCCCGGGTCGTGACGCGGAGCTTGGCGTCGAGGTTGGAGAGGGGCTCGTCGAAGAGGAAGGCCTTGGGCTCGCGGACGATGGCCCGGCCGACGGCGACGCGCTGGCGCTGCCCGCCCGAGAGCTGCTTGGGCTTGCGCTCGAGCAGAGGCTCGATGCCGAGGATCTGGGCGGCTTCGCGGACGCGCTTGTCGATCTCGGCCTTGGGCGTGCGGCGGAGCTTGAGTGCGAACGCCATGTTTTTGTAGACGCTCATGTGCGGGTAGAGCGCGTAGTTCTGGAAGACCATCGCGATGTCGCGGTCCTTGGGGTGGACGTTGTTGACGACGCGGTCGCCGATGCGGATCTCGCCGCCGGTGATCTCTTCGAGGCCTGCGACCATGCGGAGCGTGGTCGACTTGCCGCAGCCGGAAGGGCCGACGAGGACGATGAACTCGCCGTCGGCGATGTCGAGGTTGAACCCTTTGACGGCGTGGAACCCGCCGGGGTAGGTCTTGTGGACATCAGCAAGCGTGACCTCGGCCATGAGAACTCCCGGAGTGGGTAGGGGCCCCCGTCTGGACCAGCATGTGGAAAGGCGTTTGGGGCGGTGTTTGGGACACCATACGGGGGACGCGTGAGCCTACGGGCGCCCGCGGTTCCGGGCCAGCCCGCACAGCCGGTCCATCTTCCGGGATGCGTTTTCACTGAGGGGCTCTATGGGGTGAGTCGTCATTGTGGCGGGCCGATAGCAATGGCCGAGGGGCATGAGGCCATCGGAAGGCCGAGCCCACGCGAGCCCGCCGTGACGCCCGTTCGGGTGGCGGCAGGCGTCGAACCCGCGCACGGATGGCGGAAGGACCCGAATGTCAACTTCACAGCGGACCATGAGCCAGGTACGTTCGATCCTGTCCAAGCTGGACCGCACGCGGTCGGCAAGCCGGACCGATGGCGCCGAGCCGCAGGACGCCCCGGCGGACCCCGCGGCCTTCGACGCGGGCGAGACCTCGCCGATCGACGGGGACACGCTGATCGGCGGGCCGAAGAAGCCCGCCACGCCGACGAATCAAAAGCCCGCCCAGGCCCGACCGATCGAGACGCCCTCGGCAACGCCCTTGCAGGACCCGAACCGGCCCGGCGCCCAGTTCGGCCGGGCCAAGCCGATCCCGTTCCGCGGCTAAACCCATCCGGCTGATCTCCTCTTGCGTGGCCCGACCCAGCCGAAGGCGTCGCACACCCCCATCACAGACGTCGTGACAGCGGACTCGGCAGGGCAGCGCCCTTGGACCGAGGCCGTTGGTTGCGTAGAATCCTGCCGCTCAGGGCGATCCGTCCTGATGTTGGGGCATTGGTGTAATCGGTAGCACGAGTGATTCTGATTCACTTAGTCAAGGTTCGAGTCCTTGATGCCCTATTGCCGGCCGCCCGGAGCGGCCCGCGGACGCAACCGCGGGGCTTCCCGGCTCGAACCGGAGGCCGGCCCGAACCGGACGCCGGCCGGGCGGCAGCCGGTTGGCGAACGGGTCGCCGAGCACGCTGCCCGGCAGCAGCGCACGGCTTGGGGGATAGAGGCCGGGCGTTCGCACGTGGGGCGTTCCTGACAGCTTGGGCCGCCTCGTGCGACTCATCCACAGGCAGCGCCTCTCAGAACGAAGTCCTGGCGGGCTTGCGAATCGGAAATCAGCGGCCCTGTGACATCCGCGCCGCCGTGTCGGTCGTACGACGGGCGACGGAGCGGGCGCCCCGGCCACACCGGACGTATCCCCACCTGACGTATAGACAGTCAACGAGCGAACGGGAGTTTGAGCATGCGGCATCGCGGCGACGAAGTGAGTACGGGATGGGCGACGCGTCGGCGGAACCTGTGGTCGCGCAGGCCGGCGTCGGCCCGCTCGGGCGCCTCGCCGCGCGTGGTCCGGCATCACGCCGATCTGTTTGAGTCGGGCAAGATCGAAACGCTCGAACCCCGCACGCTGCTCTCGTCGGTCATCGAGCAGGACAACACGCTGGTTCGTCTGGAGACGAATCAGGGCGACATCGTGCTCGAGTTGCTCGAAGACGAGGCGCCGCAAACCGTGACCGCCTTCCTCGGCTACATCAACGACGGCTCGTACGACGGCTCGGTCTTCCACCGCTCGGCCGACTATCAGGACGGATCGAACTTTGTCCTGCAGGGCGGCGGGTTCGAGTTCAACGAGCAGAGCGGCTTCTTCGATGACATTCCCGACAACGGCACGATCCAGAACGAGCCGGGCGTGTCGAACCTTGAACGCACCGTCGCGATGGCCAAGCTCGGCGGTGACCCGGACTCGGCGACGCGCGAGTTCTTCTTCAACCTGAGCGACCGCAACGCGACGGACGAATCCGGCGCCCGCCTCGACTTCCAGAACGAGGGCTTCACCGTGTTCGCCCGCGTGGTGGACGGCTGGGACGTTGTCCTGGCGATCTCCGATCTGCCGAAGTTCAACGGCGGCGGCGCGTTCACCGACCTGCCCGTGACGGCGCAGTTCGACCCGAACAACCCGAACGCCAACGCCGACGGGTTCGTGACGATCGAGAGCACCGAGGTGCTGTACACCGGCGGCGGGCGACCGGTCACGCCGCAGGGCGAGGTCATCGGCAGCGCCGACCCGACGGGCCGGCCGACGCTGGTCACGACGGTGGACGGCGGCAGCGAAGATGACCGGATCGAGTACTTCCGCTTCGACAGCGAGTCCGGCCGATGGACGCAGCGCGACGTGCTGGCCGCGAGCGGGCGCAGCTCGTTCGAGGGCGCGGTCGAGACGTTTGCCGACGCGCTCACGCAGCGCACGTCGGTGGTCGCGGCCGATACCACGGGCGTCCTGATCCTCTCGACGCTGGACGACGAGACGTGGATCTCGGCCAACCTGACGACGTCCATCGCGGGCGCCGAGGCGATCGTGTCCGACGTGACGGTGTTCGAATCGCAAGAGGGCTGGGTGTATGTGTCCGGCCTGACCGAGTCGGGCGACCTGGTGGTGTACCAGCGTGTCGATTCGACGTGGGGCTACCAGAACCTCACGCGCACGGACTTCGCGGCGATCAACCAGAGCCTGCCGGAACTCGAGGGCGAGATCATCAGCTACGTCACGTCGTGGAACGGGCTGAACATCGCCGGCCTGGACAGCGAAGGCCGCATCTGGGCCGCGTGGACGGCGCCGGGCCTCGACGGCTGGCGCGTCTCGAACCTGTCCGCGCTCACCGGCGCGCCGGCGTACGAGGGCACGCTTACGGTCTTCCTCACCACGTGGGGCGCGATCAACCTGGCCGGCACCACCAGCACGGGCAGCGTGGTGACGACGTGGTGGCTGCCCAGCTTCGGCGCTGATTGGCGCCAGAGCGATCTGACCGCGGCGTTCGGCGGGCCGGCGCTGTCGGGCGATTCGATTTCCAGCTACGTCACGCCGTGGGGCGGCTTGAACGTCGCGGGTCTCGACGGCGACGGCAACGTGGTCGCGTACTGGTGGGCGCCGGGGCTGACAGATTGGCGCATCGCCGATCTGTCCTCGCTCGTGACCGACGTCGATCGGCCCGGCGGGGCGATCCGCGGGTTCACCTCGGGCGGTGGGGTGATCAACCTCGTCGGCGCCGACAACGACGGCGACGTGATCCGCTACGCCTTCGACCCGGCGACTCTGCAATGGACGGGCACGGACGTCAGCACGGCGACGCTGTTGACGATCGAGACCTGAGCGGAACGCACGGAACTCAACATCTTCGAACTAGGCGTCCTCTTCTGAGAGGCGGATGCGTGCGCAGAGCTCGGCGCTCAGGAGCGCCGATGGCGACGCGGCGTTGCCGCGCTCGATTTCCAGCACCGCCATCTCGCCTGTGCTGAGACGCTCGGCGCCGCCGGTCCAGTCGGAGAGCGCGAGCGAGAGTTGTTCGTTGTGCCCGATGATCGCGATGGAGGGCAGCCGGGCGTGCCGGCGCACGGCGTCGGCGGGCGGGTCGGGATCAAAGAAGCGTCCGAGCGCTCGGTCGGTCTCGCTCGGACAGCCCACGGCCGCGAGGATCGGCTCGGCCGTCTGCACCGCTCGGACGAGGCCGCTGACAACGACCATCGCGGGGCGATCGGGGCGCGCCGCGAGGAAGCCGGCGAGGTAGGACGCCTGCCGATGCCCGCGCGGGCGGAGGGCGCGGTCGTCGTCCAGCCCGGTGGGCGAGTCGGGCTTGGCTTTGCCGTGACGGATCAGAAAGACACGCACGCGCGGGGTCTCCTTTTGAGCACCGATCTAAGGCTGGCCCCAGCGTAACGCGCGTTGCAAGAAGGCCGAGTCCTCGTCGTTGATCTCGCCGTTGCCGTTCGCGTCGGTGGGCGATCGGCTCCAGAGGTAGAGGTCTTCGATGTCCAGGGCGCCGTTGCCGTCGAGGTCTACGTCGGCGGTCGGCGGCGGCTGGTGCGGGCCGATGGTGGGGCGCTCGATCGGCCACGCTTCCGGCGGCCGGTTGATCTCATACGCGATCCGCGGCGTCATCGGCCAAGCCGCGAACCACAAGGGTGAAGCCGTGACGAGCGAACCGTCGAGCGCGGGCGCGTGCTCAAGCGGGATCACCGCTGCTCGGCTCGGCAGGCTGTCCGGGAGGAAATCCGCGGCGAAGAGTTCCGAGCTCTGCGAAGCGGGGTTCGCGCCCTGGAACGCTCGGCACACGCCGCCGCCGCCGCGGTGCACCAGCACGGAGTTTCGGAACACGACATCGTCCGAGCGGTGCGGGGTGTCGTAGTCCATGCGGAACTCGAGATCGGGCCGCGTCGTCACATGGATCGCGCAGTGCCACAGGCGCGCGTTGAACGTTTGGCTCGAGCGCCCGTTCCAGAAGCCGAAGCGGGCCTGCACGGCGTTGGTCAGGTCGAGTTCGACGAGGCAGTTGATCGTCCAGCCGCCGGCGGGCGCGGTGGTGAGGTGGGGGTCGTTCGCGGGCGGGCGGAGGTCCATGTAGGCGCCGTTGACACGGGCCATGTTGCCCACGCACAGCGTGGCGCCCGAGCCCGTGCCGACGCCGCCGTCGAACCGCTCGCCGACGACGAACGCGCGGACGTCTTCGAGCTCGGTCGCGGTGGGGTTGTCGGCGAGGACCGCGAAGTCACCGCACGAGTGGGGGCCGGCGAGGGCTCGCCCGTTGTGCACGATGATGAGCGCCGTGCGAGCCGCGCCGCCGCCCGTGTGCGAGTAGAACGAACGCCCCCGGCGTGTGTTCTCGAAGTCGTAGTTGCTCGAGGGCAGCGTGCCGTGGGTCGCGACGCACGAGTCGAAGATGACCTGGTGACCGCCCTGCAGGCTGAAGGCGTTGAAGATGGTCTCGCCGGAGTTGTTGAACGTGGTGAGGCCCGCGCGGCAGTTGACGAACGTCGCGATGCCGCCGCCGGCGCCGCTCGCCGCGTGCACCATGTTGTGGCTGGAGCCGTAGTACGACTCGACGTTGACGGCGACGGCGCGTTCGTCGTCGATGACCTGGAGGTCGAGCCCGTGGCGTTGGCTGGCGAGCGGGCCGCCGTTCATGCCCCAGCCGTGGAGGCGCATGTTCTCGACACGGCAGCCGTCGGCCGTGACGCGGATGCCCGAGCCGGTCTCGACCACCGATTCGATCAGGCGCACGCCCGTGCGCGGGTCGAGCATCGAGCCGTCGGGCTCCGGCAGGGGATGGACGTACAGCCGCTCGAACTCGGTGTCGAGCGTGAACGAGCCGGGGCGGGCGATCACATCGGCGATCGTGCTCAGCCGGGCGTAGACGCGGTCCGGGTCCTCGCTGTCGCGCATCCAGGTGATCGGGCGTTCGTCTTCGACGTAGTACGCGCCCGTGCCCGGCACGTCGATCCAATCGCTCGGCTCGTACGGATGGAATGCGGTGAACAGGGGCGCGGGCAGCTCGGGGTCGCCGAAGTCGGCGATCGTGATGTGCTCTCGATCGACGACGAGCCCGTCGCGCGAGCCGGTGACGGGGTCCTCGATGAAGCGCCACACGTCGCCGCGTTCGAAGAGCAGCATGGTCTGTTCGATGTCGGGGTAGTCGAGCACGACCGTTGCGCGGCGGAGTGTTCGGTACGGCGCCTCGAACGAGCCGTTGCCCGTGATGTCCGAACCGCGGGACTGGGAGAAGTAAAACGCGCTGCGACGCTCGCGCGGGCATTCGGCGAGGCGGCGCTCGAGCAGCGCCTCGTACCACGCGAACCAGGCCGGGTCGGTCACGATCGGTGGCGGGTCCGACTTGTCCACGCTCTGTGCCCGTGCGCCGCCCGTCAGGCCTGCGCACACAAACACAAGGAGTGCCACAAGCCCAAGGCCAGGACCGCGCGTGGCGGCGTGCTGTCTCACAACTCGACCTGTCATAGGGCTCCCCGGATCGTTCCTGCCGAGCATTATCGTCACCCATCGCGGCGAACCAAGCCCGGCGCGGCGGGATCGCGCCGAATGTCAGGCGATACGCCCGACTTGTCACGCGAGAGCCATTCGGGCAAGCTCGCAGGATGAGCGAACCCAAACGTGACCCTGATCGATCGAGCCCCAAGCCCGACGCCGCCGGACGAGCGGGCCGAAGCAAGATGGCCCTGCACTGGAAGATCCTGATCGGCCTGGTGCTGGGTCTGGTCGTGGGGCTGGCGATCAACCTGATCCAGAGCGGCACAGCGCAGGACGGCGCCGGCGTGTTCACGCGCACGATCGACGCCGGCGGCTTCATCGGCGGCACGCTCGGATTCATCGCCCGGCTCAATGAGTTTGTCGGCGACATGTTCATCCGCTTCCTGCGGTTCATCGCGGCGCCGATCGTGCTGTTCAGCCTCGTCGCGGGCGCCGCCAGCCTGAACGACATCCGCAAAATCGGGCGCATCGGCGGCAAGACCGTCGGCATCTACATGCTGACCACCGCACTGGCGATCACGATCGGTTTGCTCTTCGCGAACATCGTGAAGCCGGGCTCCTGGGTGAACGAAGAGACCCGCACGGCGATGGCGGCCGAGGGCGCGGCCGACGCCATGAGCCGCGTGGGCGCCGCGCAGAGCGAGAAGTCCGACCTGTGGCGCACCATCGAGACCGTCGTGCCGACCAACCCGTTCGGCGCGCTGGCCGACGGGAACATGCTGCAGATCGTTTTCTTTGCGCTGGCGCTCGGCATCGGGCTGTCGATGATCCCGCAGAAGCAGTCCGGGCCGGTGATCGTGGTAGCGCAGGCGCTGACAGACACGGTCATCAAGATCATTCACGTTGTGATGCTGTTCGCGCCGTACGCGGTGTTCGCGTTGCTCGCCAAAGTCATGGCGACGATGGGCCTCGGCGCTCTCGGCGCGCTGATCGCCTACGTCGCGGTCGTCATCGCGGCTCTGGCGGTGATGATCTTCATCGTCTACCCGATCGCCGTGCGTGGGCTCGCGGGTGTGCGGCTCGGCCGGTTCTTCGGCGCCATCGCGCCGGCGCAGCTCATGGCCTTCTCGAGTTCCAGTTCCTCGGCCACGCTGCCCGTCACGCTCGACTGCGTCGAGAAACGCCTCGGCGTCTCCGAAGAGGTCACGGGCTTCGTCATTCCCGTCGGCGCCACGATCAACATGGACGGCACGGGCTTGTATCAGGGCGTCGCCGCGTTGTTCATCCTGCAACTGTTCGGCATCGACGCCACGCTGGGTCAGCAGCTCACCATCGTGCTGACCGCCACACTCGCCTCGATCGGCACGGCGGGCGTGCCGGGCGTGGGCATCCTGATGCTGGTGATCGTGCTGCAAGCACTGCGCGGGCCCGACGGCGGGCCGCTGGTGTCGGAGGACGTCATGACCCAGGGCATCGCGATCATCCTGGGCGTCGACCGCATCCTCGATATGTGCCGCACGACGTGCAACGTGACGGGCGACTGCATGGTCGCGGCGGTGGTGGGTTCGTCGGAAGGCGAACTGGCGACCGAGGAAGAAGTCGCCCGCGCCCGGCAAGCGGAAGCTGAGCAGGGCATGGATGAGAACCCGACGGTGTCCTCTTCAGAATGAGAGGTCAAGATCGATGCGTTTGTGGCGGTCAAGCAGGTTCTTTAAGGGGCAACGAACTCCCCGGCGTCCGGCGGGCGCGTCGTACCCGGGTTGCCTGCCGCTCTCCACCATGTGGGCGCGCTGGATTGATCCGTTGTGTGAAGACACGAGACCCTGGAAGTACACCAGATACTCGTTCTCGGGAGGATTCCATTGGGATTCACCGATCGAAGCGCTCCGATTTCGACTCGACTCGGGGCTGGCCGAGCCCGCCGTGCTCGTGTATCAGGGTCATGGTTCAACGGTGTTCGCGGCGTACTCGATCGAGTTCGATGCCGTCGCCTTGCTCTGGTTCATGACGGCCGTGATTCGACCGATCGTGCCTCGCGAGCGTTTGCTGGTCGGCGAACGGTACATCACAACGAATCTCGTCTTTTCTTTGGAGGATGACGACGGCCCGAGTGCGACCGACGTGACGCCTGGCCCCGCTGCAACGGGTCGATCGAACAACTTCTTTCCAGCGATCGCGGACCTGCTCTCGAGGGACCGGCATCGGTTACGGGAACTGCGCGACGATCGGCCGGAGCACGAGTGGGCGCGCACGATCGAGTGCGCTCGCGAGGCGATGGCGCGTCCGACGCCGCTCGTTCGGACCGGCGCCCCGAGCTTCAGCCATAACCCCGGCACGTGCGCGCCGTGGCCGGGCTGGCCTCGTTCTCCGGAACGGCGCGAGCTGATGTTCGAAGGGACCGACGCGTCGTTCTTCGTCGATCCCGCCGTCCGCGACGGCTTTCAGCCCGCCTCGCTCGACCAGACGCTCAGGTAGTAGCTGAAGTCGCTCAGGTCGACCACCGTGTCCGGCGTGCCGTTGGCGGTGCCGGTCGTGGTGACGTCGGCGGTGATATCGCTCTGCGACCACAGGCTGAGGTAGTAGCTGAAGTCGCTGAGATCGACGATGCCGTCGGGTTCGCCGTTGGCCAGGCCCGAGGTCGTCAGGTCGGCGGCGAGCAGCGTCCCCGGACAGCCGGCTAAGAAGACTTCCAGGTCATCGATCGCCGCTTCCACGACCGAGCCGCCGCCCGCGTCTTCGGCGATGAAGCGCAGCCTCACCGTGCTGGTCGGCGTGACGAAGTCGGCGACACGGAACGTCGCTTCGGTCCACTCTTGGGTGTTCTCGGTCACGGCTTCGAGTTGGGTCCACGTGGCGCCGTCGTCGTCGGAGATGTCGATCTGGAAGGTGTCGGCGTTGGGCGAGCCGCCGGTGTTGTTGGAGTACCAGCGGTAGTAGCGGATGAAGGCCTCGGCGCCGGGGAAGGCGCTGTTCGCCGGGTCGGTGTCGAGCGCGGGGCTGGTCAGCGTCGTGGCGCCGCCGTCGACGTCGTTGTCGCCCAGCGAGGCGCCGAACGCGCCGGTAATCCAGCAGTTCGTTCCGGCTCCGGGTGTGTGGTCGGCCGCGGGCTGGGCGCCGGTAAAGATCGGCGCGCCGTTCTCCCAGACGCCGGTGGTCGCGGTATCGCTCGGCGCGCCGACGGTCCAGCCCGCGGTGGATTCGCCGTCGTCGAACAGCGCGACCTCGCTGTCTTGCACAAGGACGGCGAAGGACTGCTCGATGTCGGCGGGGAAGGTGACGATCTGGCCGTCGGTGGTTTCGAACTGGGCGTAGAACTCGATGAGCGAGCCGCAATCGGCGCCGGGCACCGAGCCGCTGAAGACAGGCGCCGGGCCGTTGAACGGCGTCGAGTTCCACGTGCCGCCGTCCACGCGCGTGACGAGCAACGACTGGGCCGCGTCGAGCTGGCCGTAGGTGGCCGTTGCCGAGAACGAAACATCGAACGGTGTGTTGGGCGCCACCGAGACCGGCGCGGCCGACAGCGGCTGCACCGCGATCGGATCCACGAACGCGTCGCACATCACCAGCACGGCCTCGAAGTGCTCGCGGGCCGTCGGCAGGATCTGTTCCGGCGGCAGCACGAAGCCGAAGCTGCCGGTGTCGCGCAGCTCGATCGTGTAGCTGTACACACCCTGGTCATAGAACCAGTCCGAGCACGTGCCCGAGGCGGGGTACAGATCGACCGACTGCTGCGGCGTGTACGACACGCCCGATTCCTGCTGGATCGCCTGCGCCATCGCCTGGCCCAGCGTGGTCAACAACGCCTCGTCTTCGGCCGGGGGGCTGACGAAGCCGTAGCCCCAAGGCCACAGGATCAACTGGCTGAACGAGTGAATGTCCAAGTGCCCGACGACGAGGTTTTGGTCGAACAGGTAGTCGCGCAGCGCCGCGGTTTCGGGTTCGCTGAACGCGGCCGGGCCGTGGTAGATGTCGGACGAGGTGATGTTGTCGGCGCCGGGCCCGCCGTGGAAGATGTCCCAGTTGCGGTTGAGATCGACGCCGCGTGTGCCGTCGCCGTTGTCGCGTCGGTTCTTGCGCCACAGCCGCGTGCCGCTGTTCTGCCAGGAGTAGACGTAGCCGTCCGGGTTGATGAGCGGGACGACGAGGATCTCGAGCGCATCGAGGATGCGCGTGGCCTGCGGATCGGCGCCGTAGGTCGCGCAGAACTGCTCGGCGATGTACATGGTGGTGGCGGGGTTGACCCACTCGCGCGCGTGCTGCCCGCCGTTGAAGAGCATGGCGGGCTTGGTGTTGGGCGTGGCGCCCGGCGCGTTGACACGCAGCGCGAAGAGGTCCCGGCCTTCGAGCGACTGCCCGATGATTTCCTTCTTGAGCAGGCCCGGGTTCTCCGTGCCCGCCGGGCCAAAGCGCGCGATCAGATCGTCGGCGTACGCGAGGAACTCGGGGTAGGTCTTGTAGTTGTCGTACCAGTCCAGCCCGCGCAGCAGGCGGAGCTCTTCGATCGAGGCGCGCTCCAGCGCGATCAGGCGATCCACGTCTTCGACCAAGACTTCATACTCGAGCCCGAGCGCGTCGAGCGTGGCCAGGTCGCCCGCCTCGAACTGCACTTCAACCGGGCCGACGCCGATTCGGCACGACCAGAACGTCTCGGCGATCGTCGTGACCGCGAGCAGATCCTGCTGCGTGCGGAGATCGACGCGGGCCATCACGCTGCGCTGCGCTTCAGGCTGGGCGGCCTGCGGCTGGGCGACCGTACTTTGGGCAGAGGTCGGTGCGGTCTGGAACCGGGCATCGGCCAGGCCCCGCGGCGCTGCCTGCTGGGCAAGAGCCGAGCCGGCGAGCGAAACCACAGCGGACGCCACGAGAAGGCGGGTCATTCGAGCCTGCATCGATCGATACTCCAAACATAGAACGAACGCGCGATCTGGGCGGTCCGCGTGCCGATCGGCCTGGGTCCCCTCCGAGGGCCGATCGCTTGAAACGAGATGTGTGGCCCGAATCGGCCCCGGTGGGCAGACGATACCGGAGTGGTGGGTCTGGAACCAGCCCCGCCCCCGGATCGCTCCTGAGCCCACCCCGGGGCGGGGTCCATCGGTTGAGCCGGCCGGCGGCATACCGTCCCGGGCCCGATGACCACCCACCACGCTCCGTATCCCGAAGCCGCGACCATGGCGCCGGCGCCGGCCGACGTGCCCGAAGCCGGAGTCTCGGCGCCCGGCCGACGGGCGGCCACGGTGGTCGTGGGGCACACGTTTGTCGACGTGCTCTCGTTCGTCGTCATCCCGCTGATGCCGTTGCTTAAGGCGAGCCTGACGCTTTCAGACGCGGAGATCGCGATCTTGCTCGCGACCGGGTCGGTCTGCTCGGGTGCGATCCAGCCCGCGGTGGCTTGGCTGTGCGATCGGTTCCATACCCGGGTCTTTGGCACGATCGGGTTCGCGGTCGCGCTGCTCGCCGTCGCCAGCATCGGATTTGCCGAGTCGTTCTGGGCCTTGCTCGCGATTCAGGTCATCGGGCCGGCCGGCATCGGGGCCTTCCACCCGCCTGCGGCCGCCGCGGTG